>JBOHUC010000186.1:0-34446 GCA_050733935.1 Candidatus Eiseniibacteriota bacterium | reverse complement strand
TCTCTGGGCGCTCGCAGAGGCCGATCCAGCGTCGGCCACCGTCGTCCTGGTCGGAGGGGAGGAGGACCGCCCGGCGACCGCTGCCGTTCGTGCCGCGTCCGCCACCGGTCCGTACGCCACGGTCGATCTCGCAGGCGAGACGGACCTCCTCGGGCTCGCCGGACTTCTCGCCCGCGCGGATGCCGTGATCTCGAACGACTCGGGTGTCGCGCACCTCGCCGCAGCACTCGGGCGACCGGTCGCCGTCGTCTTCGGCTCGACCGATCCACGCTGGACCGCACCCCGCGGCGAGCGCGTCGCGGTCGTCTCCCATCCGCCACCGTGCGCACCGTGCTTCCTTCGCACGTGCGCGATCGCCGATGCGTACCGCTGTCTGTATGCCGTGGATCCGCAGGAAGTCGCGGCGGGACTCTCGAGCGGGTCAACGGGCGCAGCGGCGAGCACGGGGGGTTCCGCACCCGACGCGGTCCGTTCCACGCGCGCGCGCCCGCGACGCCGTGCAGTCTTCCTCGACCGGGACGGGACGCTCATGCCCGAGCTCGGCTATCTCGGCGATCCGTCGCGCGTCCGACTCCTCCCCGGAGTCGGCGCCGCGCTTCGCATCCTCGATCGCGCCGGGTACGCGCTCGTCGTGGTCACGAACCAGTCGGCGATCGGGCGGGGCATCGTGACCGCCCAGGCCGTCGAGCACGTGCACGAGCGACTGCGCGAGCTCCTGCGCGCCGAACAGGTCGAGCTTTCCGGCCTCTACGTCTGCCCGCATCGTCCGGACGAAGAATGCGACTGCCGGAAGCCGAATCCCGGGCTCCTCGAGCGCGCGCTGCGCGAGCTCGGCCTCGAGCGGCGCGGCTCGTGGATGGTGGGGGACGGCGCGAAGGACGTCGAAGCGGGACGCCGCGCGGGCGTGAAGCCGCTCCTCGTTCTCACGGGCTGGGGAATGACGGAGCGCGGGAAGGCGCTTCTTGCAGGGCATTCCGACGGGGATGTCGAGCCGGATCTCCTGGCCGCGGCGGAGCGGATAGCCGCCGCGGAGCGCGCACTCTAGGCCCGCGCTCTAGGCTCGCGCGGCGCGCGAGAAACTAGCGGCGCGAGGCGACCGAAAGCGAGTAGCTCGCACCGCCTGAGGCCGGACCGTACTCGAGCGCGAAGCCGTTCGGCGTGAGCTGGCGCTGGTGGAGCCAGCCCGACTCGACGAGCTCCTCGAGACGGCTCGGATAGCGCCCGTTCTGGACGCGGTAGGTCTCGATCGCGACCTGGACGTCGCGCAGTCCGAGCGAAGTGTAGGCGTCAGTCGGCGTGGGCGGGGTCGGACGCGCCGTCCGCCACGCGAGGATCTGGACAACCAGGACGAGCACGAGGCACGCGCCCGCAAGCGCCCCTTCGATCCGCCAGTGGCTTCCGAGCCCGGTCTTCTCGTCCGTGTCCTCGGGCACGATCCGCTGCGGAGCGCGGCGGCCCTGGATCTCGATCCACCCGGATTCGACGAGACGGAAGAGCGCTTCGTACGCTTCGAAGTCGGTGAGCGGTGCTTCGGTCACGAGCTCGCCGAGCGAGCGGCGCCCGTCGACGAGACCAAACAGCTCCTTCTCCTCCTCGGTGAGCGACGCGTCCGGATCGGGGAGCTCCTTCAAGCCCAGGATGAGCGACGGATCCGAGAGCCGCGTGCGGTAGCGGCGGAGCTCGTCCTGGCGGCGCACGGCCTCCATGAGCATGGACTCGGTCGAGAGCGAGATCGGAAGCACGCTCTCGGGCGGGGCCACGTTCGAGAACGAGTAGATGCCGTCGTCCCAGCCGAGGATCTCGTGCAGAACGTCGAGCACGAGACGCTCGTAGAGGATCGAAAGCTCCTCGCGCTCCATGTAGCGACCGTTCAGGAGCAGGTCGACCAGGTCGCGCCCGCTCTCGGCGTGGATCGAGGCGATCCCGCGCAGCTGCTCTTCGGAGAGCCGGCGCACGCGCCGGAGGAAGCGCGCGAGCGGGTCGTCGTCGCCGAAGCCGCGGTCCCGCACCGATGCCACGCGCCCCTCGAGCAGGTAGACCACACGGCTCTCGGTGCCGCGCGTCAGGCGGAGCGACCCCGTCTTCCGCTGGCTCGAGAGGAGCTGCAGGATCTCGCTGAGCGAGAATTCGCGAAGGCTTCCGGAAAGGGCCATGGCTTCTCCTAAGCCGCCTGCTGGAGGCGCGGTCCCTTGCGGGTGCCCGTCGCTTCGAGGCCGGCCTCCTCCTCATTCGCCCGGCCGTGAACGGACAGGTAATGGAGGACCGAGATCGCGTACACGACGAGGAATCCGAAGAGCGCAAACCCGCCGAGCGGCCGAGGGGATCCGAGCGGCAGGCGCGGGTCGTACGGAAACGGTGCGCTGCCGGCCACGAGGAGGAGCAGGCAGAGGCTCGCAAAGACGCCGAGAATCCAGCCCGTGAGGACCTTCTCGTAGGCGACGGCCCCGTAGCCCGGCACGACGGCGGCGATCAACGAGCGGATCCTTCCCTGCGCACGCCGCGTCTCGCGACGGCGCTTGAAGAGGAGGAGCCGGCCGAATTCGGGCGTGGTCGCGTTCGCGACCAGCGTCGCGCACTCGACGCACAGCACCTGGTCGCGGCGACGGGTCGCGCAGCGCCGGCACACGGCGGCTCCGCAGTTTCCGCACACGCGCGCCGGAAGCTGGTGGTGGAGCATGAATCCGATCGCAAGACCGAGCACCGTGAAGAGCCCGGCCCACACCGCGACCGGAACCCCGCGGCTCTCGAACCACGGCCGCCAGAGCGGCGGTGCGGCGCCGCGGCCGCTGCTGAGCGGAGCGGCGGCGAACAGCGCCTGCCACTGGCCGGGCGGCTCGAGCCACTCCTCGGCGAGGGCCGCGGTCGAGCGGAGGGCGGAGCGTGCCTGCAGGTTCCGAACGAGATCGAAGTCGAGCGCGGTCGCCTGCGCGATCTCCTCGCTCGCCTCGGCGTAACGGAAGCGTGCCGTGTGGAGCTGGCCCAGGTTGTAGTGCGGCGCCGCCCAGCGGGGGGCGAGCTCGATCGCGCGCTTGTACGACGCTTCGGCCGCGGTCACGTTGCCGCGCAGGAACTCGATGTTGCCCAGGTTGTTCGGGATGCGCGCCTCGCGCGGCCACGCTGCCTGCGCGCGCTGGTAGGCCGCGACCGCTTCGTCGTAGCGCTGGCCGCGCTGGGCCATCCAGCCTTCCGCGAACGCCAGGAACGCGTTCTCCGGGTGCTCGGCGGCGAGCCGCGTGAGCTCGTCCATCCGCTCCGGGGAATACGCCTCGTGATCGAGATCGATCGTCGAGTAGAACGGCGCCTGCTCGACGCGCGCCGCGCGCGAGAGATCGTCGAACACGCGCATGACGAACGGGCTTGCGCACAGGAGTCCCACGAGGAGCCCGAACGCGACGCGCTCGGACTTCCTGAGGTAGTGCCACATGACGGCGAGCAGGAACACGGCCGGGATCGCGATCCCGAGGCCGAGCGCAAACGGCAGGAGGATCAGGACCCACGACCAGATCTGGGCCCGGTTCTCGGGCAGGAAGCGCAGCATGAGCTCCTGCAGGACGTGACGGATCCGGTTCCGGTGGCGCCAGCAGACGAGGAGCGCGACCCCGAGAGTCGCGAGGTAGAGCGCGCTCAGTCCGTAGAAGAGCGCGTAGGACACCATGAAGTGCTGCATGCGGAAGCTCGACCGCGCCATCCCGACGATGCGCGCGATCTCGATCAGCCCCTGCGACGGATCGCGTCCCAGGAAGTGCCGCGCAAGCGCGAAACGGGGCGCGAGGAGCGACGGGTCGAGCTCCTCCGCGCCGCGCCACAGGCGCACGGCCGTCTCGTGATCGCCGCGCTGTTGCGCTTCCTTGCCGAGGCGGAACAGGAGCAGTGCGGCGTGCGGGAGCGAAGGGAGATCGTGGACGGCCTTGTAGTCGAGCCAGCCTTGGAGATCCGCCGGGTCCGTGGGCGGGTGCTCGCCGAACCCGGGCGGCGGCATCGTCGTGCTCGCGACTCGGTCGGCGGCGTGCGAAACGACGGACGCGACCGCCGTCGGCTCCGCCGCCAGCACGAACGTGCTCGCGGCGAAACAAACCGCTCCGCCAAGGACGCCGCTCGCGAGCCGGCGCAATGAGCTAACACTCGATCTCATCAAGGCTTTTCCTTGACAGGCCGGAAGGCCTGTCGCTAGCGTGCCCGTCGCCATGCCGGATCGCCGGGACCCGGATTCCCGTCCCCGGTATCGGCTCCCTCGTGTCCGATCTTGAGAATTCCCTCGCCCATTCCGGACGGGGCCCTTCCCGGGAGTCATCGGTGCCCGAAGCCCGAACCTTGAATGTCGTCGCCATTTCCGACCTCGGCCGCTTCGTGGGCCAGGAGGTCGAGGTCCGCGGCTGGGTGCACCAGCGCCGGGGGAGCGGAAAGATCGCGTTCCTGGTCGTCCGCGACGGGACGGGCGTGGTCCAGGGGGTGGGGGTCCTGGGCGAGCTCGCCGACGAGATGTTCGAGCGGCTCGACAACCTGCCCCAGGAGTCGGCGGTCGTCGTGACGGGCGTGCCGCGCGCCGAAGCGCGCGCTCCGGGGGGGTACGAGATCGCGCTCACCGGGATCACGGTCGTGCACCGGGCCGAGCCCTATCCGATCTCGCCCAAGGAGCACGGCACCGAGTTCCTGATGGACCACCGGCACCTGTGGCTCCGCTCGCCGCGGCAGCACGCGATCCTGCGCGTGCGCGCCACACTCATCGCGGCGCTTCGGAACTACTTCGACGCGCGCGGATTCGTGCTCGTGGACGCGCCCATCTTCACGCCCAACGCGTGCGAAGGAACGACGACGCTGTTCGAGACCCAGTACTTCGACCAGAAGGCGTATCTCACGCAAAGCGGCCAGCTCTATATGGAAGCGGCCGCGATGGCGTTCGGCAAGGTGTACTCGTTCGGGCCCACGTTCCGCGCCGAGAAGTCGAAGACGCGGCGCCATCTGATCGAGTTCTGGATGCTCGAGCCCGAGATGGCGTGGGCGACGCTCGACGACGTGATGGCGCTCGAAGAGGACATGCTGACCGAGGTCGTGGGCCGCGTGCTCGAGGAGCGGAAAGCCGAGCTCGCGCACCTCGAGCGCGATACGAAGCACCTGTCCCAGGTGAAGAAGCCATTCCACCGGCTCCACTACGATGCCGCGGTCGAGCTCCTGCACTCGAAGGGAATGCCGTTCGAGTGGGGCGGCGACTTCGGCGCGCCGGACGAGACGGCGATCGCCGAGTCGTTCGACCGGCCCGTGTTCGTGCATCACTTCCCGACTCAGATCAAGGCGTTCTACATGGAGCGCGATCCCGAGTCGCCGAAGCACTGTCTCTCGGTCGACTGTCTCGCGCCCGAAGGCTACGGCGAGATCACGGGCGGCGGGCAGCGATCGGCGAACCTCGCCTACCTCGAGCAGCAGATCGAGGCCCACGGGCTCCCCAAGAAGCCGTTCGAGTGGTACCTCGATCTCAGGCGTTATGGCTCGGTCCCGCACGCAGGCTTCGGAATCGGGGTCGAGCGCACGCTCGCCTGGATCTGCGGCCTCGAGCACGTCCGGGAGACGATCCCGTTCCCGCGCCTCCTCAATCGCCTGGAACCCTAAGTTCCGGCGCGGCGAAGCCGCGCCGGAGGGTTACAACACAACTCCATGATTTCAAATCCTTTGGTTCGATCGATTCGAGTCAATTCTTGAACAGGGCTTGAACCCGGAGGCCGGTTGGGCACCTGGCTCTGTCCCGGGCGGGCAAATTCTTCCCTCACCGGAGAAACATCGCGCCTTCGGGCGGGTACTCCACAGGCGGAAGGGAGGTGAGCGCGACCGGTCCGGCGGAAGCCCGGGGCGGCGTTGACGATGATGGAACCGTGGCTTAGACTCGCCGCATCACAGTTCTCCGGAAGCCTCCCCCGAATCCTTCTCGGCGCGGCGGCCTTCGGATGCCTGATCGGCTGTGGACCGGAAAGCGCCGTCCGGGATCGGCGAAAGGACACGCTCACGAGCGGAGTCCTCCGGATCGCGGCCGAGCCGGACGTGTTCGCCACTGTCCGGGCCACGGCGGAAGCCTTCATGAAGTCGTATCCGGAGGCCACCATCGCCGTGACCGCGCGGGAATCGCGCGAGGCCATGGCCGACGTCTTCGAAAACCGGGCGGATCTGGCCGTCATCGGCCGCGAGATCGAACCGATCGAGCGGCAGGCGGCCACGGAGGCCGCACTGGAGATGGAGGCGTACCGCTGGGCGCGGGAGGGAGTGGCCGTGATCGCGCACCCTTCCAACCCCGTCAATCAGGTTTCGTACGACGATCTGCGCGAGATCCTCTCGGGCGAGATCACGTCGTGGGCCGATCTCGGCGGTCCGGACCGTCGTCTCGTTCCCGTCGTGCAGGATCCGGAGAAGGGGCTCGCGCAGTACGTCGCCCGGCAGGTCGCCGAGCGCGAAGCGGTTTCGACCGCCGCGGTGCTTGCAATGGACGATGCGGCCGTCGTGCGGGAAGTGAGGAACCGTCCCGACGCGCTCGGCTTCGTCGCCCAGCCCGCGCTCGGACCGGGGATCAAGCTGCTTGCGGTCTCGCGCGCGAAGGGAATGCCCTACGTCGAGCTGGACGCCGAAACGGTCTATCACCGCGACTATCCGCTCACTCGCTCCTTCAACCTGGTGACCCGCGTTCCCGGCGTGCGTCTGGGACACGGATTCATCACGTTTGCCACCAGCGAGCCGGGACAAAGGCTCGTGCGCGATGACCACAGGGTGCCGGCAACCGTGCCGGTGCGCTTCAACCGCCGTCTGCCGACGGCCTCGTCGCATTGACCGGAACGCGCTCCGCCCGGAGCCGCTCCACGAGGGAATAAGGCCGATGAGAAAGGCTTCGATCGAACGCCGACTCCACCCGCAACCCGCCATCGTGTCCGCGCGCTCCTGCGTCGGATTCCTGCTCGCGTTTGGCATCGCGCTCGTGTGCGCGCTGCCGGCGGCGGCGGACGCCATGAAGGACGGGAAGGACGCGCTCGCCGGAGGCCGCACGGACGACGCGATCGCAGCGTTCCGGACCGCCGTCGCGGAGACGCCGAACGACGCGCAGGCGCACCTTCATCTCGGGCTCGCGCTCGAGCGGAAGCGGAGCTGGCAGGCGGCGCTCCTCGAGTTCCAGAAGGCCTCCGAGCTCGATCCGCGTCTCGCCGACCCGTATCGCGGCCAGGGCTCGGTGCTGCTCCGGCTCGACCGCCCGGCGGAGGCCGAAGCCGCGTTCCGGAAAGCCACCGACATCGATCGCAAGTTCCCAGAAGCGCAGCTCGGTCTCGGCGAGGCGCTCGTGCGCGAGAAGAAGATTCCCGAAGCGATCGCGGTGCTCGAGCAGGGGGTCAAGTTCGGAACGAAGACTGCACCGCAGTTCTACGAGGGGCTCGGCAAGGCCGAGGCGGCGCGCGACTCGCTGCGCGCGGCGGAAGTGTGGCTTCTCAAAGCGCGCGAGGCGGCGCCGAACAATGCGGCGATCTACCGCTCGCTCGGCAATCTGTACATGCAGCGGAAGATCCCCACGCTCGCGATCACGAACTACCAGCAGGCGAAGACGCTCGATCCGTCCGACCTCGACACGCGCATGGCGCTCGGGGATGCGTACTACCGCGGCCAGCTCTACAACGACGCGCTCGGCGAGTACAAGGACGTGGTCGAAGCCGATCCCGATTACATCGAGGGCTACTTGAAGCTTGGGAACCTGTACTACCTCGCGAGCGCGGCCGATCCGCAGCGCGTGTTCCAGTCGATCGAAACGCTCGAGAAGGCGCTCGCGAAGGATCCGAACAACCTCGAGGCGAAGGCGCTCCTCGCGCAGGCGTACTTCAAGAAGGGCGGGGTCGAGGGACGCGCGAAGGCCTCGAGCCTGCTCAACGAGATCGAGGCGACCGGAACGTTCCCGCCCGAAGCCTGGCGCATTCGCGGGATCATCCAGTACGAGTCGAAGGAATACCGGAACGCGCTTGCGTCGTTCGCCAAGGCCCCGAAGCTCGAGCCGATCGATCAGTTCCGCGTCGCCGACAGCTTCCGCCGGCTCGCGGCCGAGACCCCGGATTCGCTCGCGAAGATGCCCCTCTGGCAGTCCGCCGACAGCGTCTACGCCCGGATTGTCGAGGGCGATTCGACCAGTGCGGACGGCAAGAAAGCGCAGTTCGAGCGCGGCCGGGTGGCCTGGTTCCGCAAGGACTATGCGGGGGGCGTGGCCCAATTGGACCGCGCGATCGCCCTTGACCCGACCAACGGGGAAGCCTACTACTACAAGGGCCTGTGCCTGCGTCAGATGGGAGACGACGAGGGCGCCATCGCCGCGATGAAGAAAGCCGTCGAGCTTTCCCCGAAGCGCGGGGACTGGTGGCTCCAGCTCGGCGCGACCTACGACAAGGCCAAGCGTGACGACGAGGCGGTCGCGGCGTTCCGGACGGCCGCGGAGGTCGACACAGTAGGCACGACGCGGGCGATTGCGCTGCAGCAACTCGGCTACAAGGAGCTCGTCAAGAAGAACTACGGGCCGGCCATCGAATCCCTCGATGAATCCGCACGGCTGGATCCCAAACAGCTCATGACCTGGGTGTGGCTGGGGCAGGCAAATCAGAACGCGGGCAACAAGTCCCGCGCCATCGAGTGTTATCGCAAGGCCCTCGAGATCAAGCCCGGCGAGCCGAACGCGACCAAGGGCTTGAAGATGCTTCAGGGCTGAAGTCTGACCGAAGACCGGGAGGAGTGGGAATGCACGTCAAGCGCAAGACGCTGGAGAGCATCGAAGTCCTGACCCCGCGGGGCTATCTCGTCGGGGGCGAGGAGACGGACGAGCTGGAGAAGCTCATTCGCGACCTCGCGGCCGCCGGCAATCTGCATCTCCTCATCGATCTCGGGGAGACGCAGCACATCAACTCGACCGCGCTGGGCGTGCTCATCACCGCGCACACCAACTACCTGCGCCGCGGCGGTCAGATGAAGCTCTGCCGCGTGGACAACCGGATCAAGAACATCTTCGTGATCACGAAGCTCTCGCTCGTGTTCGACGTCTACGACGACTGCGAGAAGGCGATCGCGAGCTTCGCGGAGGGCAGCAAGAAGACGTAGAGAAAGACCGGAGGACGATCCCCCGATCACCGGGCGCCCGTCCCGCCGACGGGCCCCGACTGGAACGCAAAGGAGGAAGCACCGTGAAGCGCCTTTTCTGGCCGGTCTACTTCGTCGTGGCGGTCTTCATCTCGTACCTGATCTACAAGCAGCTGCCGCACTTCCTGCAGGAAGGCGGCTACCTGGTCATTGCGCTGATCTTCCTGTCGATCCTGGTCGTGACGTTCATCATCGAACGCACGTACTCGCTCCAGAAGGCGCAGGGCAAGGGCTCGCTCACGAACTTCCTCACGACCGTGAAGAAGAACCTACACGCCGGCGACGTCGACGCGGCGATCGACGCCTGCAAGAAGCAGGGCGGTTCGGCCGCATCGGTCATCCGTGCGGGGCTCGAGCGCTTCAAGGCCGCGAAGGCCGACGGGCTTCCGAAGGACAAGGTCATCACCGAGACGCAGGAGGCGATCGAGGAGGCAAACGGCCTCGAGCGACCGCTCCTCGAGCGGAACCTTGTCGCGCTCTCGACCATCGCCTCGATCGCAACGATGATCGGGCTGCTCGGAACGACGATCGGAATGATCAACTCCTTCGCCGCTCTCGGGACGGCGGGTGCCGTGGATGCGACCAAGCTCGCGATCGGCATTTCGGAAGCGCTCGTCAATACGGCCGGCGGTCTGGCGGTCGCCATCGCGGGAATCGTGGCGTACAACGTGTTCACGACCAAGGTCGACAACTTCAGCTACATGATCGACGAAGCGTCGTTCGAGGCCGTGCAGTTCCTCTCGACGCGGGCGGACTGATCCGGGCGCGCCCGGGGATCGCACGATGAGCAAGATCAAATCGAAGCGGATCGGGATTGCGATCGACATGACGCCCCTCGTGGACGTCGCGTTCCTGCTCCTGATCTTCTTCATGACCACGACGCAGTTCCAGCCGCCGGAGAAGGACAAGATCGACCTCCCGGCTTCGGCCTCGGAGTTCAAGAAGCCGGAGTCCAACATCATCACGGTGAACGTGACGAAGGAGGGCCGGATCCGGCTCGAGTTCATCGAGCGGCGGGAGAAGAAGGACGAGTACGTGAACATCGAGAACTTCGCGGGCTGGCTGCAGACCGCGCGCCTGAACAGCCCGTCCGCCTACATCCTGCTCAAGGCGGACAAGGAGGCCCCGTTCGGCGTGGTCGAGCAGATCATGAAGGAGCTGCAGTCGCAGAACGCGAACCGCTTCAACATCGTCACGGAGGCCAAGAAAAAGGGCGTCATCGCAGCGGCTCCGGCCGCGCATTGATCGGGAGGAGGTGAGGACATGGGCGCCGTAGACACCCCGCAACCATCCGGCGGAGGCAAAGGCAAGAAGAAGAGGCGAGTCGGGATTCGCATCGACATGACGCCGCTCGTGGACGTCGCGTTTCTACTCCTGATCTTCTTCATGGTCACGACCGTGTTCCGGACCCCTCAGGCGCTGGAGATCAATCTTCCGCCTAAGGACAACCCGCCGGTCCCGATCGCGAAGTCGAACATCCTCACGGTGTTCGCGCTGCCCGGCGACCGCTACAAGTGGAACGTCGGTGAGGTGCCCCCGGAGGAGATCAGTTTCTCGCAGCTGCCGGGGATCATGAAGCAGGAGCGGGACAAGAATCCGAACAAGATCGTGGTGGTCATCAAGGTCCATCCCGACGCGAAGTTCCATGCCATGGTGGACATCATCGACGAGCTCGACGTTCTCAAGATGACGCGCTTCGCGCTCGCCCCCATGACCGAAGAGGACAAGAAGGAGGTGGCCGGCCCGTGAGCACGATGGCACACGGCATCTCCGACATGGGTGAGTTCGGCGTCGCCGAGCTCGAGCACCTAAGGGAGGCCCGCGAGTACCAGTCCGCGAACCTGAAGAAGGCCCTCACGTACTCCGCCATGGGCCATCTCTCGGTGATCGTGATCGTGCTCCTGCTCGCGCTCGCACAGCGGAACGCACCCCGGAAAGAGCGCGTCGTGGTCGTCCCGTACCGCGAGCTCCAGGCGCCACCGTCGCTCCAGCAGACGCCGCCCACGGTTTCCGTGGCGGCGCCCGCGGCGCAGCCGACGGCCGGCATCCCGCTCCCGACCGAGGACGAACAGGTCGAGGAGGAGCAGACGATCGCGACGCAGGAAGAGCTGTCGCAGGCGATCGGCACCGGGGAGACAGGCTCGGGCGACTCGCTCGTCATCGCGCCGCCCAGTGACGAGCTTCCAGGCTTCGGCGAATATGTCTACGTCGAAGAGTTGCCCGAGGCGATCACGCGCGTGTCGCCGGAATATCCGGACATCGCGCGCCAGTCGAACATGGAAGGGACGGTCGTCGTCCAGGCGTTGGTCGGCAAGGACGGCAAGGTGAAGGACACGCGGGTCGTGAAGTCCGTGCCCGTGCTCGACGACGCCGCCGTCAGCGCCGTGAAGAGGTGGGTGTTCAAGCCCGCGCTGTCGAACAACAAGCCGGTCGCCGTGTGGGTCGCGGTGCCGGTCAAGTTCTCGCTGCATTAGCAATCAAGACGTGCCTTCGGGCGGACGCCGCGGATGCCACGCGCGTTCCGCCCGGAGCGGACATCCTCCGTTGGGCCGGACGTTCCCGCACCTCGACCGGGCCGAGGAGGATGAACCGTGGTCCGCACACTCACCGCCGAACCTTCCGATCCTCTGTCGTTCGTCCGCGCCATGCGTGCCGCGCAGGACGAGGCGCTCGCGCGCGGTCTCGGCTTCTCCGCGTTCGCGCATCTCACCGTCGTCGTGTTCGCCCTGCTGCTCGCCGTCGTTCTTCGCGAGCCGGAGGTCCGGAGCTTCGATCCTCCGCCGTACGTGGACTTCCCCAGGGATGTAGAGGATTACGTCCCCACTTCCGGCGGCTCGCCTCCTGTCGAACCCAGGGACTTCGATGACCTGAGCGTCATCCTTCCGGTCCTTGACGAATTTGTGAACGACGATCACCCCGTCGTTCACCCAAACAGCGGTGCGATCGAAGCGCGGAACGACTTCGAAGGCACCGTTGGCGACGGAGGTTCTGGCGGACCCGTAAAGGGCAGCGGAGGCCCGGACGGGTTGCCGGTCGACGATACGATCCCGCCACCCGACGTCACGACCTTCGTTGACGAGTTCCCCGAGATCGTGAAGAGCGTGCGCCCCGCGTATCCAGAAATGGCGCGCACGGCGGGACTCGAAGGCCATGTCATCGTGCGCATGTTCGTCGGCGTCGACGGCAAGATCCGGAAAGCGGAGATCGAGCGCTCGTCGCCCATGTTCGACGAAGCAGCGCTCGAGGCCGCCCGGCAGTGGGTGTTCACACCGGCCAAGACGAACGGCCAGCCGGTCGGCGTCTGGGTGCGCGTTCCGATCGAATTCCGCCTGCATTGACGAGCCCCCGCAGGTCCCGGGAACCGAACTCCCCGGGACCTGCGGAACGCCGGCCCGCCGGACGCCGGGCCTCCCCAAGGCCCCACGCCGCTTGAAAAGACCGGGCAAAGCCCGTGTCACTCAAGACGTTCGGCCGTACGTTACCTTGACGGTGTCCGAGGGCTCGCGTAGGCTGCCGCATCGGTGCCTGGTCCGCTCCTCATGCCCGGAGCGGCGGGCCCGCACCGCCGGGAAATCGCTCGCCTCCGATTCCATCAAAGCCCGAGATCGTCCGATCCGCGGCTCCCTGCGGTCCTGTCGACCGCGCCCCGCTCCCGGGGCGCGCGTGGCCTCGTGGAGGAATCATGGAAGACGTCACCCCGGTTCCCTCGGCGCCCGCCGCCACGCCGGCGAGCTCGGCTCCGTGGCCGTTTCCGAAGCGCTTCGCCGCGGTGTTCACGTCGCCGCGCGCGCTGTTCGAGCACCTCGCGGAACGTCCCACGTGGCTTGCGCCGATGATCCTCGCGGTCGTCCTGATTGCCGCCTTCATCCTCATTCTCTGGGATCCCGTCATGCTCCCCGAGACGATCGAGAAGATCGAGGAGGGTGGTCAGAATGCCGAGCAGGGGATCGAGATGATGACGACGATCGGCCGATGGATCACGCTCATCACCGGTGTCATCGGGGGCGTGGTCGTGACGTTCATCTGGGCGGCCGCCGTGTTCTTCGTCGGCGGATTCCTGCTCGGCGGAAAGATGTCGTACAAGCACGCGCTTTCGCTCGTCACGCACGCCGGACTCGTGGCGGTCCCGGGGCTCCTCGTGCGCATTCCGCTCGCGCTCTTCTCGAAGACCGCACAGGTCTCGATCGGACCGGGCGCGTTCTTTCCGCCGTCGCAGGCCGAAGGCTTCGCGGCGAAGTTCTTCGCGAACGTGCTGTTCAATCTCGACCTGTTCACGATCTGGCAGACCGCCCTCGTCGCACTCGGGGTCGCGGTCATCGCACGGGTGCCGAAGGGCCGCGCGAACCTGGGCATCTGGGGCCTCTTTGCGGTGTTCGTCTTGCTGGGCTCGCTCGCCGGTGCGGTGTTCCAGCCTTAATCCGCGTTCCGGCACGCTCGGGCGCATCCAAACGGGCAACTTTGCAGGAACCAGGCCGTAGGGGAGTCGTTGTGTCCGATCGCGTCGACGGAGGTCCAGGATGAGGGGGAGAGACAAAGAGATGCGCGGAACCCATCGAATTCGTTTTGCCCGCTTCGGGCAGATCGTGGCAGGGATGACCTTGGCCGCGCTGCTTTCGGGCGCGGTCCAGCAGGCGGCGCACGCGCAGGATCCCTCCGAGATCCCCGCGGCGCGCGGTCCGATTTCAGTCGACGAGGCCGTCCGCCTTGCAATGCTCAAGAATCACGACCTGCTCTCGAACGAACAGAACATCCGCGCGGCGGCAGGAAGGAAGGCCGAAGCGCTGCAGCGCTATCTGCCGAGCTTGAGTGCTGATCTCGGCTTCAACCGCGCGTTCGACGGAAGCGTCCAGATCGGCGCGGGGCAGTCGATTCCTTCGAGCGTCAACACGTACACGAGCTCCTACGTCCTGAGCCAGAACCTGGTCGACTGGAGCGCGTTCAAGAGCATCCAGTCCGCCAAACACTCGAAGACCGCCACCGAGTTTGACTACCGCGCCGCGCGCGGCGATCTCGTGCTCGCGGTCAAGCAGCAGTACTACGCGCTGGTCGCAACCCAGCTCCTCGAGACCGTGGCCGATTCGTCCCTCGTTGTCGCGCAACAGGAGCTTCGTCGGGTCGAGAGCCTGTTCGAGCTCGGGATGGTCGCGCGCGGGGACGTCCTCAAGGCGAAGGTCCGTGTCTCCGAAGCGCAGCTCGAGGTCCTGCGCGCGCGCGGCAACGTGGTCAACGAGCGCGCCCGCCTGGCCCGGATCATCGGACAGAACCCGACCGACGACCTGCACGCCGACGACAGAATCGGCGAAGTGGGGCCGGTCGCGGTCGACTCGGTTGCAATCTTCAACGAAGCAGTCTCGCGCCGGCCGGAGCTCATGCGGGCGCAGGAGACCGTCGAGGCCGCTAACGCGTCGGTGGGAGCGGCCAAGGCCGGGTATTATCCGACCCTGGGAGGCCAGTTGGCGTATCGTGGAAGCCGGGAGCAGGACTTCTCCCTCTCCGGATCACGCTCGCGCAGCCTCGGCATCGGCCTCAGCATTCCGGTGTTCGATGCGTTCTGGGGCCAGAAGGGTCGCATCCAGCAGAGCCAGGCGGATCGCGAACAGGCCCGCTACGCGTTTCAGCGGCAGCGTCTCGACGTCGAAGTCGAGGTCCGTGAAGCGATCAACATCGCGCGCACGGCCAACGAGGGTGTGCTCGTGGCCCGCGACGGGCTCGACTCGGCGGAGGAGGATCTCAAGCTCTCGCAGGAAAAGTACAACGTCGGATCGGGAACCATTCTTGAATTGATCGATGCTCAGGTCGCGCTGCAGCGGGCGCGCTCGAATTTGGTTCAGGCCCTGACCGAGCAGCGCATCGCGGAAGCGCGGATCGAGCGCGTGCGCGGAGTGGAGTACGTCGTCCCCGAGGAGTAACCCGAGCCGGGGCGACCCGTCCCCAGGAGTCTCGTCGTGAAAAAGCTGTTCAAGAACAAGTTCTTCTGGATCGGCCTCGGCGTCGTCGTGCTCGCGCTGTCGTTCCTCGGCGCGATGCAGCAACGCAAGGGCAAGGTCCAGACGGTGACGGTGGCCGCCGCGAAGACCAAGGACATCGTGCAGAAGGTGAAGGCTCCCGGGGAGATCGAGCCGCGCACCGTGGTCAAGATCAGCGCGGACATTCCCGGGCGCGTCGTCCACCTGGCCGTCCGCGAAGGCGACACGGTCAAGCGCGGGCAGCTCCTGCTCGAGCTCGACAACACGCAGTACGACGCCTCGGTCCGCCAGGCGCAGGCCTCGTTGAGCGCGTCGCGTTCGCGCGTCGAGCGCGCCGCGTCCGCCTACAAGATCGCCGAGCAGAACTACAAGCGCCGGAAGGCCCTGTCCGAGCGGAACCTGCTCTCGACCCAGGAGATGGACACGGCGGAGAACGAGTTCATCGGCGCTCAGACCGAGCTCTCGACGGCGCGCGAGGAAGTCTCGCGCATCGATGCCGTCCTGCGCGGGGCGCGCGACAACCTGTCGAAGACCACGTACCGGTCGCCGATCGACGGCAAGATCACCTCTCTCAACATCGAGGAAGGGGAGATCGTGGTCGTCGGCACGATGAACAATCCGGGCACACAGATCCTCACCGTCTCGGACGTCGCGCGCATGCTCGTCAAGGCCGACGTCGACGAGACGGACGTGGTGGACGTTCGGGTCGAGCAGCCCGCGACGATCACGGTCGACGCGATCCCCGACACGAGCTTCAAGGGCACGGTCACGGAGGTCGGAAACAGCGCCACGCAGACGACGGGGGCGGCCGCCTCGGGAGAGACGAACTTCGAGGTCAAGGTCCTGTTCTCGGAGGACGTGCCGGCCGCCAGGCCCGGGATGACGGCGGACGTCGAGATCGAGGTCAAGCGGGCCGAGAAGGCGCTCGCCGTGCCGATCCAGTCCGTGGTCGTGCGGCAGCCGGAAGAGCTCGAGGAGCGCGGCAAGAAGAAGGCTCCGGCGGGCAAGGAGAAGCCGGCCAAGGGCGACGAGGCGATCGCGGCTTCCTCGCCGGAGGAGGATGAGGCCGACCCGCTCGAGCGCAAGAAGAAGGAGATCACCGGCGTGTTCGTGATGGACGGCGAGTTCGCGCGCTTCCGGCGCGTGAAGACCGGAATCTCGAGCGAGACCGACATCCAGATCCTTCCCGGCGGCGAGCTCAAGGAAAAGGAGAAGGTGATCACCGGGCCGTACAAGGTGCTGCGCGACTTGAAGCCCGGCGACCGCGTCCAGGTCCAGAAGAAGGGCCGAGGCGGCGGCGTGCGCGTCCAGGCCGGCGGCTAGTCAGTACCCCCGGAGACGAATCGAATGACCGCTTCGCCAACGCTGCTCGTCTTCCGCGACCTCACGAAGATCTATCGCGTGGGTTCAGAGGAGGTGCATGCGCTCGCCGGTGTCTCGCTCGACGTCGAAGAGGGCGAGTACATCGCGGTCATGGGCCCGTCGGGCTCGGGCAAATCCACCCTCATGAACATCCTGGGATGCCTCGACACCCCATCCGGCGGCTCCTACCGCATGCGCGGGCAGGAGATCTCGCGGCTCTCGGATGACGAGCTCGCGGCGATCCGAAACCGCGAGATCGGCTTCGTGTTCCAGACGTTCAACCTGCTCGCGCGCTCGGACGCGCTCCACAACGTCGAGCTCCCGCTCATCTACGCCGGGCTCTCGCCGAAGGAGCGGAAGGAGCGCGCAATCGGCGCGCTGAATACCGTGGGGCTCGGCGACCGGATGAAGCACCGCCCGAACGAGCTTTCGGGCGGACAGCGCCAGCGCGTTGCGATCGCGCGCGCGCTCGTCAACCGGCCGTCCATCATCCTGGCCGACGAGCCGACCGGGAACCTGGACACGAAAACCGGAAACGAAATCCTCGCGACCTTCGAGTCGATTCACACGCAGGGAAAAACCGTAATCGTCGTCACCCACGAAGAGGACGTGGCCGCCCACGCGCATCGCGTCGTGCGCCTGCGCGACGGTAAGATCGAGAGCGATACCCGCCAGGCCGGCCGGCGCGTCGAAGTGCTGGGCGCCGCCGGCGCCTAGGCACGCCATGGAATTCCGCGAAAGCGCTCGCATCGCGCTCGGAGCCCTCCGGGCGAACAAGCTCCGCTCGTTTCTGACCCTGCTCGGGACGATCGTCGGCGTCACCGCCGTGATCTCGATCATCTCGTTGATTCAGGGCATGAATCAGTACGTCTCCGACAAGCTCCTCTCCCAGGGTGCGAACGTGTTCTGGGTGGACAAGTACGGCTTCATCCTCTCCGACGACGAATTTCGCGAGGCGAACAAGCGGAAGGACCTGGTCCTCGACGACGCGGAAGCGGTGGCTGCGCTCACGCGCCACGCGGCGGCCGTGAAGGCCGAGAGCGAGCGCCGTGCGGACATCCGCTTCGGGCAGCAGCGCGAGCGACGGGTGCCGATCAAGGGCGTGTGGGGCGACTACGTCGGCGTCGACAAGATCGAGCTCGAGGACGGACGTCACCTGACCCCGAACGATCTCGCGCGCCGGCGCACGGTCGCGGTGCTTGGCTACGAGATCTGGGAAAAGGTGTTCCGCGGCGAGCCGGCGGTCGGGCACGACATCCGGATCGGCGACCAGAAGTTCACGGTCGTGGGCGTGGCAACGAAGAAGGGGAGCGTGTTCGGGCAGAGCCAGGACAACTTCGTGCTCATCCCTCTCGGCACGTTCTACAAGCTCTACGGGTCGCGCGGCTCGATCTCGATCGGCGTGGCGTCCGTGGATCAGGCGAGCTTCGAGCTCGCACAGGACGAGGTGCGCGCGGTCCTCAGGGCGCGCCGGCACGTCGATCCCGGGAAGCCCGACGACTTCGGGATCGTGACGGCCGAGATGTTCATGGACCTCTACCGGAACTTCACGACCGCGGCGTTCGTCGTGCTCGTCGGCGTGGCGGGGATCTCGCTCGTCGTGGGCGGCATCGTCATCATGAACATCATGATGGTCTCGGTCACCGAGCGGACGCGCGAGATCGGGATCCGGAAGGCGATCGGTGCCAAGCGAAGCGACGTCCTCATGCAGTTCCTGGTGGAGGCCGCCACGCTCTCGCTCGCCGGGGGCGCGATCGGGGTTCTGCTCGGGATCGGGCTGGCACTCCTCGTGGCAGCGATCTCGCCGCTCCCCGCGGCCGTGAGCTGGATCGCGATCTTCCTCGGGCTCGCCATGTCGACCGGGATCGGGCTCGTGTTCGGGATCTATCCGGCCGCGCGCGCGGCGGGTCTCGACCCGATCGTCGCCCTCCGGTACGAGTAGGGGAGACGCATGGCCGGTGCTCGACTCACCCGCGCGCTCGACTCGGGGATTCTCCTCGAGATCGCGAAGATGGCGTGGGCGGCGCTGCGCGCGAACAAGCTGCGCTCGCTCCTCACCGTGCTCGGCGTCATCATCGGCGTTTCGACCGTCATCGCCATGGTGTCCCTGATCCAGGGCCTGAACCGCTCGATGGCGAATCAGATCCAGTCCTTCGGCTCGAACACGATCTACATCCGGAAGTGGCGGCCGCAGGTGATCATCGGCGAGCTGCCTGATTCGCTGCGCCACCGGCGCGCATTCACGCTCGGAGACCGCGACGCGATTCTCGCGCAGTGCCCGTCCGTACGCGCCGTTTCGGTTCTGAACTTTCTGGACGAGCCCCAGCCGGTGCGCTACCAGAAGAAGGCCACGAAGCCGACGTTCATCCTGGGCAACGACCAGGCGTACCAGGAGACGAACGGTTACGACCTCACGTCCGGGCGCTTCTTCACGCAGACCGAGACTGACCACCGCGCGCAGGTTTGCGTGATCGGCCGCGAGACCGTGCAGACCCTGTTCCCGCACCAGGACGCGGTCGGCAAGGTGATCCACATCGGGCGGGTGCCGTTTCGGATCGTGGGCGAGCTCCAGCCGCGCGGAAAATTTCTGGGTTTCAATCTCGACGAGATCGTCATGGTCCCGCACACGAGTCTTCGGAAGTACTTTCCGACCGATCAGTCGTCGTTCTTGAAGGGCGACGAGGTGTTCCTGAACGCGGTTGCGCGCTCGCCCGAGCTCATCCCGCAGGCGATCCACGAGATCAACGAGGTGCTGCGCTTGAGGCGCGGTCTCAAGGCGCACCAGGACAACGATTTCGCGGCCCTCACGGACGACAGCCTGTTGAACCTCTACAACCAGATCACGGGCGGGTTCTACGTCGTCATGATCGCGGTCGCGTTCCTGTCGCTCCTGGTGGGCGGGATCGGCGTGATGAACATCATGCTCGTGTCGGTGACCGAGCGGACGCGCGAGATCGGCGTGCGCATGGCGCTCGGGGCCAAGCGCTCGAGCATCCTCTGGCAGTTCCTGATGGAGGCCATGGTGTTGACCGGCGCGGGCGGTGCGATTGGAATCGCCCTCGGCGTCGGCATCGCGAAGCTCGTCGATGCGCTCACGCCGCTGCCGAGCGCCGTGCCGCTCTGGTCGGTCGTCCTCGGACTCACGTTCTCGTGCGGGGTCGGGCTCTTCTTCGGCATCTATCCGGCGGTGCGCGCGAGCCGCCTCGATCCCGTCGAAGCATTGCGGTACGAATAGCGATGTCCCGCAGGTTGCTGACGCGCGTGGGGATTGGCGCGATTGGGGCGCTGCTCGGCTCGTCGGAAGGATGGACCGACCCCGCAGGCGAGTGTCCGATCGCCACGCTCGCTTGCAACTTCCGGCCCGAAGTTCGCGCAGAACCGGTCGCCACGATCAACTGCGACGATTTCAATGTCTTCGGCGGCGCGGGCTACGACCTGGTGCATGGGCAGTGGCATGCCGAAGCCTCCGGACTCTATGGATTGAACGTCTCCGTCCTGACCGAGGATCGTTTCCATCTATCGGCCGCTGCAGGGTCCCCAACGTTTCCGCTGATCGTTCGGCTCTATGCTTCGGGTTCGGCAACACGCTCGGGCGTCGGGGGCGAGGGCTCTGCGCTCGTGCGTCTAAGCGTGCCGGGCCATGGATCGACGGAGCGTCGGACCTCAATCCCGTACAAGGAGAGTGGAAACAGCTTCGGCGAGTGGTTGGAGTTGTCCGTGATGAGTGCTCCCGATGATTCGATCTCAGTGGTCGTCCAACTCGAGTCGAGCTCGATCGAGCACGGGAGTGGATACGCGTTCGCGATCCTCACCTTTGGAGGCCTTCCCGCGGGGGCCTTCATCCGATCCTGTCACGGATTCGAGCTGGATGGTCCGACACCAACGCTTCCGAGATCCTGGGGAAGCCTCAAGGCGGGCTACCGGTGACCGCTCAAATGCGAGAGGGCTCCGAATCCTATACCGGGGCGCGTCTCACACAGGCCCTCGATCCATTCCGGGGGCACGTAGACCACCTACCGGTAGCTGCCGCGACGCGGACCACCTCACACAGCTCCAGGGGATCACGTCGATCACTCCTGTATGGATGACCCCGCGGTCTGCCGCGGACCTTACCGCCGTGGGCAACGCGTCTTCAGCATTGTGGGGCGTGTTCACCGACTCTACAGCACCAGCCGGGGTAGGGCGCTCAGCGGCCGAACAGAGCACGAACTCCGCGGCCGAACGCGTCCGGCATCTCCAGATACCCGAAGTGACCGCAATCTTCGAGCACGACGAGTCGCGCTCCCGGGATCGCCTCGGCCGCGTGCGCGGCGCAGGCGAGCGGGATCAGGTCGTGATCGCCGTGGATCACGAGCGCGGGGATCGCAAGCCGCCGGAGCGCGGGCAGGAGATCGTAGTCGTCCAAGAGCCACGTCTCCTCGCGCAGCCGGTCTTCGATCGCCCGGGCCTTGAGAATCCCCTCGCTCGTGAAGCCCGCGGTCAGGCTCTTCATGAGCCGATCGAGATCGGCCGCGCGTCGTAGCCCCATCGTGAAATGAATCCGGTTGTACTCGGCGGTCGTCTCGGGATCGCCCTTCGCGTAAGCGTCGCTCGCCGCGAGCTCCTTCATGCGGGCCGCATCGGCGCCGGGTCTCCGGCGGCCGAATTCCTCGCGCAAGAAGAGGTAGTCCGAGCGGGAAAGAGGCGCCGGGCTCGCGAGGATCAAGTGGGACACGCGCGCCGGGTGGCGGATCGCGTATTCCGCCGCAAGCAGCGCCCCGAAGGAGTGTCCGAGGAGCGCGACCGAGTCGAGGCCGAAGTACGCGCGCACGGCTTCGACGTCGTCGACCTCGGACCGCAGGCTCACGTCGCTTGGCCGAACGCCTTCCGCGGACCGGCCGCGGCCACGCTGGTCGTAGTAGAGGAGTCGAAACGAGTCGGCGAGGCGGTCGAGGTCCGGCAGGAGGTAGTTGAAGTCGAAGTCCGGCCCGCCGTGAAGGACGAGAATCGGCGGACCTGTGCCCACGTCGCGATAGAAGAGGCCCGCCTCTCCAATCGGAATGCGGCCTTCCCGGGTGGCTGTTGGATTCGGACTCATGATCGGTCGTCCTCGATAGCGGCGTCGCGGGCGGGCAACTTGCCCCGGGGCAAGTTCACCGCCGGGATGGATGGGTCACAACTGGTTTCAAAACCAGTTGATCAACCTGCTGCGCAGCAGGTGCTGTTGACATAACCCACGGCGAGGACTTGTAAAGCCCGGGGCCCGGTGGGTTCTCTCACGAGTGTGTACGTTTTGTACGCGAACGTACGCGCGTACGCGAGCGTACAAATTGTACAACCTCCTGCGAGGGCCCCAACGCGCCTCGGGCTTTGCACGGACCAGGTCGCGCGAGCAGTTAGCCGCGGCGTCCGCGTTTCCAGGCAAAGTAGACCGGGACGCCGAGGGATGCGATCCCGACGCCGGCCCACGCCCGCCAGCCGCTCGCCGTGAGATCGCTCACGATCAGGAACGCTGTGACGAGCACGAACAGGATCGGCGTGACCGGATAGAGCGGCGTCCGGTAGAGCCGCCCGCCGGCTTCCGCTTCGGCCTGGGCGCGCTCCTGCGCAAGCACGCTCCCGGGCACCCGCTCGCGCTTTCGATAGATGAAGACGGCCGCGATCGCGAGCCCGTAGACGAGCCACGAAGTCGTGACGAACCAGCCCGACAGATCTTCGAATCCGCGGGAGAAGAGAAGCCACACGATCGCAAGCGCGCCCTGAAGGAGCAGCGCCACGTCGGGCGTGCTGCGCGAGGGATGGAGGCGTGCGGCCACACGCCAGAGGAGGCCGTCCGACGCCATGGCCTGGGTCACGCGCGGGCCCGTGAGGATCGCGCCGTTCGTCGTCCCGAACGTCGAGATCGCGACCAGGCCCGCGAGCAGCGTGACACCTCCGGGACCGAGGATCCGCCGCACGGTCTCGTTCGCGACGGCCGGATACGCTGCGACTTCGGCGGGCGAGAGGACCGCGTAGTAGGCGAGGTTCGCGAGCACGTAGAGAACGATCACGATCGCCGTTCCGCCTACGATCGCAACCGGAAGAACACGCGCCGGATTCCGGACCTCACCGCCCACGTACGTGACGTCCGTCCAGCCGTCGTAGGCGAACAGAACCGGAATCATGGCGGCGACGAGCGCCGCAAGGAACGGCTTCGCGGCCGGAAGCACGGCCGCAGGCGCGTCCGGAGGTGGACCTCCGTGCGGCAGGCCGAACGCGATCGCAACGAGCCCGAGGATGCCCACGACCTTGGCGGTCGTGAACAGCGTCTGGGTGCCCGCCCCCTCGCGCACCCCGAGCCAGTTCACGAACGTGAGGAGGGCGATCGCCGCCGCGCCGACCAGGAACTGCGTGCTCCCGGGCAGCCCGACCGCCTCGCAGAAGTAGAGCGCGAAGACGCTCGTGATCGAGGCGATGACCGTCGGCTTGATGACCCACAGGCTCGCCCAGCCGAACACGAACGCCCACAGGTCGCCGAACGCCTCGCGGATGAACACGTAGAGCCCGCCCGTGCGCGGATGGAGTGCCGCGAGCTCGGCGAGCACGAGCGAGCCGCACATGGACAGCACCCCGCCCAGGATCCACGCGAACAGGACCGGCGAAAGCGAGGTGATCTCCTGTGCGACCGAGTTCGGCGAGCGGAAGATGCCGGAGCCCACGATGTTCCCGACCGTGATGGCGGTCGCGGCGTAGAGTCCGATCTGGCGAAGGAGAACGTATTTCGTCGAGCCGGCGGGAACGGACGGCGGGGCGGACATGGCGTGGGAGTAGACCACGGCGGGAGGGCACCGTCAATTTGAAGGCACCTGGAGGCGCCGCGCCCGGGGTCCCTAGAATCCTGTACAATGCCCGCACCCCATCCGGCCGCATGGCCCGACACGGAGCGACTCCCTTGGCGACCCCCGAGACCGCGCGCGGCATCGTCATTCGCGGCGCCCGCGAGCACAATCTCAAAAACCTCACGCTGACCCTGCCCCGGCAGAAGCTGGTCGTTGTGACCGGCGTTTCCGGTTCGGGGAAGTCCTCGCTCGCGTTCGACACGCTGTACGCGGAAGGCCAGCGCCGTTACGTCGAGTCGCTGTCCGCGTACGCGCGCCAGTTCCTGGGCCAAATGGAGAAGCCCGACGTCGACTCGATCGAGGGCCTTTCGCCGGCGATCTCGATCGAGCAGAAGGGCGCGGGCTCGAACCCGCGCTCGACGGTCGCCACGCTGACCGAGATCTACGATTACCTGAGGCTCCTGTTCGCGCGTCTCGGCACGCCCCACTGTCCCGAGGACGGCACGCCGCTCTCGCGTCAGACCGTGAGCGAGATGGTCGACACGCTGTTCGCGCAGGGCGAAGGCGAGCGCGTCACGGTGCTCGCGCCCATCGTGCGCGGGCGAAAGGGCGAGTACCGGAAGGAGATCGACGACGCGCGCCGCCAGGGCTACCTCAAGGCCCGGATCGACGGCGCGACCGTGGACCTCGAGGACGGGATGCGGCTAGCCAAGACGAAGCGCCACACGATGGAGATCGTCGTCGACCGGCTCACGGTCGAGGAGAAGAACAAACGGCGCCTCGCCGATTCGCTCGAGACCGCCCTTCGGCTCGCGAACGGCGTGGCCGCGGTCGCGCGCGAGAAAGGGGAGGACTGGCTCTTCAGCCAGAGTGCCGCGTGTGTGACGTGCGGTCGCTCGTACGACGAGCTCGCCCCGCGGCTCTTCTCGTTCAATTCCCCGTACGGCGCATGCAAGGAGTGCGACGGGCTCGGCACGAGCCTCGAGGTGGACGCAAAGCTCGTCATTCCGGATGCGAGCAAATCGGTGGCGGAGGGCGCGATTGCGCCGTGGGGTGGGCTCGACAGTGTCTGGTACGGCGAGCAGATCCGCTCGCTCGCGAAGCACATCAAGTTCGACCCCAAGACGCCGTGGCGGAAGCTCACGAAGCGCGTCCAGGACGCAATCCTGTACGGGGCGGGGGACACGCAGCTCCTCTACACGTACAAGTCGCGGAAGGGGAGCAAGTTCGAATTCCGTGGGAAGTTCGAGGGCGTGCTCGCGAATCTCAAGCGCCGCTACACGGACACGTCCTCGGACGCCGTGCGTCGGAAGATCGAAGGCTTCATGGCGAACGCGCCGTGTCCCGCATGCGGCGGGGCACGCCTCAATCCGGTCGCGCTTTCGGTCACGATCGAAGGCCGGACGATCGCGGACTGGACGCGCTCGTCGGTCCAGGCGGCGTACGAACGCGTACAGGCGCTCTCGTTCCCGCCGTCCCGGCAAATCATCGCCGATCCGATCCTGAAGGAGCTCGACGCGCGCCTCGGCTTCCTGGCCGACGTGGGCCTCGGCTATCTCACGCTCGACCGCGCGGCTCAGACCCTCGCGGGCGGCGAGGCGCAGCGCATCCGCCTTGCGACGCAGATCGGCTCCCGGCTCACGGGTGTGCTCTACATCCTCGACGAGCCGTCGATCGGGCTTCATTCGCGCGACAACGCGCGACTCCTTCGCACGCTCGTCTCGCTCCGCGAGCTCGGAAACACGGTCGTCGTCGTCGAGCACGATCTCGACACGATGCAGGCGGCCGACTGGCTCGTCGACCTCGGGCCCGGCGCGGGCCGTCACGGCGGGGAGATCATCGCCCAGGGCACGCCCGCGCAGGTCGCCGCGCACCCGCGCTCGATCACCGGCCAGTACCTCGCGGGCACGCGGAGCATCCCGGTGCCGGAGCGAAGGATTTCCGGAAACGGCGAAGCGCTCGAAGTGAAGGGTGCGCGCGAGAACAACTTGAAGAACATCGACGTGCGCTTTCCGCTCGGGACGTTCACGTGTGTCACCGGCGTCTCCGGCTCGGGGAAGAGCACGCTCGTGAACGACATCCTGTATCGCGCGCTCGGACGGACCCTCCTCGGCACGGTCGAGCGCCCGGGAGCGCACGGCTCGATCGAAGGGCTCAAGCACGTGGACAAGGTCGTGGCGATCGACCAGTCGCCGATCGGCCGGACGCCGCGCTCGAATCCGGCGACGTACACGGGGGCGTTCGCATTCATTCGCGACCTGTTCGCGCAGCTTCCGGAGTCGAAGCTCCGCGGCTATGGTCCCGGACGCTTCTCGTTCAACGTGAAGGGCGGGCGCTGCGAAGCGTGCGAAGGCGACGGTCTCCGGAAGATCGAGATGCACTTCCTGCCGGACGTGTTCGTCCACTGCGAGGTCTGCCGCGGCCGTCGCTACAACCGCGAGACGCTCGAGGTGCTGTACAAGGGCCGCTCGATCGCGGACGTGCTCGAGATGACGGTCGAGGAGGCGCTCGAATTCCTGCACGCGATCCCGACGATCCGGCGGAAGTTGGAAACACTTCGCGATGTCGGCCTCGGGTACATCCACCTCGGGCAGTCCGCGACCACGCTTTCGGGCGGGGAGGCGCAGCGGGTCAAGCTCTCGACCGAGCTGTCCAAAGTTGCGACCGGTCGCACGGTTTATCTGCTCGACGAGCCAACCACGGGACTCCATTTCGAGGACGTGCGGATGCTCTTGACGGTGCTCGCCCGGCTCGTCGAGCGCGGCAACACGGTGATCGTGATCGAGCACAATCTGGATGTCGTCAAGACCGCGGACCACGTGATCGACCTCGGGCCCGAGGGTGGCGACGGCGGCGGAACCGTGGTAGCGTTCGGAACGCCGGAGGAGATCGCGCGTGTCCCGGGGAGCCACACCGGCCACGCGCTCGTCCCGGTTCTCGCGCAGGGTGGAGTTCCGGTTTGAGCGTCCGTTTGAGTGTCCCTTTGAGCCGCCGCGGAGGAGCCCCGAACGTCCGATGAAAGCGCTCGTCAAGACACGTCCTGCCCCCGGAGCGGAGATCCTCACCGTCCCCGACCCGACGCCGCAAAGTGACGAAGTTGTCCTGCGCGTGCGCCGGGTCGCCGTCTGTGGGACCGACCTCCACATTTACGGCTGGGACCGCTGGTCCCAGAGCCGCATCCATCCGCCGCTCATCTTCGGCCACGAGCTCGTCGGAGAAGTGGTCGCGCTCGGCTCGAAGGCCGATGGTCTCAAGGTTGGCGACCTGGTCGCGGTCGAAACGCACGTCGCGGACGGCACGTGCCATCTCTGTCGCCGCGGGCTCATGCACGTGTGCGAGCGGGTCCAGATCATCGGCGTCGACCGGAGCGGTGCCTACGCGGAGTTCATCGCCGTCCCGGCCCGGAACTGCTGGCCGGTTCCGCCGGGGACGCCGCTCGAGGTCGCGGCGGCGTTCGAGCCGCTCGGGAACGCCGTGCACACGGTGCTCGCGGGAGAGATCGCGGGCTGTTCGGCCGCCGTCACGGGCTGCGGACCGATCGGTCTCTTCTCGATCGCGGTCGCGCGCGCGTGCGGCGCCGGGCCCATCATCGCGAGCGACGTGAACCCGTACCGCCTCGAGCTCGCCAAGCGGATCGGCGCCGACGTCGTGATCAACTCCGCGAAAGAAGACTTCGTCACGCGGACGCGCGACGTGACCGAGGGACGCGGTGTAGACGTCGTCCTCGAGATGTCGGGTGCCCCGCGCGCGATCCGCGAGGGACTCGAAGCACTTCGAAACGCCGGGCGCATGTCGCTCCTCGGCCTCCCGTCCGATTCGTTCGAGCTCGACGTCACGCGGCTCGTCATCTTCAAGGGCGTGACCGTGCAGGGGATCAACGGGCGGCTCATGTTCCAGACGTGGCGGCAGATGAACGAGCTCCTCACCTCGGGGCGGCTCGACATCCGGCCCGCGATCACGCATGTGATGGCGATCGACGACTATGCAAATGCC
Source organism: Candidatus Eiseniibacteriota bacterium (assembly GCA_050733935.1). Lineage (GTDB taxonomy): Bacteria > Eisenbacteria > RBG-16-71-46 > RBG-16-71-46 > DASYSL01 > JBOHUC01. The sequence goes on along the minus strand of JBOHUC010000186.1, from coordinate 7,193 downwards.
ATGAAACAGTTGAAGAGCGGCGAAGCGGGGAAGATCGTGCTCGTGCCGTGGGGTGAGACGGCCGCGCTCGGCGTGCTGCCCGCCGTCGCCGCCGCGGCTGCCAGCGTGGGCCGCGCGCCCGCTGCCGAGACCCCGGCGCACTCGCGATGACCCTTAGAGGCTGAGGACAAGGACCGTGGACGCCGGCATCCGACCCCAGATCGAAAAGACCCTCGAGGAGATCCGTGCCGCGGGTCTCGCCAAGGACGAGCGCGTGATCGCAAGCCCCCAGGGGGCGGAGATCACGCTCGCCGACGGCCGGCGCGTGCTCAATTTCTGCGCGAACAATTACCTTGGGCTCTCGAGCCATCCGCGCGTGATCGCGGCCGCTCACGAGGCGCTCGATCGCCACGGCTACGGCATGTCCTCGGTGCGCTTCATCTGCGGGACGCAGGACATCCACAAGGAGCTCGAACAAACGATCGCGAAGTTCCTTGGCGTGGACGACGCGATCCTGTACGCGGCCTGCTTTGACGCGAACGGTGGCGTGTTCGAGCCGCTTCTCGGGGAAGAGGATGCGATCATCTCCGACGAGCTCAATCATGCTTCGATCATCGACGGCGTCCGCCTGTGCAAGGCGCAGCGCTGGCGCTACAAGAACAACGATCTCGCGGACCTCTCGCGCTGCCTCACGGAAGCGGACGCAAAGGGCGTCCGCCACAAGCTGATCGCAACCGATGGCGTGTTCTCGATGGACGGCACGGTCGCCGACCTCGCGGGCATCGTGGCTCTGGCCGAGATCCACAAGGCGCTCGTCATGGTGGACGACTGCCACGCGACCGGGTTCCTGGGGAAGACGGGGCGGGGAGCGACCGAGCACTGCGGGGTGCTCGGGAAAGTCGACATCATCACGGGAACGCTCGGAAAGGCCCTGGGTGGCGCGTCCGGCGGCTTCACCGCGGGGCGGGGGCCGATCATCGAGCTCCTGCGCCAGCGCTCGCGGCCCTATCTCTTCTCGAACACGCTCATGCCCTCGATCGTTGGCGCTTCGCTTGCCGTGTTCGCGATGCTCGACGAGACGACCGCGCTCCGCGACAAGCTCGAGGCCAACACGAAGCACTTCCGGGAGGGGCTCACGGCCGCGGGCTTCGAAGTGAAGCCGGGCGTGCACCCGATCGTGCCGATCATGCTCTACGACGAGCGGCGCACGCACGACTTCGCGCGCCGTCTGCTCGACGAGGGCATCTACGTGATCGGCTTCTCGTATCCGGTCGTGCCGAAGGGCCTCGCGCGCATCCGCGTCCAGATCTCCGCGGGCCACGAGCGCGCCCACCTCGATCGCGCGCTCGACGCGTTCGCCCGGGTCGGGAAGGAACTCGGGGTCCTCAAAGCCGCCGGCGTCTAGCCGGATGCCAGACTTCCCTCAAGCCACCCGGCTCGCGCTCGCGCTCCTGATCGCGGTTTCCGAAGACGCAACACCTCCACACGAAAGTGTCGCCACAGGCTCGGTCGCGGGGCGCGTCCTCTGGGGAACGGCGCCCGCCGCGCATGCGAATGTCAACCTGCGTGGAACCCGAATTGGGGCAGCGTGCGACAGCCTCGGACGTTTCCTGATCCGAAACGTCTCGCCGAGAGCTTATGAGGTGCGTGCTTTGATTCCGGGCTACTGGGCCGCGACCGACTCGGTCATCGTGCGTTCGGGCGAGACGACGTTCGTGGAACTCCGACTCGTCTCAACGCTCGTTGTGGGTCCCGGGGACTTCGTCATGCCAGATACGCTCCGCATCGAGTCCTTGCGGGACGCGGTTCCGATCCATGCCGTCCGTCTATCGGGCTTCTATGGCGAGCGATCCGGACGGAGCACGGAAAAGCTCGTTTTCGGATGGGAGGTCGCGCAACGACGGACTCCGCCGAGTGCTGACTGGTCGAACCGGTTTCTGGATCTCCTGCTGCGAAGGGAGACCTGGAACCAAGGAGAACCACTCGGGGTGCGCAAGATGTGCGAGTTCGTCCCGAACTTTGGGGCGTTGTATTCCACTCTCGACGGACCGAGCGCGGTCCTCGTGTGCACGGTCTGCGATAACGTGCTTCTTCGCGGGCCGAACGACTATCGGGCGCGAGGTGATGCCGATGCAGTGTGGCGCGAGCTTTCGGATCTCGCGCTCGAGGCGTTTCCCGGCGATTCTCTCCTTCTGCTGCGCCGACGGGAGCACGAAGAGAGAGCGGGCAGAACCGGGCAATGATTCCGTGGCAACCTTCTGCACAGGAGTCCGGGGACGCCGACCGCCACGACCCGCTCAACGGGCCGGAAGGGCCACCGTCTTGCGGCCACCGGGACCGCATGCTAGTGTCCGGCCAAGCCTTGTGACGATTTTCACGACGGCCCAAAGCCTCCTCGCACAAGCCCGTCGATTCCCGGAGATCCCGTGACCACGCTGACCACGCCCTTCCTCGAGTGTCACAAGAGGGCCGGCGCCAAACTCGTTGAGTTCGCAGGGTTTCTGATGCCCATCTCCTACGCGGGCATCCTTCAGGAGCACCGCCAGGTCCGGACTTCGGCGGGGGTCTTCGACGTCTCCCACATGGGCGAGTTCGAGGTCCGCGGACCCGACGCCGGGACGTACGTCGACCGCTTGGTCACGAACCGGGTCGCCGGTGCGGAGGTCGGGCAGGCGGTCTACACGCCGATGTGCAAACCCGACGGCGGCATCGTCGACGACCTCCTCGCCTACAAGTTCGAAGACCGCTACATGCTGGTCGTGAACGCCGCGAACATCGAGAAGGACTGGCAATGGGCGAACGACGTTGCCCAGGGCCTCGACGTCCGGCTCGAGAACGTCTCGGATCGCGTCGCCCAGCTCGCGATCCAGGGTCCGCGCGCCGCCGAGATCTTCCAGGGTCTCGTGCCGCCTGCCGCACTCGATCTCGGCTACTACCGTTTCACCGGCGTCAATCTCTGGGGCACGCCCATGGTGTTCTCGCGCACGGGCTACACGGGCGAGGACGGCTTCGAGCTCTACTTCGACGCGGCCGAAGGCGAGCGCGTCTGGGATGAGCTGTTCAAGGTGGGTGCGAAGGTCGGGCTCCAGCCGATCGGTCTCGGCGCGCGCGACACGCTCCGGCTCGAGATGGCGTACTGCCTCTACGGAAACGACATCGACGAGACGACGCACCCGCTCGAAGCAGGCCTCGGCTGGACGGTCAAGCTCGACAAGCCCGAGTTCGTCGGGAAAGCAGCGCTCGAGGCGGCGAAAGCGAAAGGCCTCACGCGCAAGCTCGTCGGCCTCGAGGTTCTCTCGCCGCGCGTGGCGCGCCAGGGATGGGAAGTCGTGCGGGCCGATGACGCCGTGGGCAAGGTGACGAGCGGCACGTCGTCGCCCACGCTCGGAAAAAGCATTGCGCTCGCGTACGTTCCCACATCGGGGGCGGCGAACGGCAGCGAATGCAACGTGCGCTCCGGCGCGACCGCGCTTCCCGCGCGCGTCGTGCCCCGGCCGTTCTACACCGAAGCCAGTCATCGCTGAAGACAAGGCCATCGCGGAAAGGACGCCCATGACGAGCACGACGCCCGAAGGACTCCGCTATACGAAGGACCACGAGTGGGCGAAGACCGACGGTGATCTTCTCATCGTCGGCATCACCCACTACGCGCAGGATCAGCTCGGCGACGTCGTGTTCGTCGAGCTCCCGTCGCCCGGCAAGAAGGTCGAGGCCGGCGAGGCGTTCGGCGTCATCGAGGCCGTGAAGACCGTGAGTGATCTCTATGCCCCGATCGGCGGCGAGGTCGTCGAGGTGAACGCCGCCCTCGCGGATCAGCCCGCACTCGTGAACCAGGCACCGTACGAGGGCGGCTGGATGATCAAGCTCCGCCCCAAGAATCCCGCCGACGTGAATTCCTTGATGACCGCGACCGATTACGCCGCGCACGTCGAAGGGCTCCACGCGTGAGGATCCCCACTTGAGCTACGTCGGTCGGAGTGCCGAGGAACGGGCGAAGATGCTCGCGTTCCTCGGAGCGAAGGAATTCGAGGATCTGCTCGAGGACATGCCCGACGCGCTCCGGCTCCACGGCGCGCTCGACGTGCCGCCGGCCGCGACCGAGCTCGAGCTGCGCGCCGAGATCGGCGCGCTCGCCGCGAAGAACGACGCCGCGCGCGAGATGCCGTCGTTCCTGGGCGGCGGGATGTACGACCACTACATTCCGAGTGCCCTGCCGCGGGTCGCGCTGCGCTCCGAGTTCATGACCGCGTACACGCCGTACCAGCCCGAGGTCGCGCAGGGCACGCTCCAGGTCATCTTCGAATTCCAGAGCATGATCGCCGCCCTGACCGGCTTGCCGGTCGCGAACGCCTCGGTCTACGACGGTGCGTCTGCGGTCGTCGAAGCCGCCTACCTTGCGCGCAACCAGACCGGCCGCAAGGGGATCGTGGTCGCGGGCGCGCTCCATCCGCACTACGAAGGTGCTCTCCGCACGTTCATGGGATCCGACCACGTGCGGCACGTCGCGTTCGACAAGGAAACCGCGACGACCGGCGTCGAAGCCGTCCAGACGGTGCTCGACGGCGACGCCGCGTGTCTCATCTTCCAGTACCCGAACTTCCTGGGCGCGCTCGAGGACGTGAGCGCGCTGTGCGCGGCCGCGAAGTCCGCCGGCGCGCTCGCGGTCGTCGTCTCCGATCCGGTCGCGCTTGCGATCCTCACGCCGCCCGGCGAGCTCGGTGCCGATCTGTGCGTCGGCGAAGCGCAGTCGCTGGGTGCACCGATCTCCTACGGCGGGCCCGCGTGCGGCTTCTTCGCCGGACGGAAGGAGTTCGTGCGCCGCTTTCCCGGCCGTATCGTCGGGCAGACGGTGGACGGCCACGGCCGGCGTGGGTTCGTGCTCACGCTCCAGACGCGCGAGCAGCACATCCGGCGCGAGAAGGCGACGTCGAACATCTGTACGAACCAGGGTCTGATCGCGCTCATGAACACGATCGACCTGGCCCTCCTCGGAAAAGAGGGGCTCGTCGACGTTGCGACACTGTGCTTCCAGAAGACCCATTACGCATCGCAGCGCGCGCGCGAAGTCGCGGGCGTGAACCCTGCGTTCAGCGGACCGTTCGTCCGCGAAGTCGCGCTTCGCCTGCCTGCGGGCACGACGGCGGCCGAAGCGGTGCGACGCGGACGCGATTCGGGATTCCTGCTCGGCGTGGACGGTGCCGTGCTCGGGGACGCGACGAAGGACGTGCTCCTCGTCGCGGCGACCGAGAAGCGAACGAAGACCGAGATCGACGGCTGGGCCGACGCGCTCGCGCGCGCCGTGGGCGCCGGCGGAAAGGGGGGGCGCGCGTGACGCCCGAGACCGAAACGCCCCGTCCGGCGACGCCGTCCGTTCAGTCCGGTGCTGCGCAGGCGCGCAACCCAGGTGGTGCGGCAGGATCCGAGTCTTCTGGGACGGTTGGAATCCCCGTCGGCTCCGCCGCCGCCGGTGTACCGCCCCCGGGCGCGCTCGAGGGCCTTCCGCCCGCCGGATCGCCCGTGCTCCCGCCGGTGCCGCCCGGGATCGTCGAGCCGCTCCTCTCCGAGCTCTCGGTGCCGGGACATCGCGGTGTGCGCCTTCCCAAGAGCGACGTCCCGACCGTGGCATTCGCCGATGCGCTTCCTGCGTGGGCGATCCGGAAGGAGAAGGCCGCGCTTCCGGAAGTGAGCGAGCCCGAAGTGATCCGTCATTTCACGCGTCTCTCGACGCTCAATCATCACCTCGACAAGGGCATCTACCCGCTCGGGTCGTGCACCATGAAGCACAACCCGAAGATCAACGACGAGCTCGCGTTCCTGCCCGGCATGGCGCTCGCGCATCCGTTCACGCCCGAAGAGGGCGTGCAGGGTGCGCTCGAGCTCATGTGGTGGCTCGAGCGCCATCTCGCCGCGATCACGGGCTTCGATGCGGTCACGCTCCAGCCCGCCGCCGGCGCGCAGGGCGAATTCACGGGAATGCTCCTCGTGCGCGCGTATCTCGCGTCGAAGGGCGAGACGAAGCGCACGAAAGTGCTCGTCCCGGATTCCGCGCACGGCACGAATCCGGCCTCCGTGCACGCAGTCGGCTGGCAGGTGGTCGAAATCAAATCGAAGGAAGGCCACCTCGATCTCGACGAGCTGAGGAAGGCGCTCGGGCCCGATGTCGCCGCGGTCATGGTCACGCAGCCCTCGACGCTCGGCATGTTCGAGCCGCAGATCGAGGAGGCAGCGGCGCTCATCCATGCTGCCGGCGCCCAGCTCTATCTCGACGGTGCGAACTTCAACGCGCTCGTCGGCCTCGCACAGCCGGGCAAGGTATTCGACCTCATGCACCTCAACCTGCACAAGACGTTCTCGACGCCGCACGGCGGCGGGGGTCCCGGCGCGGGACCGGTTGCGGTGCGCGCGCATCTCGAGCCGTTCCTGCCGACGCCGCGCGTTTCGAAGGCCGCGGGTGATCGCTACCGGATCGAGCGCGAGCGCGACAAACCGCAGGCCGTCGGGCGCGTGCACTCGTTCTTCGGCAACTTCGGCGTGCTCGTGCGCGCCTACGCGTACATCCGCTCACTCGGGCCGGACGGGCTCGCCGAAGTGAGCCGCGAGGCGATCCTGAACGCGAACTACCTGTTCCGGAAGGTCGCGGGCGCGTACGAGGTTCCGTTCGACCGCCCGTGCATGCACGAGTTCGTCGTCTCCGGACGCAATCTGAGGAAGCACGGCGTGCGCACGACCGACGTCGCGAAGCGGCTGCTCGACTTCGGCGTTCACGCGCCGACCGTGTACTTCCCGCTCATCGTCGAGGAAGCGATCATGGTCGAGCCGACCGAAACCGAAACTCTCCGCACGCTCGATCTATTCGCGGACGTCCTGTTGCGCATCGCCGAGGAAGCCCGGACCAATCCTTCGATCGTGACCGGGGCTCCCTGGACCACGCCGGTTTCGCGCCTCGACGAGGGCCGCGCGGCGCGGGAGCTTCGACTCACCTGGAACACGCCGTAGACGGAAGCGCGCCGAAGGGGACGGACGCGCCGGGCGCACCCGACGCTCTGACGTGGTCGGTGCGGCCCGGACGCGGACGCGTGCAGGCCGCGCGACTCGGCCTCGTGCTGTGGATCGCGATCGTGGCACTCGGGCTTCGGTTCCTGCCGGCGGGGTTTGCGATCCTGCTCGGCGTGCTCGGGATCTATCTCATCGGTCCGCTCTGGATCTCCGTGCGC
>JBOHUC010000185.1:0-3761 GCA_050733935.1 Candidatus Eiseniibacteriota bacterium | reverse complement strand
CCAGAGGGCGGCACGCACGCCCGGGGCTCCGTTCATGGCATCCCGGGCGCCTGCCCCCCGAACATGCTCATGAGCGCCGCGCCGAACAGGAGCAGGACGACGAAGACGCAGGTACAGCAGAGGACGATCGGAAGCAGCACGGCGAGCGCCGCGCGCCCGGTCGTGATTCCGTGAGCGGCCGAGAGTCCGATGATCATGAGCACGATCGTCCAGACCGCTCCGACGAAGGCCCCGCAGAGCGGAACGATCAGGAGCAGCGATGCCGCCTGCGCGTAGCACAGGACGCGAAGGGTGGCCGCAAAACCGCGCTTCGCACTCCCCGTCAGGAACAGGAACAGGTGATAGATGACCGTGTTGATGAGGACTCCGATCGCAACCAGGAACGGCCCCAGCGCAGCGATGAACGGCCAGGCGCCGACCGGAAGTTCGTAGGCGCCCTTGAACGCCCCCGGAGGCGCCATCGACCGCATCACGTCGCGCATCGAAAGCTCCCACAGCGACTGGAAGACGAGGCCGATCCAGCCCGTGATGAGCGCGAACAGGAAGGGCCGGAGCACGTCGCCGGTGATCGGCATGCGCTCGAACGCTTCACGCGGCCGGGTGGCGAGGAGCTGGAGCGTCGCCAGGAACGCGTTGAACCACGGACGCCCCGGCTCCTCCCACGGAATCGGAGGCCGTCCCATGCCCGGCGGAGGCGGAGGCGGTGGATCGGACGGCGGCGGATACGACGGTGGTGGATCAGACGAAGGCGGATACGACGGTGGAGGCTGCGACGATTGCGGGGTCGAAGATGAACCTTGAGGCGTCCACGCGTCGTGCGGTCGATCTTCCATCGTCACCCTCCATGGGTTCGGGGGCTCGGACAGCGCAGGCGCGTATCTTGGTGCAGCGCGGCGGGCGAGGCAAGACCGCGCTATGAGAGAGGACGGCCGCCCGCCGGTAGGCGGGCTCCGACCGGAACACGGGTTTCACTGGTCATCGCGTTCCTCCATCCCTAGGATGCGCGCCATGTCGATCGACATCCTCGCGTTCGGACCGCATCCCGACGATGCCGAAATCGGGTGTGGCGGGATGCTCCTCAAGATGAAGTCCCTGGGATACACGACCGGCATCGTCGACATGACCCGCGGCGACATGGGATGGGGCACGCCGGAAGAGCGGGATGCGGAGTGCCGCGAAGCCGCGCGCATCCTCAAGCTCGACGTGCGGGACAACCTCGACATGGGGGACTGCCGCATCGAGGACACATTCGAGAACCGGTGCGCGGTTTCGCAAATCATCCGAAAGCACCGGCCGCAGATCGTGTTCGCGCCCTACTACAACCTGCCGATTGGTCGGGGTCTCGGTCACAACGATCACTTCAAGACCGGCGTGCTCGTCTCGCAGGGCTTCAACTTCGCGCACCTGAGGAAGATGCCGATCGAGGGCGAGCCCTGGCAGGCGCGCGCGATCTACTACTACTTCCTCCCTCCCGGCCTCGCCCCGACGTTCATCGTGGACGTGAGCGACTTCTTCGAGGACTGGCACCGGGCGCTCTCCGCACACAAGTCCCAGTTCGCGAATCCGGAGAAGCCGAGGCCCGCCACGGGACCGGCCTCGATCCTCGACTGGTTCGAGGTCTACGCGCGGCGCGATGCGTTCACGATCGGGGCCCGCTACGCACAGGCGTACTACTCGGCCACGGCCCTCAAGATCAGCGATCCCATGATGCTGGTCAAAGACATCGTCCCCCGACCCTAGCGCGGCGCTCCGAAGATTAAGGACTGAGGTCCGAACCGAAAGGGCGGCAACGGGTTGAGGGAAATAAAGGCCGCGGATCCCCAGGCCAATGGCCGGCCGGCGTTTCCGCCCGACCATCCTCGATCTTGTGAGCGCGACGGCGCGGGTGTAACATTTTTGGGCAGTCATTGAGTCATTGAAGATTCGAGTTCTCCCATTCGAACGGATTCCAGAGCCATTGCCTGTGGAAAGGAGGCGCGGAACGGCCGCAACCGTTCCGACCCCGCACGTCATTCCCCCCAAGCACGTCGCGATCGAGACGATCAGGACGATGTCTCTTCAGTTCATGCACCCCCTGCGCTGCTCCGCATCTGGAGGAGGCTTCCAATGAAGTTTCGGTATCGCGCAGCACTCGGCCTTGCCGTGCTGCTCCTCTCCGCTCCCGCCGCTCACGCGGGTCTCGTCTTCGACCTTCGCACGAGCTCCGGACTCGTGGTCTGGGGCGCCGACTTATTCGACAACTCCGGTCGCGCCGTCGCCATGGGTGACGTGGACGGCGACGGCTTCCGCGACATCATCATCGGCTCGATCGGAACGGACGGCGCTGGCGAGGTCGTTCCGAACTCCGGTGCCGTGGACATCATCTGGGGCGACACCCGGACGAACCTCGGCCTCACCAAGGACCTGCTCACGCAATCCAACGTGCACATCGACGGCGCGGACACCGGGGATCAGGTCGGTATCTTCGTCGTCTCGGCGGACTTCAACGGCGACGGCCTCGCAGACCTCGCGGTCGGAGCGTCGCTTGCCGATGGGCCGGCGAATGCGCGGACGGATGCCGGCGAGGTCTATGTCTTCTACGGCCGCGCGCGCGCTTTGTGGGCCGGCATCAACAGCGTCAGCCAGGCCGATGCGACCCTCCTCGGCGAGGAGGAAGGCGATCAGGCGGGCGTTTCGCTCGCCACGGGTGACGTGGACGGCGACGGGATCCACGACCTGCTCGTGGGCGCTTCGAGCGCCGACGGCGATGCGAACCTGAAGCCCGCCTCGGGCTCGAGCTACGTGTGGTTCGGCGGCCCGGCGGGAGCGGGCGACATCGAGCTCTCGGCCCAGCTCACGATCAATGGCGCGGACAGCGGCGACCTCTCGGGGCGCTCGCTCGCGACCGGTGATCTGGACGGGGACGGACGTGCGGACATCGTGATCGGCGTGCCGAACGGCGCCGGCCCCGGGAACGCCCGGGCGCAGGGCGGTGAAGTCGCGATCGTCTGGGGACGCGACCAGGCGTCGTTCCTCTCGCCCATCGAGCTCGTGAGCCAGACCGACGTTGTGATCTACGGACCCGAGAACGGCGACAACGCCGGAACGTTCGTCGACGCGGCCGACTTCGACGGCGACAGCTTCTTCGACGTCTTCGTCGGCGTGCCGCTTGCGGACGCGCTCGCGAACGCGAAGATCAATGCCGGCGAGGCGTTCCTCTATTACGGCCGCGCGCGCGCCGGCTTCCCGGCCGCGATCGACCTCCAGCCGGGCCTCGGCGTCGACGGCAAGCGCTTCATCGGCCAGGACGCGGGAGATCTCCTCGGCAGCGCACTCGCTTCGGGAGATCTGGACGGCGACGGCAAGCAGGAGATCAACCTGGGTGCGCCGCTCGCGGACGGGGTCGCACCGGTGCGTCTCTCCTCGGGTGAAGTGTTCATGTACTTCGGCGTCCTGCGGGGAAGCCTCGCGAACGAGCTCCAGGTCGAGGCGACCGCGGACCTGAGAGTCCTCGGCGCGGATGCGGGAGACCGGGTCGGCACCATCCTGGACATGGGCGACCTCAACAACGACGGTGGCCTCGATCTCGCGATGGGCGCTCCCGGCGGCGACTCGAACGGCAACGCTCGGGCCGACGGCGGCGAAGTCCACATCCTCTACGGGTTCGGCCAGGTCGTGCCGGCCATCCTCGCCGACTTCGACGCCAACGAAAGCGCGTCCGGCGGCGTCGAGCTCGCCTGGTCCACCGGCGAGCAGAGCGGCATCCTCGGCTTCAACCTCTA
>JBOHUC010000184.1:0-33180 GCA_050733935.1 Candidatus Eiseniibacteriota bacterium | reverse complement strand
GTGCTCGCCCTGTCGCGCGGCGGGCGTGCGCTCGGCCTCCTCGCACTCGCCGACACGGTGAAGGAGGACGCGGCCGCCGAAGTGGCACGACTGCGCGATGCCGGGCTTTCGGTCGTGCTTCTCACGGGGGACGCCGAGGAGCCCGCCCGGGCGGTCGCTCAGGCCGTCGGCATCGAGGACGTACGGGCCGGAATTCCGCCCGAAGGAAAAGCTTCCGCCATCGAAGGCATCCGCGCACGCGGCCGGACCGTAGCCATGGTGGGCGACGGTGTGAACGACGCGCCGGCGCTCGCGGTCGCCGATCTCGGCGTGGCGCTCGGCACGGGCTCGGACGTGGCACTCGACGCCGCCGACGTCACGCTTCTCCGGGGGGACCTCGCGGGGGTGAGCCGCGTGGTCACGCTCGCCCGGCGCACGCTCGGGACGATCCGGCAGAATCTGTTCTGGGCGTTCGTCTACAACGTCGTCGGGATCCCTCTCGCTGCAGGAGTGCTTGTGCCGGCGTTCGGTTTGAGTTTGAATCCCATGCTTGCCGCCGGCGCCATGGCGCTGTCCTCGGTTTCAGTGGTGGCGAACTCGCTTCGGCTCGCGCGTCTTCCTCTGCCCGGAGGGTCCGGGACGTGAGCGCGCCCGGCGTTTTCGCATCCGACAGGAGGTCTCGTTGAAACCCGGTGGACCCCGCATTCTCGTCGTGGATGACGACCCCGACATGAAGGACGCGCTCGCGGGCATGATCCAGAGCGAGGGCTGGTCCTTCTACGAGGCGAGCACGGTGGAGGAGGCGCTGGCCGCCGTGAGCGACGTCGAGCCGGACGTGATCGTGCTCGAGCCGCGCACGGAAGGCGGCAACTGCGAATCGCTGCTCGTGACGTTGCGGCGGGACAACGAATGGATTCCCGTGCTGCTCCACACGAGCGAGCCGGCCGTGGACGAGCAGTACGCGCTCGAGCACGGCGCTTCGGGATTGGAGCGGAAGCCGGAAGGAATGGAAGGACTGAAAACGCGGATCGCGAAGCTGCTCGACAGCCAGCAGACCGACCGTCCGCTGTAGTTCTTTGAACGGGGCCCGGACGAACTAGGCTGCGCGATCCTCGCTCGCGGCTTCGACGGGCTCGCGCGCCGGCGAAGCAGCCGCAGCCTCCGTTACTTCGGTCGGGCGCACCGCATCGGCGGCCGCACCTGTCCCCGCACCCGCACCCGATCCCGGCGTGAGCTCCGGGAGTGCCCCCACGATCGGCAGGCTGAAGAAGAAACGGCTGCCCTTTCCGGGCGTGCTCTCGACCCACACCCGCCCGCCATGCAGCTCGACGAGTCGCTTCACGAGATGAAGCCCGAGTCCGAGCCCCTCGTAGTTCCGGTGGATCGCCACTTCCGAGCGCGCGAACAGATCGAAGATCCGGTTCAGGTCGCGCGCGGGGATCCCGATTCCCGAATCCGACACCTCGATCCGCACGTTCCCATTTTCCTGAACGGTCGCGATCTCGATCGTCCCGCCGCCTTCCGTGAACTTGATCGCGTTGTTGAGGAGATTGACGACCACCTGGCGAAGCTTCGACGCGTCGAGCGGGATCGTCGGAAGCCCGGTCGCAAGCCGCTGCTCGAGCCGGATGCCCTTCCGCACGGCGAGCGTCTCGAGCGTCTGCACGCACCCTTCCACGACCTCGTTCATGTTGGTCGGCGCCAGGTTGAGCTTCACGGCGCCACCCTCGAGGCGCGACAGGTCCATGATGTCGTTCACGAGCTCGAGGAGCCGGCTCGCCTGATCGTAGAGGATGCGCGAGAACGTCTTCCGCTGCTCCGGCGCGATCGATGTCTCGTCCTGACGGAGGAACTCAGCGTACGCGATGATGCAAGTGAGCGGCGTCTTGAGCTCGTGGCTCACGGTCGTGAGGAAGATCTCCTTCATCCGGTTGATCTCGGCGAGCCTTCGGTTCGCCTCCTCGAGCAGCGATGCCCGGGAATCGAGCGCCCTGTAGTCCTCGATCTTCTGGATCGCGACGGCCGTGTGCTCCCCGAACACCGCCAGCACGCGGGCGTCCCCGGCCGTGAACGGCCGGTCGCGGTCGATGCGGTTGATGTTGAGCACGCCGATCGCCCGTCCCTTGACCATGAGCGGGATGCAGAGCGCCGAGGTGATGTTCCGTCCGGTCTTCCGCGAGGCCGCGAAGCGGCGCATCACGTCCTCCGGGTTCAGCACCATCGGCTCGCCGTGCTGCGCGACGTAGCCCGCGATCCCCTCGCCGAGCTTGATCGACGCGTCCTTCACGAAGTCGGCGTCCACGCCGTGCACGGACCGCGCTTCGAGCGTCTGGGTCTCGGGATTCAGCATGAGCACGGACGACTGGTCGGCTTCGAGGCAGGTGAGAACCCGGCGCGTGATGATGTCGAGGATCGAGTCCACCGTGAGCTGCATGTTCACGGACGTGGACATGTCGAACAGGGACGTGATCTCGGACAGACGCGAGCGGAGGATCTCCTCCTTCATGCGGGCGCGGAACAGGTCGGTCCTGAGACTCGCCATCTGCCGCTGCTTGAGCAGCATGTAGAGCATGAAGATGAGGACGAGACCGCACATGCCGGTGACGAGCATGCCGCGCGTCTCGGGTGCGGGCACGTCCGGCATCACGACGCCCCAGACGTTCGGCAGGTAGAGGGACGTGATGACCCCGGCCATCACGACCAACAACAGGGCGTTGAGGAGCCAGAGACCCCAGTTCTTGCGGTCGAGACTCTCGAGCTCGTCCTGGAAGGCGCCGTCGAATTGCGCCATGCGTGCCTCCATGCCGGGGAATCCCGCGTTCGGAGAGGGTCCGGGCGCGGCGTCGTTCCTCCGGGTTGTCGGCAGGGAGACCGCCTCGGTTCAGAAGAATGTCCCGATTTCTCAGGGAGATGAGGGACCCGGGTCGCGGCGGGAGGGTATTCGGGGCGGGCCGAGATGTTGCATTTTGCAAAGCGTTTGAGCCCCGCGGACACGGGCCGGCTGGCGCCGGGCCCGCGAAAGCGTCATCATGTGAGCCCGCGTTCCGCGCGTGCTTCGCGCGGGGCGTGCTCGAAACTGGACTCCCACTTGAAACCAGGAGCGTCTGCCCGATGGCCCTGCCTCCGATCCGATCCCGACGGGCGCTCATTGCGAGCGCCGTGCTGCTCGCGGTTCCGCTGACGCTTGCGCTCGACCGCGCCATCCCCGACGAACCCACGACCGTCACGACTCCGACACCGATCACCCCGGAACCTGCGAACGTGGCCGTGCCGCCGATCGCGAAGGCGAAGGCCGTGACGTCACGGACCGTGCGTCCGCGGACCGAAGCGCAGCCTGCGGGCGTGCGCTCGGTCCCCGGTCAGGCCGGAATGGTCGTCGCCATCGATCCCGAGACCGGACAGTTGGTCCTGCCCACGCCCGAGCAACGGGCCGAGCTCGGGATTGCCCCGGAGCTCCTCGAGCGCGACTACGCCGACCTGCCGCTCACGATCCTGCCGAACGGCACATGGAAGGTGACGCTCGACGACCGCTATATGGACTACACGGTCGTTCGCCGTGCGGCGGACGGCAGCCTCGATCTGGATTGCGTGCGGAAGGGCTCCACCGCGGCGCCCGCGAACGGTGCTCCTGCCTCCGCCGTGCCCGCGTCCGCAGCGCCCGCACCGGCGCCCGTGTGGGAGGTGCGGTGATGCGCGCGCGCAAAGCTCCATTCCGCCTGGCCGCACTCGCGCTCAGCGCAATCGCTGCGCTCACGATCCTCGTCCCGCCGGCTCCCGCGCAGGCGGCCACGATCACGATCGTCAACAACGACGGCGCCACCGAAGGCTTCAACGATCCCACGGTCGTTGCCCCGGTCGGCGGTAACCCGGGGACGACCCGCGGGGCCCAGCGGCTGTTCGTGTTCAACACGGCTGCGTCGATCTGGGGGAGCATCCTTCCGAGCGACGTCGAGATACGGGTGAACGCGCAGTTCAATCCTCTCTCGTGCACCGCCATGAGCGCGGTGCTCGGCGGGACGAGCACGGCGAGCATCTTCGCCAACTTCCCGAACGCCGAGTTCACGGGCACCTGGTATCACGTCTCGCTCGCGAATCGCCTCGCGACCGTCGACCTCGACCCCGGCGTCAATGACATGAACTCCCAGTTCAGCTCGAACCTCGACCTCGGCACGTGCCTGGGCGGCGCCACTTGGTATTACGGCATCGACGGGGCCAAGGGGGACGACATCGAGCTCCTCCCCGTCGTCCTGCACGAGCTCGGTCACGGTCTGGGCTTCAGTCAGTTCGCGAACCTGGGGAGCGGCGTGACGCCGAGCGGTCTCCCCGACATCTACCAGCGCTTCCTGTTCGACAAGACGGTCGGCCTCACGTGGGCGCAGATGACCCCGGGCCAGCGGGTCACGTCCGCGACCAACACCGGAAACCTCGTGTGGATCGGTCCTGCGACCACGTTCATGGCGCCCTCGTTCCTCGGCGTCCGGAACGAGGTTCGGGTCACGGCACCGCCGGTGATCGCGGGCATCAAGGTCTTCGGGACCGCGGCGTTCGGGCCTCCGGTGTCGGCCGCGATGATCACCGGTGAGGTCGGGCTGTTCGACGACGGCGCGGTTCCCACGAGCGACGCGTGCACGCCGCACGTCGGCGCATCGATCGCGGGCAAGATCGCGCTCATCGACCGCGGCACGTGCACGTTCGTCGAGAAGGCGACGTTCGCGGAAGCGGCAGGCGCGATCGCGGTCATCGTGGTGAACAACGTCCCCGGCTCGCCGCCGCTCATGGGCGGGGACGATCCGGGCCTTACGATTCCGACCGTGAGCGTCACGCAGACCGACGGAAACGCGATCCGCGCACAGCTCGGCACGGGCGTGACCGTCAGCATCGGCCCGAATCCGCCGTTTTTGGCGGGTGCGGACGACGAGAACCGCGTGCTCATCTACGCGCCGAACCCGGTCGAGGGGGGATCGTCGATCTCGCATTTCGACGTGTCCGCCGAGCCGAGCCTCTTGATGGAGCCCGGAATCACGCCGGGGCTTTCGAGCAGCGTGGACCTCACGCGCTTCCACTTCGAGGACATCGGCTGGTTCATTCCGCGTTTGACCGATGCCGGCGACGAGCCGACCTCGGTTCGACTCATCGGGAACTGGCCGAATCCGTTCTCGTCCGCGACCACGATCCGCTTCGATCTGAGCCGTCCGGGCCGCGCTTCGGTGGGCGTGTTCGACGCGGCGGGACGAAGCGTGCGGAAGCTTCTCGACAGCGACCTTCCGGCCGGAGCGAACGAAGCCCGCTGGGATGGGACGGATGACGGAGGCGCGCGCGTCGCGCCCGGTGTGTACTTCTACCGGCTCGAGGCCGAAGGCTCCGTGTTCGTGCGGCGCGCGGTCGTGCTCGTGTCCGCGATGCCCTGAGACGTTCGGTCGCCGTCCGGACCGATTGCGCTCTCGAGTCTCAACCCCTCGCCCCGGTCTTCGTCGATGACGACCGGGGCGATGGCTTTCCGGACGCGCGATCGGACGCGCAGCACGAGGAACAGTGCGACGGTCGCAAGGCCCGCGACGAAGCCCCACCACAGACCTTGCGGTCCTAGCCCGAGCCGGTGGCCGAGGAAAAGGCTCACGGGGAGCCCGATCACCCAGTATCCGATCATGGTGACGATCATGGGCGCGCGCGTGTCGCCGATGCCGCGCAGGATGCCGCTCGCGACGACCTGGAGCCCGTCGAACACCTGGAAGAAGCCGGCGAGCGGAAGGAGTGCCGCCGCGACCGCGATCACCGCCGGATCGCTCGTGTACAGGGTGGCGAGCGGACGCGGAAACAGAAGGAGCGTGAGCCCCGAGAGCGCCATGAACGTGGCGCCGCAGACGAGCGAAAGCCGCGCCGCGCGGCGCACGCCTTTCGCGTCGCGCCGTCCGACCGCGCGCCCGACGAGGGCCGCCGCTGCGACGCCGACGCCCATCGGCACCATGAACGTGAGACTCGCGAGATTGATCGCGACCTGGTGGCCGGCGAGCGGGATCGTCCCCATGCGTCCCATGAGAAGGCCCACGAGCGCAAAGATCGCCACCTCGAGCAGAAACGCGAGCCCGATCGGAAGCCCGATCGCGGTCATCCGAACGAGCGCGCGCAGATCGAACGCGTCGCTCCGGAACGGCTTGAGCATGGGGAGAATCGTCGGGCGCGCGAGCGCAAACAGGATCGCAAGCATCGCGTAGCGCGAGATCGTGGTCCCCCAGCCGGAGCCGACCGCACCCAGCGCGGGGAATCCCAAGTTGCCGTAGATGAGCACCCAGCCCAGGCCCGCGTTGATCACGTTCGCGATCGCGATCGTGAGCACGATCGGCGTGAGCTTGCCGTAGGCCGTGAGCGTCTGCCTCAGGGCGACGAACAGGAAGAACGCGGGCACGCCGGGCATGTTCGCGTTCACGAAGGCGACCGCGGTCGGCCAGACGTCCACCGGCTGGCCCGTGACGCGGAACAGCGGCCCCGCGCCGAGCAGGACGAGGAGGACGGGAGGCGTCATCGCGAGCGCGAGCACGATCCCGCGCTGCACGCCGCGCGAGATCCTGAGCGTGTCGCGCGCGCCGACGGCCTGGGCCACCACGGGATCGAGCGACATGAGGATGCCCATCCCGACGATCGCGACCGTCATGAAGTAGAGGTTCCCGAGTGCGACCGCGGCGAGCGCCTCGGCCGAGACGCGCCCGACCATGATCGTGTCCACGACTCCCATCGCCATGAGGCCGAGCTGGACGAGGACGGTCGGCGTGGCGAGCGAAAGGAGCTGGCGGAATTCGCTGATCGAAACGGCGATGCCCCGGCCGGCCGGGATGTGAGGTGATTCGCTCATGGAGGAGACCTAACCCGTGACGCCGCGGAGCTTCTGTTCGATCTTCGAGTGGCCCTTCTCGGCTGCGATGTCGGCGGCGGTCTTTCCCGACTCGGAGACGAGCCGCGGATCAGCGCGGTGCGCGAGCAGGAGGAGGACGCTCACCTCGTCGCCTTCGGCGGCGGCGCCCATGAGCGGTGTGTAGCCTTCCTGCTGGCGGGCGTTTGCGTCCGCGCCGCGGGCGAGGAGGAGTGCCACCACGTCCTTGTTCTTCGACGCGACCGCGGAGTGGAGTGGGGCCACGGCGAGGGGATTCGTGGCGTGCGCGTTCGGATCCGCGCCGCGCTCGAGCAGAACCTGGGCCGCCGCCAATCCACCGAAGAACGCGGCGTAGCCGAGCGGCGTGAATCCGTCCGGGGATCGCGCGTTCGCGAGCGCGGGATTCGCGTCGAGGAGCTCGGCGAGCCGGTCCGAACGGTCGAGCGCGGCGGCGTCGAACACGTCGAGCGGGGGCCGGGCGCGCAGAAGGAGCTCCGCCACGTCGCGCCGCCTGTGGTAGAGAGCGAGGAGAAGGACGGAGACACCGTTCGCGGCACGCGCGGAGGCGAGCTCGGGACTCTCCTCGAGCATGTGCCCGAGAACTTCGATCGGGGCACCGGGCAACGCGCGGATCAGGTCGTCGGCAGTGGGGGCGTTCATGATGCGGCATCATACTGTATGGGCAGTCGCGTTCGCCCTACAACTCGCGGATCCTTGGCCGTACTCGACGGCACTGGGGGCGACGCCAACTGTGGCGCCCCCCGGGTTCACGAAAGCCGCCAAGTACTCTCTGACCGCGCGCCTCGAGCGTCTCGTCGCCGGTCAGCCGGGCTGGATCGGAGTCGCTGCCCTCCACGTCGAGTCGGGCTCGAGGGCCGGCGTCCATCCCGACGATCTCTTCCCGATGGCGAGCGTGGTCAAGCTTCCGGTCGCGATCGCCGTTCTCGCGCGCGTGGATCGCGGAACGCTCGCGCTCGACTCGCTCGTGCTCCTCGAACCGCGGCACATGCGTGTCGGCGCGAGCCCGCTTTCCGCTCGACACCCCCGGGGCAACGTGCGCGTCCCGGTCTCCGAGCTCGTCGACGTCATGCTGATCGATAGTGACAACGCGGCGTGCGACCGGTTGATCGAGCTCCTGGGCGGGCCGCAGGCGGTCGAGGCGACGATGCGGGACCTTCGCGTGCCGCGCATCTCGGTCGACCGCACCGAGGCCGAGCTCGGCTTCGACTGGCTCGGCGTCGCGCAGAGGCCGCCCGAATCGACCTGGACCCGGACGCGCCTCGATTCCCTCGCGCGCGCGGTTCCTGTCGCGCGACGGTCCGCGGCGATGGAGGCATTCCAGCGCGACCCGCGGGACACGAGCTCGCCGTTCGGGATGGCGTGGCTCCTCATGCGGATCCAGCAGGGGGTCGTGCTGAGCGCGCCTTCGACGAAGCGGCTCCTCGATGCGATGACCCGCTGTGCGACCGGACCGGGCCGGCTTCCCGCGCGACTGCCCCGGGGCACCCCTGTGGCTCGCAAGACCGGAACGCTCGGAATCTCGAACCGCGGTCCGCGGATCGCAAACGACGTCGGAATCGTCACGCTTCCGGACGGGCGCGGACACCTTGCGATTGCGGTGTTCGTCAAGGAATGGACGGGGACGATCGAAGAGGCCGAGGCGCGGATCGCGCGCCTCGCGCGTGCGTGTTACGACGCCGCGCTCGAAGCCGATCGCTGAGGGCTCACCACGAGAGACCCGAAGAAGCGAACAGCGCGTGCAGCTCGCGCCGCGCCTGCCGGTTGATCTCCTCCGCCCAGACGTCCGCGGGATTCCGGTCATCGGTGAGAACGAGCCCGCTCTTCAGGCCCGGTTCGAAGCGGTTCTCCCAGCCGTGATTGCGGGTCACGACCCGCCAGTGATCGTACGGGTCGCCGAGTGCGGCCACGGGATCGCCGAGCGCCTCCTCGGAAATCTCGAGCGGCCGGTCCGAAGCGAGGATAACGACGTTGCCGAGCTGATTCGGCGGCTCCGCGTTCGGCAGCGCGAGCACGTGCGCAAAGCTCGTGCGCAACGTCCGCCCGACCGCGTGGGTGAGCGGATGGTGCCAGCCGACCGTTTCCACGTTGAGGGCCACGACTCCGCCGGGAGCGAGGCGGGACTTCGCGAGCGCGAACGCCTCCTGCGTGACCAGGTGAAACGGAATCGATCCCGAGCCGTAGACGTCGAACACGATCAGGTCCCACGTCCGGGACGCGGTCGCGAGGAAACGGCGCGCGTCCGCATGGCGGAGGGTCGCGTGAAAGGGCCGGAGACCGAACTCCGTGCGTGCGACCTGCGTCACCGCGGAATCGATCTCGACCGCATCCACGTACCATCCGAGGCGTGAATAGCTGCGGGCGAGCGAGCCGCCGCCGAGTCCGAGCAGGAGCATCCGCCCCGGTTCCGCGAAGAGGTCGTGCCCGAGCTCGAGGGCGATCACGTACGGATGCATCGTCTGATCGCTCTCGCGGTTCACGATCGTGTGCGCCCCGCCGTCGATCAGCAAATAGCGCAGGGGGCCCGCGTCCACGACGCGGATCTCGGCATAGGGGCTCTCCTCGCGCACGACGAGCCGCGCGGGCGAGCCGTCGGCCGCGCCCGGAGCGGGTGCAGGAGCGGGTGCGGGAAGACGCGCCAGGACGAAACCGCTTCCTCCCGCGAGCGCGAGCAGGAGGGAGAGTCCAGCGGTGCTCCCCGTCCGTGGCCGTGTGCCTGCGAGCACGAGTGCCGCCGCGACGAGGAGCGAGCCCGCGACTCCGAGCGTGAGGCCGCGCACGCCGACCGACGGAATGAGCCAGAAGCCGGTCGCGAGCGCTCCGGCCACGCTCGCGAGCGTCGAGATCGCGTACAGATCTCCGGCCACGCGTCCCACTTCGTCGATCGAGCGCGCGGAGAGGCGGATCGCGTACGGGCTCACCATTCCGAGGAGCGTGAGCGGGGGAAAGAAGAGTGCGCTCGCGGTCACGAGCACGGCCGCGCGCAATCCCAGGCCCTCCGTCGCCTTGAGCAGCGGATGGACCGCAAGCGGCACGAACGCAAGCCACAGGCCGGCTCCGGCGAGGACGAGCGCGAGACGACCCGCGCGGGGCCCCCGATCCGCCCATCGTCCGCCGAGCGCGTAGCCGAGGCTCAAAGCCGCGAGCGTGACGGCGATGAGCGCCGACCAGAGGAAGATGCTCACTCCGTAGAACGGACCGAGGATGCGCGTGCCCGCGATCTCGATTGCGAGCACGCACGCACCCGAGATCGCGACCACGA
This sequence comes from Candidatus Eiseniibacteriota bacterium, assembly GCA_050733935.1. Taxonomy (GTDB): domain Bacteria; phylum Eisenbacteria; class RBG-16-71-46; order RBG-16-71-46; family DASYSL01; genus JBOHUC01. The sequence continues at coordinate 23,056 of JBOHUC010000184.1, read as the reverse complement.
GCCCGAGCAGCGGACGGCTCAAAGCGTGCTTTCCGTCGAATCGTCCGGCAGCGCGCGAATTTCCCCCGTGACCTCGACGTCGACGGGATAACCGTCGAGCGTCTTCGGAAGGCGCGCGCGAAGCTCAGGATCCTCGCGTGCGAGGAAGATCCGAACGCACGTGCGCCCGTCCGGCAACCGGCCTTCGCCGAGGCCGACGACGCCCGGGAGCGCCATGATCTCGCCCGCGCGCAGGCGCACGACGTCGGTGATCGAACGCGTGGTGTCGGGAGGATCGGACACGGAAGGCGATGGCTCGCGTGGGTTCTCGGGTGAGCTCTCGGGCGGATTCCCGGGTGCCCCGCAGGCCGACAGCGCGACGAGGCCGCCGGTCAGGAGATGGAGCGCGAAGCGGGCGCCGGCACTGTGCCGACGCCCGCCCCGGAGTTTCTCGTTCAGTTGCCGACCATCGAGGCGCCGAAGTGGCTCAGCACCGCGTTGATCGGATTCGCAACCGCGCTCGAGGCCGATCCAGCGTAGAGCAGGCCGACCGCGCGCGGGTTCGTCGACACGTCCTCGACCATGAGCGAACCCGAGTCGCCCGAGTTCAGGAAGTTGCTCCGCTTCTGGGACACGATGATCTGGCCCGTGAACGTCTTCGTGAAGCTTCCGCCGGCGCACTCGTTGCTGTAGCCGACGTTCACGGTCACGTTGAGCGTGCTCACAGAGCTTCTGGTGAGTCCGGTCGTGCGACCGCTCTTCTTCACGTTCTGGCCGATGGACGCGGCCACGGTCGAGGAGGAGATCGTTCCGATCGCGAGGATCGAGCCGTCCGTGCGCACCTGGCCTGCGCGCACCTGCGCGATCGAGGCATCCACGTTCGGCGTCGAGTTCGGCGGGAACAGCGTCGAGAGGCTCGACAGGTCTGCGACTACGTTCGCGCCCGCGGCGTTGCAATTGACGTCGATCAGCCCGGGCTGCGTGATGTCGTCGCCGATCGTCGAGACGCGGCCATTGCCGCCGCTCGTGACGTCGCCGGCGAACACGTGGCTGTTCGACAGGATGTACTGGGTCGAGCCGATGTGGACGAGCGAGCCGAGCGTGCCGCCGCAGCAGAAGCCGTTCGCGAGATCGAGCGCCGGTCCGCCGGACGTTCCGAGCTGGATTGGTGGCGTCTGGAGTGCGGTATGCCCGCCACCACCACCACCTCCGGGGCCCTTGAACGCCATGATCCGGCCGCTCACCTCTTCGACGACCCGTACGCCTTCGAACTCCTGCTTGAGGAGCCCGGGCGGCAGCTTCTTCTCGGTGAACACGCGGATGACCGCGGTCCCGGTTTCGTCCGCGCTCGTTCCGACGCCGACCACGCCGGGGATGCGCATGATCTCGTCCGTGTGGCGGTTCTGGACGGCCATCACCGTCTGAACCGCGGCGTTGTCGGCCGGCAACTCGATGCGCGCAGCCGTTTCGAGGGTGGTCTGGCCCGACGTGAGATCCGTGTCGGTCGAGACGGGATTCTTGCTGCAACCCCAGACGACGACACCGGCGGCTGCGACGAGTGCCGCCGGCACGAGAATGCGACGTGAAGCCCAGGAGACGGGAGTCTTCATCGATGCCTCCGGGTGAGGGGAGGGGGGATCGGCATGAGTTGTACGGACCTAAAATGTGCTCGAGGGGCGTGGTGGGACCGCGAGCGCATCCAGTCTAGAGGAGGGTCGTGGACGGGGGAACAGAAAGTTCATGACTTGCAAAGCCCGTGCCCACCGGGCCTGGCCGCCGCCTCGGACGCGAAGCGCGACTTGGCGCGGGGATGGGCGGTCTGATAGCGTCTCCGCACCATGAAAAACCTTCAGGCTTCCTCCCGGCTCGCAGCATCCCGGATCCTTCCGGCCCTTCTCGTTCTCGTCTTCCTTTCGACTCCGGCCGGCGCGGCCCCCGCGGCGGACTCGAAGGCCGCTGACTCCAAGGCCTCGCACGCGAAGGCCGCCGGACGACCAAAGACCGTTCCGTTCATCGAGGACGACTACGCGAAAGCCCTGTCCGAGGCGCGCGCACGGAAGGTGCCGATCTTCCTCGATTCCTGGGCGACCTGGTGCCACACGTGCCGCTCGATGATGGCATTCGTGTTCACCGATCCCGCGCTCGCAAGCCGCGCGGGCGAGTTCGTGTGGTTGAGCATCGATGTCGAGAAGCCGCAGAACGCGCCGGTCCGGGTCAAATATCCCGCGGCCGCGCTTCCCACGTTCTTCGTCGTCGATCCGGACAGCGAGCGGGTCGTCAGACGTTGGGTCGGCGGAATGACGATCAAGCAGCTCGACGGCTTCCTCGACGAGGGGAAGAAGGCCTACGTCGACGCCTCGAAGCCGGCCGAGAGCGCGCTCGCCCGCGGCGATCGCCTGTACGGTGAAGCCGACTACAAGGGCGCGGCCCTCGCGTACGAGGAGGCGCTTCCCGGACTCGAGTCCGATCCTGCGAATTACGCGCGGGTCGCTGAAGCGCTGTCCTTCTCGCTCTCCATGACCGATCAGAACGAGGCGGGCGTGAAGCTCGCGCAGGCGGCGCTTCCGAAGCTCGGCCGGACGACCTCGGGCGCGAGCCTTGCGGTGAGCGGGCTCGCGTTCGCGCTCGCGCTGCCGCCCGAGCGCCCGGGGCGCGCTTCCCTCATTGCGCACTTCGAGCAGAAGACGCGTGAAGCGCTCGACGATCCCACGATCACGCTCGCGGATGACGACCGCTCCGGACTCTATGCGACTCTGATGGAGGCACGGCAGGACGCGAAGGACGAGGCCGGCGCGAAGAAGGCCGCCCTCGCCTGGGCGACGTTCCTGGACGGTGCGGCCGCGCGCGCGAAGACGCCCGACGAACGCGCGGTGTTCGATTCGCACAGGCTCTCCGCCTACCTCGAGCTCGGCGAGCCTGAAAAGGCGGTCGGCTTCCTCAAGGAGTCGGAGAAGGCCGCTCCCGGCGATTACAATCCGTCGTACCGGCTCGCGCTCGCGTACAACGCGATGAAGCAGTGGGACGACGCGCTCGACGCAAGTCAGCGCTCGCTCGCGCTCGCGTACGGGCCGCGCAAGATTCGCATCTACAACGCGCGCACGGATTCGTACATCGGCAAGGGGGACAAGGACGCGGCGCGAAAGACGCTCGACGAGGCGATCCGATACGCCGAAGCGCTGCCCGAGGGGCAGCGCTCCGAGTCCTCGATCACCGCGCTCCGAAAGAGGCGCGACGATCTGTCGTGAAAGAGCGACGCCGACGGCCCGAAGCCGTCGGCGTTCGTGTTTCTACCGGACCTCGAAGTCCTTCCGTCCGGCCGGTGCTCCATCCACCGAGATCTCGACCGAGTACTTGCCCTTGGGCCAGGCCGAGGGCTTGAAGATGTGGAACTCGGTCTGTGCCGGGCCCGTCGGCGCGAGCGTCTGCGAGTCCTGCGCGACGAGCTGTCCGTCCTGGAACTGCCACAGGGCCTGCACGGTGGTGCTCGTCGCCGTGCCTTCGCTCGAGATCGCGACGTAGATCGTGTCACGCGGTCCGAACGTGGCCATCGGTGCCGCGACCTTCTTGTCGGCGCCGAGCGACTTTCCGAGCTCCATTCCCACGATGCGGAACGGAACGGGCTTGGGCGCCTCGGCGACCGGCGGGGGCGGCTCTTCCTTCTTCTGACACCCGGCCAACAGAACCGGACCTAAAGCCAATGACACGACGGCAATGACGCGCGTCCAACGTCGCATGCGGGCAATCCCTCCCTGGTCCACGCCGGGCGCCGGAGCCCAGGCAGCCTAGGCCGGCGGAATTCGGAACACCTGCCCCGGATGGATGAGGTCCGGGTTCTTGATCTGGTCTCGGTTCGCTTCGAAGATCCGGCGCCACTGGTTCGCATCACCGTAGAAGCGCTTCGCGATCCTGGACAGGCTGTCGCCCGCGACCACCGTGTACTCCGTATCGGCCGGGGCGGGGGCCGGAGAGTCCGGCGCGGTCGAAGAACCGCCCGACTCCACGTCCGAGAAGTCGGCCCTCTTGTCGCTCCCCTTGTCCATGATTCCTCCTTGTGGGGCGGGACTGATGCGGGGCGAATGCGCCGAAAGTCTGCGTGGCTCATGGCGCAATTCGTCCGCCATGGTCAATCAGGAGGTCGTTCCGCGCAAGCAGTTTTCCGGAACAGGGGCCCGGCCCGCGGTGCGCGCGGGCCGGGAACGGGCGGGTTGAGGCTTCTCAGGCGGCCTTGCGGCTTGCGACTTTCACGACTTCGGCGCGGGAGATTCCCTGCGCCTTTCTCCATGCAGTGGACTCCGCGTACGCCTCTTCGAACACATGCTTTGATTCCTGGTTCGAGACCGGCTCGATCCGCCGATCGGGGCGCTCCCGCCGCGCGCGCTCGAAGAGCACGGAGGGCGTCTGTCCCGGCGCGTGCACCATCGGATGACCCGGGCGCTCGGAGAGTCCCGTCGACCGCGCGGTCGTCCAGGTCGCGCTCGTTCGGTCCTCGAAGCGCCAGCAGAAGTCGAACCACACTCCGGCCATCGGATGTTCGTAGAGCGCGGCGAGCGCACGCTCGGACGGATTGTGCATGAGGCGCACGATCACGCCCGGCATCTCCGAGATGTGCCACGTTCCGGCGTCCGCGAACCCGAGCGCGGCGATCGCATGAGTGGTCTCTTCGACCTTCGCCCTGTTCTTCCAGTCGTCTGGCCCGGCGGGCATGAGATGGATGCGATCCGGCTGCTGCGCGAGCGCGATCGCACCGATTGTCTTCCCGAAGACGACTGCGATCAGGAAGTAGATGACGGGCCCGAGGAGACACAAGACGGCGAGTGCCCCGGCGAGCCAGAGAATCTTGTCCATGGCGCGTTCCTCCTCCGCCGCGTCCGCACGCGGCGTGCGCCCCCGTTATCGGCCGGGAACGGGCGCTTCCTGAGCGGCCCGATCGCGCGCGGCGAGCGCGTTCAACTCGGGCTGCGCACGCCACGCGAGCCACACCACCTGGGCGAGCGTTCCGAGCACGAACGCAACCAGCGCCACGTGGAGTCCCGGCGGTCCCTGAGCCTGGATCCCGATTCCGAGCACGAGCGCGCAAACGAGCAGAAAGACGACCATGGACTCTGTGACGGCCGACGTCCGGTGGCTGTAGACGACGACGCCCTGATAGAGGCTCTGATAGGCGGTGAGGGCGGGGAGGAGGAACGCGAGCGCGAGTCCCGTGGCGGCTAGAGGGACGAGCTCCGCGGGAAGGGCGGAAACGGTGCCGAGCCACACCCCCGAGAGGGGCGTGGCGACGAGTGCCAAGAGAACGGCGGTGAGCGCGACCGCGAGGAGTCCCGTGAAGCGCGTGAGCGCAGCGAGCGACCGCGGCCGCTCGACGACCGAGACCGCGACTTCGTTCAATCCGAACGCGACACTTCGGAGCGTGAACACGAGCCCGTTCACGACCGGCCATGCGGCGAGGGAATCGAGCGCGCGCGGCATGCGGCTCATGGCGGCGCTTGCGAGCGGCATCGCGAAGAAGAGAAGAAACGGCGTGACGAGGAGCGGCGTGTAGAAACGCAGGAAGCGCTTCATGGTGAGCGGGGTTTCGAGCGGCGGCGCCGTGGCGAGCGGACCGCGGATCACCCCGTGGGCGACGATTCCGGCGAAGATGGCTTCGGCGACCACGCTGCTCGCGACCGCGACCGTGCCGACCACGATCCCCGGCCACGCACCGATCGCCCACCCGAGTGCGAGCACGAGAACATTCGTGCCGAGCCGGATGCCCGTGCCGACGCCAACGGCGTGCGAGCGCCCGAAGCGAATGAGCAATCCCTGCTGAAAGCGCCGGTAGGCGATCGCGATCGTCCACGGCGTCATGATCATCATGCCGATGCGCCCGGGCTCGAGCACGTCGGGCGGAGGCCGGAGCAGCTGGCCGACGACGAAATCGTAGAGCGGCGTGAAGGCGACGAGTGCATGAAAGGCGGTGAGCGACAACCCGGCCACGAGCATGAAGCGGCGAACGAGCCGGTACGACGCGCGATCCTTGGACAGTGCGGTCGAAGCCGAGAGGAGCATGATGATCGGGGATTCGATCAGGAGCGCGAGCGGGAAGACCACGCCGCCGTACGCCGCGAGGCTCACGGTCGGGTCGGGGAGGCGGGCCATGACCGCGCTCACGGCCGGGAGCTCGAATCCCATGAGAAGCCAGCTCGCGGCGAGCGGCCACCACGCGCTCCACACTTCGCGGACCGAAACCGGCGGTGTGGGAACCCAGCCCGGATCGCCCGCGAGCGCGTCCCTGGCGCGCGCGTCCTGCGCGGGCCGCGCGGGCGTTGGCACGGGCGGGGCGTGTTCGATTTCGGGCATGTCCGGCAGTCTAGCCGACGCGCCCGGGGTCGGCTATGATCCGGCCGTTGGAGACAGGAACCCGATGTGCGACAAAACAAGGAGGAGGATCGAATGCAATCGAAGGATCAGGCGGGAACCGGGCGGATGTCGTGGAGCATGGCCGCAATCGTCGCGGCGCTCGGCATCGCAGCCGGAGGTTGCGGGCCCTCCACCACGCTCCAGGGTTCGTGGAAGGACCCGAGCTTCACGGGGCCGCCGCTCAAGAACATCCTCATGGTCGCCGCCGTCCCGGACGGTTCGGCCCGCCGCACGGCGGAGGACATCGTGGTCGGCGATCTCAAGTCGAAGGGCGTCCAGGCGACGTCGAGCTACACGCTCTTCCCGGACGGCATGCCGACCGTGGATCAGATGAAGGAAGTGGTCGCGAAGAACGGCTACGACGGCGTGATCGTGAGCCGTCTCACGAGCAAGGAGAAGCAGGAGTATTACGTGCCGCCCACGGTGACGACCGTCGGTGCGCCGGGCTACGGCTACGGCGGCTGGTACGGATGGTACGGCGGCGTGTACTCGAGCTACGTCTCACCGGGGTACGTCGGCACCGAGACCGTCGTCCTCGTGGACACGTCGGTGTGGTCGACGGCCGGGGGCGAGAAGGGCAAGATGATCTGGACCGGAACGACCGAGTCGATCGATCCGAAGTCGGCCCAGTCCATCACCCAGCAGATCTCGAACACGATCCTGCCCAAGCTCAAAGCCGCGGGAGTGATGTAGGCGTCGCTCTCTTCGCGAAGAGAAGGGCCCGGCGCTCGACGCCGGGCCCTTTTTCGTGCGTCGTGAAGTTGCGGAAGTGTGCAGCGTCAGGCGCGCCGGAGGAGCGCGAGCAGGTAGACGATCGTCCCCGCCCCGATGAGCGCCGGCCCCGCGGCCGCGAAGAGGACGAACGAGAGCGGCGAGTTCCACGCGAGGCTCACGCCTTCGACCACGAGCCCGAGGGCCGCGAGGCCCGCCGCGAGCCGAATCTGCCGCTCGATCGGAAGCAGTGGGTGGCCCCCGGACGCGGATCTTTCGTTCACGGGCGCGGCTCCTTCCAGAACGTTACTTCTCCGAGCTCGCTCACATTGTGCCCCACGTCGTGGCAGCCGGACGTGAGGCACGACGTCCGGTTCGCGGCGATCGAAGCGAAGAGCGTGTCCGGATCCCGGTGCGCCTCGACTTCCATGTATTGGCGCGCGCCGCCGTGGCAGTGCAGGCACTCGCGATTGTGGAACGGCTCGTACAGGCGGATCGTGTCGGGCACCTGTCCCAGGTACTGCACATACAGGTGCCGAAGACCGCGCAGCTTTGCGCGCGCGTCCCCGAACGGGCCGTACGTCGTGTGGCACGTGTAGCACGCCTTGTCGCGCGGGACGAGGCGATCCTGGAAGTGGACGGCCGGAACGAATTCCTCGTCGTCGACGTACAGGCTATTTCCGTACGGCTCCATGACGTGGCAGGAGAGGCAGAACTCGCGCTTCTTCGCGTGCTCCATGTGCTGCGCGAGCCCGAGCGAGAGACACACCGCCGGGAGGCCGAACAGCGCGAAGAAAGCGAGGACCTTGCCGCTCGCCTGGCGCGTGAGTTGCGGCCGCGCCCTGAGCGTGACGAGAAACGCGAGGGTGACGGCGATCGCCGCCGGAAGCGCGGCTGGGAACGAAGCGGGAATGGGGTCCACGGTCGGATCGCGGCGCCGGGCGCTCGCCGCGCTACTTCGCGCCGCCCTTGCCGGTCTTCTGCGTCGCGAGCCAGTCGGTGATCGTCGCGAGCTGTTCGGGGGTGCCGCGGAACTTCTTCTTGTGGAGCTTGCCCTCGAGTTTCTCCTGCTTCATGAGGTACTTCCGCATCCAGGCCGCGTCCTTCTTCGCGCCGACATTTGACAGGTCCGGCGGCTTCTCCTTGGGATCGGGCTCCTCGCCCGCGATCTTCTTCGCCTCGACCCCGGCGGCCTGGACCGCATGACAGCCGTTGCACTTGAACTCGAGGAACAGGGCCTTCCCGTCGCCCTTCACCTTGTCGACCGTCTGCGCCTTCGCGTCGGCGGCCGGAGCCGACTTTCCTTCCTGAGATCGTGCACCGCCGGCGACGGCGAGGGCCGCCGCGGCGACGATGAGCGAAAGGGTGCCGATTCGCGAGCGTTGCATCGTGAGAGTCTCCTGCCGCGCCGGAGCGGCGTCAGAATCGCTTCGTGGCAATGAACGCGATCCGGTGTGCGTTGTACAGCGGCAGGAGCCCCGCCCCCAGAAGCAATCCGCGAACCTGGGTCGGGTTCGTCGGATTGAGATCGAGGATGGGGATGTCCCCCTGCTGCCAGTCCTGCGTCACCGCGCGATCATAATTGTAGCGAATTCCGAGATCGAGATCGTAGCGAACCCGCACCATCGTCTGTGCCTCGACCTCGTGGGACCAGTAGTCTACCTCGGGAGGGTCCACGGCGTTGCCGAGCGGTGTCGTGAAGTCGTACGTCCCGCGGCCTCGCCGGTACTCGTACTCTCCGGACAACCGGACCTTGCGCGTGACCGGCCACCAGTCCGCGCGCGCGAACGCCCACGAGTTTCGATCGTTGATGTCGAGCAGCCACGTCGAGTCCGGATTGAGCGGCTGAGGAACACCGGCCACCGGGTTCGGAAGGTGGTTGTCGCGCATAAACACCTTGATGCGACCGAGTCCGAGCCCCGCCGTCACGTCGAGGTCGGACCGCGGATGGACGACCACGGCTGCGGAGCCGATCTCCTCGCGCTCCTGCTGGAGTCCCCAGGTCGATTCCGGGTAGCGGCTGTCGCGCTTATCGTACGCGAGCACGAGCTCGACATCCTGTCGAATCGACCAGGTCGCTCCGGCGGCGTAGACGTCCTGTCGCCGCGCGGCGATGTCGAACGGAGTCGCGAAGCGATCGGTGTCGAAGTCGAACTCACCTGCGACGCGGTTGCCGTGACGGTAGCTGCCGTCGAGGCTCAGCGTTTCGGAGGGCCGGACGCGCACGCCGCCCCCGGCCACGACCTCCTCGGTCTTGTCCACCTCGCGCTCGTCGAAGTCACGCTTCCGCCACTCGAGGATCCCGCTCACGTCGAGCTTACGGCTCACGTCGTAGGCCGCGTCGAGCCCCGTGATGATGCGGTCGAATCCGGGCGTGTGGTTCTCGAACGGGCCCGGCTGCCAGCTCGCGTCGAAGGGAGAGCGGCCGATGAAGCTGAAGGTCTCTGTCCGGTTGTCGTACTTCATGTGATGGAACCGGACGGTGCCGGTGAGGCGGGAGATCGCGCGAGTCGTGAGCCGGACGTCCTCCGTGTCCTGGACGAACTTTGCGTTCGTGCTCGTTCCGGGGAGAGAGTCCGGATGGCTTTGCGGAATCGCACTGTTGATCGTAAACGGCAGCCACGGGTCATTCTGCGTCCCGCGCTTCAAGCCCAGGTTCGCCGACAGGAGCGTGGCGCGGGCGATCTCGTAGCTCAACCCGAGACGGCCGTAAAGGACGTTGTTGTCGGGAAACACCGCACTCCGCCCGCGCGCGGGGCCCGTGGGAGAGTCCGTGATGCGGGCGTAATTGTCCCAGACCATCGCGTCCACCTGGTTTTCGAACGACGTGTGGCCGACTGCGGCCTGCCCGCGGAGCTTTCCGCCCGGGCTCAGGTAGTCGCCGTCGAGTCGCATCTCGAGCGTGTGGTCGGTTTCCGGAGCGCCGACTTCGATCACGTTGCTGAACCCGAGCGAGCCCGTACGCGCGCGGAAGCCGTCCCGCTTCCGACGCTCGACTGTCGCGGCGAACGACCAGCCACGGGAGGGACGGGCGCGTAACCGCCCACCGAGGAGCTCCGTGCGCGCCTGAAGCTCGGGATCGCGCGCCGAGTTCACGAGCAGGTCGCTCAAGGCCGCGTAGGTCGTGAGCTGCCCCGCCTGAACGCGCGCACGACTCGAGTCGGGGAGCGTGAACGTTCCGCGGGAGGGCTGTCCGTAGGGCGTGATCGCCACCTCGTTCAGGAGGTGGGGAATCTCCTGGTAGGAGAGGTCGAGGCCGAGCCGCGAGCCGCGTTGGACCCCGAGCACGGTCTTCTGGTCACCACGCAGAGCCTTCTCGCCGACGAGCGAGAACTGATAGGCGCCACTCCAGTCGCGCCACAAGAACGAATCGAGGAAAAGTCCGTTCGGGAGGTCACGGTACTCGCGGTAGCGGAAGTCCGGCTCGTCCTGCCACCACCACTGGCCGCCGCCCATCACTTCGCCGTTCGAGCGCGGAAGCTGTGCGGCAGCCGCGCTGTCCGAAGCGCCTTCCTGGGCGCCCGCGGATCCCGCAAGTGGTGAAACGGCGCAGAGGAGCGCGAGACCGAGCCCGGCCGCGAATGCCCCCGTCGACTTCGTGTTGCGTTCGACCCCGTGCGCTCGTGCCATGTGCGCCTCCTAGCGAAGCAGGAGCTCGCCCGACGGGTGATTGGAGCCGTGGACCGAGATATGACAGTTCACGCAGCCCTTGTTCACGAGCTGAAGCGCATCGATCTGGCGCTGGTATTCGTCGTACCGGTTGCCGGGGTGACGGGCGTCCTGGTGGCAGCGCTGGCAAAGGTAGGGAGAGCGCGCGATCAGAAGATGCTTCTGGTTTGAGCCGTGCGGCTCGTGACAGTTCATGCAGTTTTCGCGAACCGGAGGGTGCTCCCAGAGCATGGGGCCGCGCTTGTCGTTGTGGCAGGTCGTGCACAGCTCGCTCGTGTTCTCGGCCCGGAGCTGGCGCTCGCTGGCCGAGCCGTGCGGGTTGTGGCAGTCGGTGCACTCCATGCCTCCCTCCATGAGAGGCATGTGCTCCGAGCGGCGGATCTTCAGGGCCTGCGCACGGTGGCAGGTCTCGCACGTTTTGGTCGGAGTCTCGGCTTTGAGGAGTGCCAGTCCTCCGGGATCCTTCGCGGAATGCAGGCTGTGACACTCAATGCAGGACACGCCCTTCGCCGCGTGCGGTCCGTGTTCCCACATGAACTGCTCGCCGGCCTTGTGGCATTCGAGGCAGGTCGCCTCGGCGTCCTTCGCGTGCTTCGGATCGAAGCGTCGAATGATCGCAAAGCGCGGATCGTGAGTGTCGCCGTCGGCGGCTACGTGCTCGGAGCCGGGGCCGTGGCACGTCTCGCAGTTCGCCCGGAGGCCGACAGCTGCCCCATCCCTCGCCGTGCGCCCGTGCGCGCCGCCCTGATAAGCGGTGTACTCGGCGTCGTGACACTCGGCGCACGCTTCGTTGCCCACGTAGCCCGCGCGCGACGAGTCGCTGTCCGCGCCCGTTTGCGAGATCGAGGAGCGAGCGGAGAGAAAGCCGAACACGAGCCAGGCCGACAGCGCGAGCACGGTGAGAACGGTGCTGCGTCGCATGGCATTCCTCCTGCGAAGGGGCCGGAGAATGCTCCGCGTGCAAAAATTCAGTGGCGATCGTCGCGAGCCGGGGAAGGAGCGACTCGCATTCCGCGCCATCGTGTATAACTCCTCGGAATTGCAGCAACAACAGGAAATCAAAGATTACACGGGACGAAAGGGCGATCTCCGGCGCCCCGGAAGCAACAGGCGCAACGAGAGTGAGTGAGTGCTCTCGGGTATCTGTTTTCGTATGATCCGGTTCTGCGGCCGGATCCGGCGAACATCGGGTGATGGCGATGCACGAACGATGCGAAGAAAAAAAACAGCGGGCCCCGCGATTTTCCTTCCGCATTCACCCGGAGGCGTGACATGGCGAGCTTCACGCAGCGGATGATCGGTGCCGCGCGGCTCGACCCCGCGGTCTACGAAGAGGTCGAGGCGGACAAGGGTGCGATGGGCCAGGCGCTCGGCGTCGTGCTCCTCTCGGCGGGATCGGCCGGGCTCGCGGCCACGGCGGACGGCGGCCTTCGCGCCCTGTTCGGCGTGACGATTGCGGCCCTGTTCGGGTGGTTCATCTGGGCGTTCCTCGCGTGGCTCATCGGGACCAAGCTCCTGCCCGAGCCGCAGACGCAATCCGATCTCGGCGAGCTCCTCCGGACGATCGGCTTCGCCGCGAGCCCGGGCGTGCTCCAGGTGCTCGGGTCCGTGCCGCTCTTCGGCGCTCTCATTCAGTTCATCGTGGTCGTGTGGATGCTCGTCGCGATGGTCGTCGCCGTCCGGCAGGCGCTCGACTACCGCGGGACGGGGCGTGCGATCGTCGTGTGCGCGATCGGCTTTCTCGCCTACTGCGGGTCGCTCGTGATCGCGCTCTTCGTGCTCGGGATCAGTGCGAAGGTGTTCGGCCTCATCGGCTGAGACGTGTCCTCCGGCTCGGGAGGCCAAACGAACGGGGGAGGCGCGAACCGCGCCTCCCCCGGATCGTTGAACGGCAAGCAATTACTGGGGCAGGTTCACCTTGTCCACGACGTGAATGAATCCGTTCGAGCCCTTGAGGCTCTCGGTCACCTCGGCGCCGTTCACCGTGAGGTGGCCGTTCTTCGCCTGACCGATGTCGAGCGGCGCGCCGAGCAGGTTCGTGGCGCCGCCCTTGGCGAGCGCGTCGAGCGGCATGCTGCCCGAGATCATGTTGCCCTTGAGCAGATTCACGAGCTTGTCCTTGTTCTCGGGATTCGAGAGGGTCGAGAGCGCCTCGGCGCCGAGAGCCGCGAAGGCGTCGTTCGACGGGACGAGCATCGTGAGCGGATTCTTGCCCTTGAGCAGCCCTTCGAGGCCGGCCGTCTGGGCGAGACCCAGGAACGTCGAGAGGTTCGGGTTGACGCCCGCCAGCCCCGCGAGGTTGCTGACCTGGCTCATCGCGGAGTTCGACGCGCAGCCGGGGAGAACCAGGACGGTGATGAGCAGGACGCCTGCGAGCAAGCGGCGGCGGGATTTCATGAGCGGTGAACCTCCATCTTGGAGTCGGAGAATCGGACCGGGCCTCGGGCCCGTGCGGAGGACGGTATTCTAGGCGCGCGTCCGGGAAACGCAAGGGCGGCACCCGGGAAGGCGTGCCGCCCCTGCTTGAAGTAAGTTCGCTTCCGCTGCCGCCTATTGATTGTGCAGCAACACGATCCGGTGAGATACGGGGCCCGCCCGTCCATTCGCCCGGGCAAAGTAGATTCCGCTTCCCGCCTCCGTCCCGTCGGTACGCCGGCCGTTCCACACGAACGGGTGCGTTCCTGCGGGCAGCGTCCCCGAATGCAGGTTCGCGACGAGCCGCCCCGCGACGTCGAAGACCGCGAGGGAGACCTCGTCGGCTGCCGGGAGCGTGACCACGAAGCGAACGTTATTGGTGAACGGATTCGGCTCGGGCGGCGCGAAGACGATTCTCGGGGCGGGATCGAGAGTTGCGATCGGGGCGCCCAGCGTCACCTCGAGCAGCGCGCCATCCGGTCCCGCGAACTGTCCGTCGGCCACGCGCACCCTTCCGCCGTCGGGCCCGGCCACGATCCCTTCGACCCGCGCAAAGTGGAGCACGAGCTCGAACGGCCGGTCGGGATCCCCTGGGCTCGAAGAACTGAGCGCGACGGCGCCGAGCCGCGCGCCTGTGGACGTCTCCTCCGAGAAGCACATCCAGCGCTCGCCTCCCTCGGCCTCTTCGACGCTCGTGAGCGAGTAGCGGTCTGTCGGGAAGGCGAGCCCGAGAAGCGCCGCGCCGAGACGGTTCGCACCGTCAATGCGGAGCCTTAGCGCAAGCGGTTCGCCCGGCGCACCCTCCATGAAGCGAACCGCGACGCCGGGCTCGGGACGGATGCCCGTCGAGTCGGGAACCTCACCTCCGAGCATGCGCCGCGCGCAGCAGATGATGTCGTCGAGACTGAAGCCGCCGTCCCCGTTGCAATCCGTTCGCACGAGGAGCGGAGCGCAGCGTTCCCCGTCGTTCAGGCAGTTCACCATGCCGACCAGGTCGCGCACGTCCGAAGTCCCGTCGCTGTTCCAGTCGCACATCTTCATCGCGCAGATTCGCGCGCCCGGGATTTGGAGCGTGATGATGTAGCACTGGAGAACGCCCTCACCCCCGGCATCCGCTCCGAGCAGCTCCCTTGCGTCGAGATACGTGACTTCCTGCGGCACGCTCCCCGGAGGCTGTTCGACCGTCACGTGGAGCACGTTGACCGAGGGATCGGAATTCCCGGTCGCTGGAATCGGCGCCCCGGTCTCCGCGAACATCACGAAGCTCGCGCCATACTCGGTCGGCGTCCACGCGAGTTGCATGCCCGCTGCCGGTCCGATCGCTTCGAGATTCCGAATCACGAGGCCGGGACTCAAGAAGAAGAGCTTCCCCTGGAGACCGGCGAGCGCGACCGGCGTCCGAAGCCCAAGGTCGAGCTCGGCCGGCCGATTGGGGGCGACCATCGCACTGCACATTGGATTGAGGCCGGGTCCCCAGATTGGGAGCAAACACCCCAGGGTGTCACTGCTGCAGCTGTCGCCCACGGCGAACGGGAAGAACGCCGTGGGGAGACTGTCGGGCGGCGTCGTCCCGTTGCAGTCCGTGGTCCACACGTCGATCGGTAGCGCGTACGAGCCGACCGGCAGCGGGGAAAGCGTGACCGGTGTCGTAAAGCCGATCGGCTCCGGTGTGCACTGCCTCAGGTCGCACGATCCGTCGTCGACCACGAGGCGGACGATCGGCGTGGGGAATCCACGCCGCGGGATGATCTCGACGTTTCTCAACGAGTGACAGCCGTCCGGAAGGACTCCGGAAACGAAGATGCGAATGCTGTCGGTCGGGCACAGCGGCCGCGGGAGCGGGGGTCCCGAGCCATTGCCGGCCGGACCGATCTCCACCGCCTGCACGTACGGAAGCGAATCGCCCGGAGCCGGGTCGTTCGGATCCTGCGCGAAGGCATAGCGTGGAGCCAAGCCCGATGCGGGAAACAGTCCTGCGACGCACGCGAGGACCGCGATTGCGATTGCGGTTTTGGGCACAAGGAGGGCGGCCCATTGGCGGGTCATGGAATTACCTCGCTGGGTTGTTCCCGGTCTGGTCAAGAGGGCCGCACTGAGGCTAGACCGCCCATCGTCCGGCTGCAACACGAACTTCGAATCCGCGGTCTCCCAGCCCTTTGACGCCTGGGCCTCGAGGAGCTTGCGAGGGCGTCCGGACCCGCGGCGCGAAGCTCCGTCTCAAGTTGGGACGTCACGCTGCCGATATCGCGCGCGTAAGCCCGGCTCGCCGTCGGCCCCACGGGCCGGTCCCGGGCGTGCAGCACCCCTTCGACCGAGGAAAGTCATGGACGAGCGCAATTCGCAGGACGCGGCCCCGGTTGCTCCTTCGCACGATCTGGTTCCCACGCCCATCTTTCGCGTCGGAGCGGACGGCAGACTCACCTGGATCAATGCGGCCGCCGAGCAGGTTCTCGGACGGCCCTCCGCGACGGTCATCGGAGAGTCGTTCGCGAATCTGCTTCCGCGCGAGGGGAGACTGCGTCACCTGAAGGCCCTCCTTCGAGCCAGTTGCGTTCCGTCGTTCGACGCCTATCTCGAGGTTCCTCTTACGACCCACCGCATCCCGGCGCACTGGATGGGAGTCGATCTGCGACGGATCGAGAGCGCAGACGGTCCTGTCGAATGGATCGCATCGGCTCACGAACTGACCGGCATGCACGAAGAACTGGCCGCGCTCCGCCGGCGTGAGCGCGAGCTCTCGGCGCGCGTGCGCGAGGCGTCCGAGGCCGCGCAGAGCAAGACCGAGTTCCTGACGGCTCTGAGCGAGGAGCTCCGGGCCCCGATGAACGGCGTCATCGGGATGAGCCGCCTCCTGCTCGACTCGCATCTCGAAGGCGATCAGCAGACGTTTGCCGAAGTCATTCACGACTCCGGTGAGCGCCTGCTCGAGCTTGTGGACAACATCCTCGACTTCTCGCGCCTCGAAGCGGGCCGCCTCGAGATCGCAAGCCTCGACTTCGATCTTCGCGTCCTCGCGGATGCGGTGGCCTCGCAGCTCGCCGCTCCCGCGGCGGCGCGCGAGATCAGGCTCGGAAGCACGGTGAACCATCGCGTTCCGTCACGTCTCACCGGGGATCCCGGACGCCTGCGTCAGGTGCTTCTCTGCCTCGGCACGAATGCGATGCGGGACACCGCCGGTGGCGAGATCGAGCTGCGCGTGGACCTGGTCGAGGAGACCGCGCACCGGGTGGCCCTCCGTTTCGCCGTCATCATGAGCGGGGGGGCGAACGACGGCGCGCCCGGAGCGGGAGATGGGCGGGCGGTTCTCGAGGCGTTCGTCAAGGACGACCCGACGCTCATCGCGCGCCACGGCGCGTCGGGGCTCGCGCTCGCGATCGCGCACCGCCTGGTCGCGCTCATGGGCGGCGACCTGGGGCTTCACTTCGAGCCGGGGCGCGGGACGATTTGCTGGTTCCGCGTGCCGCTGGCGAAGCAGGCCGAGCGTCCGCTCTCCGAACCCGCCCCGCGGCTGGAGAAGGAGGTCGCGCTCGGAAGTCTCCGGATCCTGGTCGCCGACGATTCGTCGATCGCGCGGCGCGTGCTCGTGCATGCCCTGCGCGGGCTCGGCTGCGCGTGCGACGAAGTCGAGGACGGTCTCGAAGCCATGGAACGGTTGCGCGACGCGGCCGCCGCGACCTCGCCGTACGGGCTTGCGCTCGTCGATCTCGATCTTCCGGGACTCGATGCCGCGGCGCTCGCGTCGGCGATCCACAACGATCCCGCGCTCATCGGCACGCCGCTCATGCTGATCACGAACTTCGGACGTCCCGGGGATGCCTCGCGCGCCGAGGCGTGGGGATACTCGGCCTATCTCGTGAAGCCCGTCCCCCTCGATCGTCTCGAGGAGGCGATCCGCGAAGTCATGCGACGCGCCGCCCGCGCGGCGCAGGGCACGTCGGCCGTGGAGGCCGACGCCTCCGAGACGGGTCTCGTGACGCGTCACACGCTGGCCGAACAACGGCGTCACCGGGTCCGCGTCCTCGTCGTCGAGGACAGTCCGCTCGATCAGCTCGTCGTCTGCTCCGCGCTGCGCCGCATGGGATACGAGCCGCAGATCGCAAACGACGGAGCCGCGGCGGTCGAGGCGATCCGCAACCAGGCGTTCGACATCGTGTTCATGGACGTGCGCCTGCCCGAGCTCGACGGGATCGAGGCCGTGCGCGAGATCCGTCGTGTCGAGGAGGCCCGCGGCTGTCACACGCCGGTGATCGCGATCACGAGCGCCCGTTCGGACGAAGATCGCGAGCAGTGTCTCGCCGCCGGCATGGACGAGTTCCTCGCGAAGCCGCTCGATCTCGAGGCGATGTGCGCGACGGTCGAGCGCTGGATGCACGCGACCGAGTCAGGGACGGCGGCCGCCTCCGGGCCCGCGGTTCCGGCGGCGCCGATCGCCCCGGCGGCCTCGGTCGCCACGGCCGAAACGGCCGAAACGGTCGACTCGACTGCCGAAACGGCCGACCCGACCGCCGAGAAGCTCGAGTACTCCTCCGAGTCGATCGAGGAGTGGGTCGAGGCTCCAATCGAACAAGCGGCTCCCGAGATCCAGAGGTGGACGTCTTCCGAAACGGAGACCGCCGCGGCCGCGGCCGACCAATCGGTGGAGGAAGTCGTCGCGAGTGCCGACGCGGATGACGATGCGGCGCCGCTGGGAATGTCGCCCGAAGCGGACGCTGAAGTGGTCGCCGAGAGCGACGGCGGTCCCGACGCGTACATGATCGAGGATCTTCTCGCCGATCTTCCGGTGCTCGATCCGGAGCGCCTCGAGACTTCGAGCATGGGAAGTCCCGAGATCCGCGCAATGCTCGTGCGCGCGTTCTTCACCCACATCGGACGTCCGATGGAACGGCTCCGCGCGGCCGTCGCCGAGCAGGACTGCGAGCAGGTCGAGTTCCAGGCCCACGGTATGAAGGGGATGTGCGCCTCGCTCGGCGCCATGCGTTGTGCTGCATTGTTCGAGGCGCTCGAAGAGCGGGCTCACGAGCAGGAGCTCGACAAGGCGGCTCCGCTCGTCGAGCGTGCGACCGCGGAGCTCGGCCGCGTCGAATCGCTGCTCGCCGAGAGCGAACGGGAGCAGGCCCGGGCCGCCTGATCGACGGACCACCCACCCGCCTGGTTCGCCGGACTCACCGGCCGGGCCCGCAAGGGGGCCCCGGGGACACGCTCCCCGGGGCCCTTTCACTTCCCGTGATACTCTGGCCTCTCCTTCGTATGAATCAGCGAATGACGACCGAGAGCGCGACCTTGAGCCGACGCATGTCCTGGACGGCCGAAGCGGGTGCGGCGGACTGGGATGCCCTGTTCGCCCGCGAGCTGCCGCGGGTCTACAACTTCTTCCGCTACCGGCTCGGCGAGACGGCCGAGGCGCAGGACTTGACCTCGATCACGTTCGAGAAGGCCTGGCGGGCCCGCGCCCGCTACCGTCGCGATCTCGGCGCATTCACGACCTGGCTCTTCACGATCGCTCGCAACGTTGCGCTCGATCACTACCGGAGCGAGCGGGTCCGCCGAATTCACGGGCCGGTCGAGGAAGCGGAGCACGTGTCCGCACCCGGAACGCCGGAGCAGGATGCGGTTCTCAGGTCCGACGTCGAACACCTGCTCTACCTGCTCGAGG
The DNA here is from genome assembly GCA_050733935.1 of Candidatus Eiseniibacteriota bacterium. GTDB lineage: Bacteria > Eisenbacteria > RBG-16-71-46 > RBG-16-71-46 > DASYSL01 > JBOHUC01. Next base: position 4,233 of record JBOHUC010000184.1, on the reverse strand, counting down.
AGCTGCCCGAGCGCGAGCGTGATCTGATCGCCCTGCGCTACGGCGGGGACCTCACGAATCGCGAGGTCGCGAGGCTCACCGGGCTCACGGAGTCGAACGTGGGTACGATTCTGCATCGCACCGTCATGGGCCTTCGGGCGCGCTGGGAACGCCCGAAGCTCCGGGCGGTCTGAACAACCGAGGAGACGAACGATGGACGACCGGTTCCTGTACCAGGCGCGCAAGGCTCCCGATCCCGCATTCGAAGCCGAGCTCAAGCAGCGGCTCGATCGCCAGAGCCCCGTCCCCGGGACCGAGGAGGGCCGTTCCGGGCTCGCGGGGCTTTTCGACACGCTCGGCCGCGTGCTGCGGCGCCCCGAGTTCGCGGCCGCGGGTGGGCTCGGGGGGCTCATTGCCGTGCTCGTGCTGTTCCCCTCCGTGCGCGCTTCGGCGCAGGCGTTCCTCGACCTGTTCCGCGTGCGGAACTTCGTCGCCGTGCCCGTGGATCCGGCGCGCTTCGAGAACCTCGAGAACATGAAGCTCGATCCGAAGAGCCTGCTCGGCGAGCCCGAGATCCTGAAGAAGCCGGTCATGCGCACCGCCGGCTCACCGGCCGAAGCCTCCGCGTTCGCGGGCTACGCGGTCCGCACGCCGACGTTCGTTCCGGAGGGATACGTCGCGGACACCGTGGTCGTGACGGAAGAGGCCGAGGCTCGATTCCGGGTCGATGCCGGGAAGCTCAATGCCGTCCTGAACGCGCTCGAGATCCGGGACGTCGCCCTTCCGCCGAACCTGGACGGCGCGCAGGTCTCGGTGCACACGCGCAACTCGGTCACGATCCGATACCGGAAGAACGCGGGATCCGAGCGCGAGCGCAGGATCGTGTTCGCGCAGTCGCCGAGCCCCGAGATCGAGCTGCCGCAGGGCCTCGACCTTCCCCGGCTCGGAGAGATCGGCCTTCGCATCGCCGGGCTCCCGGCGGACGAAGCCCGCCGCTTCGCGAGCTCGATCGACTGGCACTCGACGATGCTCGTGCCGGTTCCGGCGAAGGCAGCTGCCTTCCGCGAGGTCGACGTGCGCGGCCAGAGGGGACTCCTGATCGACGTGAAGGGCGATGCCGTGGCGGACAGCAAGACGCGCCGGCGTGTCGCGCACGACGGCTCCATTCTCCTCTGGTCCGACATGGATCGCGTGTATGCGCTGAGGGGCGACGGGACGGATCTCGATCTGGTCCACATGGCGAACACCGTGCAATGATCCCATCGTGAGCCCGACCGATTCCGAGCGCGCCTCACCGGTCGTCGAAACCCGCGGACTGAGCAAGCGTTTCGGCGACAAGCTGGCGGTAGCCGACCTCTCCCTGTCCGTGCGGCGGGGGGAGGTGTTCGGCTTTCTCGGTCCGAACGGTGCGGGCAAGACGACTTCGCTCAAGATGCTGCTCGGGCTCATCGAGCCGAGCGGCGGAAGTGCCACCGTCCTCGGAGCGCCGCTTGGCGATCGCGCCACGCGCGCGCGCATCGGATTCCTGCCCGAACACTTCCGCTTCCAGGACTGGATGAGCGGACGCGAGATGCTGCGCTTCCACGGCCGGCTGTACGGCCTCGGTGGCATCGAGCTCGAAGCGCGCATCGAGGAGCTCCTCGAGCGCGTGGATCTCCTCGACGCCGCGAGCCGGCCGCTTTCGACCTACAGCAAGGGAATGCTCCAGCGCGTCGGTCTCGCGCAGGCGCTTCTGCCGCGCCCGGAGCTCGTGTTCCTCGACGAGCCGACGTCGGGCCTCGATCCGCTCGGGCGGAGGCTCGTGCGCGAGCTCATCGCGTCGCTGCGCGCGCAGGGCACGACCGTGTTCCTGAACTCGCACCTGCTCGGTGAAGTCGAAGCCACGTGTGACCGGGTCGCGTTCGTCAAGCAGGGGCGGGTCGTTCACGAGCGGAGCCTCCTCGATCGCCCCGCCGGAATCGAAGTCGAGCTTCGGGTCGCCCCCGTCCCCGCTCCGGGCTCGCGCCTCCTCGCCGGGCTCGAAGCGGCCGGGCACGACCTCGCGCTCACGAATGGTTCCGTGCGGCTCACGGTCCGCGACGAGGACGAACTTCCCGGAATCGCGCGCCTCGTCGTCCAGGAAGGTGCGCAGCTCTACGGTCTTTCGGCCCGCCGCGCGTCGCTCGAAGAGCTCTTCGTCCAGGTGATGGGCGACGATCAGAGGCCCGGATGAACGCCTTCTTCACGATCGTGGGGGTCACGCTCGCCGAGGCGCGCCGGCGGAAGATCCTGTACGCCGCGCTCTTCTTCGGCACGGCATTCCTCGCGCTGTTCGCGCTCGGCTTCTTCTTCGCAGCGCGCGAGGTCCGCGCCGAGGAGCCGCCCGTCTCTCAGAGGTTCATCCTCACGTTCTTCATCATGGGCGGGCTCTACGCCATCAACTTCCTCACGGTGATGACGGCCGCATTCACGCCGGTGGACACGCTCTCGGGCGAGATTTCGAGCGGGGTCATGCAGACCGTGGCCGCGAAGCCGATTCGCCGCTCCACGATCCTGCTCGGCAAGTGGTTCGGCTACCTGATCCTGCTCGCGGGCTACCTCGCTCTCATGAGCGGCGGGGTCCTCGTCATCGCCCGCATCATCGGAGGCGTGACGCCGCCCGGGGTCGCGATCGGGATTCCCCTCATGCTTCTCGAGGGCACGGTGATCCTCACGCTTTCGATCGCCGGAGGCACACGTCTCTCGACGATCGCGAACGGCGTCGCCGTCTTCGGGCTCTACGGCCTGGGGTTTCTGGGTGGCTGGCTCGAGCAGATCTCGGCCCTCGCGCACAACGATTCGGTGAGCTCGATCGGAACCGCGGTGAGCCTCTTCGTGCCGAGCGAGTCCATGTGGCAGCTCGCGGCCTGGCACATGCAGCCCGCGGTCATGCGCGATCTCAACCTCACGCCGTTCTCGCCGGCCGCCGTGCCGAGCCCGCTCATGGTGACCTGGACCGGCGTCTACATCCTGCTCGTCCTCGCGTTCGCCCTCCGGAGCTTCAGCCGGCGCCCGCTCTAGCCCCGGCGCTCGCCCCCTCTAGCGATATCCGCGCGGCGGGCGGTTCCGGTGTGCCTTCGTGATCGATCTCCACATCGCCCTACGCTTGGCCTGCGCGCGCCGGTCGCCGTGTCGCGCGGCGAACGCGAGCGCCTCGCGCTCGAGCTTTCGGTAGCTCGCGAATCGTTCCTCCGGAAGGGTCCCGGTCTCGATCGCCCGCGCAACGGCGCAGCCCGGCTCGCCGTCGTGGCGGCAGTCGCTGAACCGACACTCGCGCGCGAGCTCCTCGACTTCGGGGAACGAGCTCTCGAGTCCTTCGCCGCCTCCCCAGAGCGCGAGCTCGCGCATTCCGGGGGTGTCGAGAAGAAGGGCTCCGCCCGGGAGGACGAACAGTTCGCGGTGCGTCGTCGTGTGACGGCCGCGGCTGTCGTGCACGCGCACTTCGCCGGTGTCCTGAGTCACCGATCCCATGAGGGCATTGAGAAGCGTCGACTTTCCGGCGCCCGAGCTTCCGACGAGCGCGACCGTCGAGCCGGGATCGAGATGGGCCTCGAGCGCCTCGAGTCCCTGAGCCGCGAGTGCGGAGACCGCGAGGACCGGAACACCGGGCGAGACGGTTTCGACCTCGGCGATCAGCTCCTCGACCCGGGTCACAGACGCGCACAGATCCGCCTTGTTCAGGATCACGACCGGAGTCGCGCCGCTCTCCCAGACAGCCGTGAGATAGCGCTCGATCCGGTGCGGGTTGAAGTCGCCGTCGAGCCCCGTGACGACGAACACGCGATCCACGTTCGCGGCCACGATCTGCTCTTCGGTCTTGAGGCCTGCCGCCTTGCGCGAGAACGCGCTCGCGCGCGGCAGGAGCGCGTGGATTGTCGCCGCCGATTCGGCGGGGCGCGGCTCGATCACGACCCAGTCGCCGACGGCGGGAAACTCCGCGGCGTTCCGGGCTTCGTGGCGCAGGCGTCCGGAGACCTGGGCGACGAGCGGCGAACCGGCGCCCTGGACGTGATACTGCTCGCGATCGGCGCGCAACACGCGCGCGGGCTCGCGTTCCGGCGCAGCGAGCGCTTCGTACGAGCCTGCGAGTCGATCGTTCCATCCCAGCGTTTCGAGTGTCATGACGGATCAGGTCCTCGTTCTGCGGGTTTAGAACTCGTTTCAACACCTCTCGTGGCCGCGTAGGTGGCGCCGGCAGGCCAGCCGCAAGGCGCGACGACGAAGTCGGATCCCGTG
>JBOHUC010000183.1:0-40804 GCA_050733935.1 Candidatus Eiseniibacteriota bacterium | reverse complement strand
GCTGTACAGGAGTCGCTCGGGCACGAGTCGCCGCGCGTTCGGGCCGAAGCGGTGAAGGCGCTCCTGGGCCATCGGATGAGCGGGGAGGGAGAGACGGTCTCGCGGTTTCTCGAAGCCCCGGAGGAGGAGCTTCGACGCGCGGCGGTGCACTACCGGCTCGCGTTCGGTCCGGAGCGCGAACGCTTCGCGCGCGAGGCGCTCGAGAACGACAAGCTCCGCGATTCCGCGCTCGACATCATGGCGGAGCGGCCGGAGCTCGCGCACGGAGCCGTAACGCTCGAGTGGGTGGACGCGCGGATCAAGCGCGGCTCGGTACAGGACCTCCTCGACGCCGCGCGCGCCCTCGTGCATGTCCCGGGGGAGAGGGGGGCCGAGCGACTGCGCATCCTCCTCCACCACGCCGACCCCGAGGTACGGCGGGGGGCCCTGCGCGCGATCGCGCTCCGTCCGGACGCGAGCTTTCTCGAAGAGGTCACAGCCCTTCTCGGGGATCGCGACGTGGGGCCGGACGCGCGCAACGCGATGGTGGCGTTTGGGGAAGCCGCGGTCCCCCGGCTCGCGCGCCTGGCGTCGGAAGGGAAGACGAACACGGTGCGGTGGCTCGCGTCCATGGCGCTCGCGCGTGTGCGTACGAAGGGTGCGCGGCGCGTGCTGCTCGATCTCGCGCGCAGCTCGGATCCGGTCGCGCGCTACCACGGGCTCCGTAATCTCAACCGGATCGGCGCGCGCATCGGCCGCCGTCTCGTGTCGCGACCGCTGGCACTCCGGATGTTCCTGCGCGAGATCCGCGAGCTCAAGACTTCGGTCGAACCCTGGCGCATTCTGCGCACCGCGAGCACGACGAACGCCGCGAGCGGGCCGGCGCTCGAGCTCCTCGCCGCGTCGTACCGGGAATCCGCCGACCGCGCGCTCGAACGGTCCCTGCGCGCGCTCGGGCTCCATCACGATCCGCGGCCGTTTCGGGCGGTGTACGAGGCGCTCCGGACGGCCGATTCGCGCGAGGCGACGTCCCGCGCGATGGAGTACCTTGCGCAGATGCTGCCCCGCAAGGTGTTCCGGGTGACTCAGGAAGTCCTCGATCGATGGCTCAGGGACGAGCCGGAGGGGGAAGAGCCGCCGGACGTCGAGGGAGTCGTGCGCAAGGCCCGCGAAGCGGACGATGCATGGCTTCGCGCCTGCGCCGTGCGCGCCGCGCACGAGCACCCCGAGTACGACCGCGCGCTCCTTCGCGTGCGGGAAGACGACGGGCCGATCGTGCGCGACGAGCTTCGCGCAGGCGTGGCTCTCGGCGGGAACGGGAGGAGGTCGGATGCTGACCGCAGTTGAACGCGTGCTCATCCTCCGCCAGATCGACCTCTTGAAGGCGGCCGGCCCGCGCCAGCTCCTTTCGCTCGCTGAGCTCCTGCGCGAAGTCGAGGTGTGGACCGGACAGGTGATCTACCAGGAGAAGGATGCTGCCGACGCACTCTACGTCGTCGTCCAGGGACGCGTGCGGCTCTCGGCCGACGGCCGACCGCTCAGCGAAGTCGGCTCCGGCGAAGCGTTCGGGACCTGGGCGCTGGTCGACGACTCGGAGCGCGGACAGCGCGCGGAGTGCATCGAGGATGGGCTCCTGGTGGCTCTCGATCGCGAGGAGTTCTACGAGTTCGCGACGGGCGACACGCTGCTACTGAGGCAGATCATTCACACGCTCGCGCGACGACTCCGCCAGCTCGTGGTCGAGCGTCCCGAGGAAGCGCGCGTCGAAGGCGAGGGAGCTCAAGCCGAGACTTCGGCTTCGAGCTCCGGGGCCGGGGAAACGAAGGAGCAAACCGGGCCGGCGGGGTAGCCGGCCCATAGTTGCCCCCATCTGCGTGCGACGGCGGCAGATACGGCTGATCCTCGCGGGGCTCGGTTTCTCTGTGAACTGGTGTGACGGGCTGACGGCGCTTTCGGAGAGGTGTCTCGAGCACCGCTACGTGGCGTCAAAACTTACACCTTGGAAGAGATCACGGGCAGGGAGGGCAAGTATCCATGAAAACGCCGCCAGAAGAAAACGATGCGCTGCTCCCGGAAGTGACCGCGGATAGCGAGGGATCCCCTAACTTCGACCGCCGGACGTTTCTCATCCGCAGCGCCGTCATCGGCGCCGCCGCGGTGATGACCGGCACCGCCTGCTCGCCCGAAGACCGTGCCGCCCGGGCCCAGAAGGAAGCGGCCGCCAAGGCTCAGAAGGACGCGTCGGGAGCACTCGGTGCGAGCGCGATTTCCCCCGACCTGGACGTGGTGAAGAGGTCCAAGGGCCCGGTGATGACCGTGCTGGACGAGTTCTACAAAGTCGGGCCCGGGCCTTCGAGCTCGCACACGATCGGGCCGATGCGCATTACCTACGACTTCTACCAGCGTTTGCACCAAGCTCCCGCCCGACCAGCTGTCACAGGCGACCGGTCTCAAGGTCCACCTCTTCGGAAGCCTGAGCGCCACCGGCAAGGGTCACGGCACCGAGCGCGCCTCGCTGGCGGGACTGCTCGGCAACGAGCCGGCGACGGTCGACCCTCTCTTCCTCGACGAGATGATCGTGAAGCCGGACGCGACGTACCCGGTGAAGCTGGGGGACAAGACGTTCAACCTGTCGCTCAAGGACATCATCTACGACTCGCCCAAGGGGGAGTTTCCGCACCCGAACACCATGACCTGCAAGCTTATGGGCGGAGACAAGGCGATCTACGAGCTCGAGTACTACTCCCCGGGCGGCGGCTTCTACGAGTGGAAGGGCTACGAGCCGCCGAAGAAGGGACAGCCGAAGTACCCGTACGCGACGATGAAGGAGCTGCGCCAGCACGCGGAGAAGGACAAGCTGTCGATCGCCCAGGTGATCATGGCGAACGAGCTCGTCGTCTCCGGCAAGAGCGAGCAGGAGATCAACGCCTTCCTGGACAAGATCACGGCCGCGATGGTCGCGACCGTCAAGGCCGGCCTCGCAGTGAAGGAAGGCGTGCTCCCCGGCCCCATCAAGCTGCACAGCAAGGCGTCCACCGTCTACAAGCGGGCCCAGGATGACAAGTACGAGAGCGACCGCGCCATCGGACAGGTTGCCGCCTTCGCTCTCGCCGCCTCCGAGGAGAATGCCCGCGGACACCTGGTCATCACCGCGCCGACCGGTGGTTCGGCCGGCGTGATGCCCGCCATCGTCTACGCGCTGATGGAGGGCCCGCGGAAGATGTCCAAGGAGAAGGCCCGCGAGGGTCTCCTGGCGGGCGCGGCCATCGGCTACCTGTGCAAGCACAACGCCACCCTCTCCGGAGCGGAAGGCGGCTGCCAGTCGGAGATCGGCGTCGCATCGGCCATGTCCGCGGCGTTCATCGCGCAGGTTGCGGGAAGAGAGCCGCTGGTCGTCGAGAACGCCGCAGAGTCGGCGCTCGAGCATCACCTCGGAATGACCTGCGACCCGGTGGCCGGGTACGTGCAGGTGCCCTGCATCGAACGCTGCGCGTTCGGCTCCGTGAAGGCGTGGACGGCGGCCCTGGTCGCAACCAACGAGATCGCCTCACGGCACCGTGTCGACCTGGACACCACGATCACGACCCTCGCCCAAACCGGCCGCGACATGAGCACGAAATACAAGGAGACGAGCGAAGCGGGTCTGGCTCAGAACCTCACGCTTTGTTAGCAAAGAGGTACGCGACTAGATCGCGACAGCTCGTGAACAAACACGAACGCGGGTGGGCCAGACATTGCGCTTCGGTTGCGCCTAGATCTGGTCCTTCCCGCGGGGGCGGTAGTTGCGGGCGTAGCCGATCAGATCGCGATAGAAGTCGTTGTAGCCGAAGACCTGCATTTCCTCGACCGCTTCGTCGTTCGTCCAGCCATCGATCTCCATGCGATAGATCGCGCAGAACAACCCCGTCCGGTCGGCACCACGCCGGCAGTGAAAGAACACGGGCTGGAGCGCGCTATCGGAGACGGTGGCCAGGAACTGCTTCACCTGCTCTTCGGTCGGCGGCGAGGAGCCCATGATGTCCGCCTGCACGGGCAGCTCGACCGAGAGCAGTCCCCACTTCTCGACCTTCTCCTTCTCGCTGTGGTGCTGGCGAAAGCTGATGACCGTGCGAAAGCCGTTGGTTTTGAGCCACGCGTAGCCCTCGTCGTTCGGCTGGCCGCCGCGGGCCACCCACGGGTTGACCCACGCGAAGCTCGGAATGCCGCTCGCCGGCGCCGGATCCGCAAACGGCTTTCCGGTCGAGCCGATCTGGCGGATCTTCGGGGCGCTGCTACAGCTGATCGTTGAGATCGGAAGGAGAATGGTCAGCGCGAGGACCGCGCCGGCACGGGCGAGCCCCGCGATGCGAGAGGGAATCAGTCCGACTCGAGCGGCGACGAAGGGGCGTGCGGTCCGCCCTCGACGAATTCGATGAGCGTACCCGAGGTGGATTCGGGATGAAGGAACGCGACGCGACAACCATCCGCGCCCGGTCGGGGCGCCGTGTCGACGAGCCGCGCCCCGGTCGAGCGTGCGTGTTCGAGCGCCGCTCCCGCGTCGTCCACGAAGAATGCGAGGTGGTGAAGTCCGGGGCCGCGCGTCTGGAGAAACTTCGCGACCGTGTTCGCCATGTCGGTGGGGTCGAGCGGCTGAACGAGCTCGAGCGGAACGCGGCCGATCTCGAGGAACACGACGAGGAGCCCGCGGTCCGCGAGCGTCTCGCGCGAACGGATGCGCGCCCCGAACAGCGTCTCGTATTGCCGCGCCGTCTCCTCCGCATCCCGCACCGCGAGCGAGACGTGTGCGAGCCCACGCGCCGTCGCGCGGGGAGCAGGCGTCGCCGAGGGACCGGTCGCGCTCACTGAACGACCACGAAGCGAACCGCCCGGCGATCCTCGAGAACGCCGAGCCGCGCGAAGTACACACCCGCCGGTGCACGAATCCCATCGTTGCTCTTCCCATCCCAGGTCACCGCCTGCTCCCCGGCCGCGCGCACGCCCTCGAGCGTCGAGGAGAGCCGGCGCACGAGCCGGCCACGCGCATCGTGAATCGCGAGTGAGACCGGCGCGGGCACGGACTGGCGCCACGCGAGCCGCACGGATCCGCGCGTGGGCGAGGGCTGCGGCGCGGCGAACTCAGTGATCGTGCCATCACCTCGCCGACCCGACCCCGACGAAGCATCGGGCTCGACGTCGAGCGGCTCGCCCAGGTAACGGATCCTTCGAACTCCATTGTGCGCGTAATTCGGGTTCGGTTGGTAGAGCTGCGTGTACCAGAGAGATCCGTCCGGACCGACGTTGAGACTCGTCACCCAGGGCGTACGCGTGGCCCAGTGCTCGGCATCCGGCTGTCCGGGCATCGAGTCCGCGATCGTCCACACAGGCCCGCTCGTGTCGAGACGCTGCATGTACCAGCGCCACGTGTCCGCCAGGAAGTACTGGCCCTCGAGCGCTGGCGGATAGGGCGCGGTCGCCCCGGGAGGCGTGCGGTAGATCGGGCCTGCGAGCACCGCCCAACCCAGATCCTCCTGCGGATACGCGAAGGCGGCCTGCACCATGTTCGTCGTGTCCGAGACGACCGCGCACGAACCCGGCCAGCGGGAAGGGCCTTCGTAGAACGGCCAGCCGAAGTTGCGCCCGCCCTCGCAGGCGACATTGATCTCCTCGTACAGTGCGTTGCCCACGTCTCCAATGTAGAGGCACCCGGTGACCGGGTCGATCGTGAAGCTGAACGGATTGCGCAAGCCATAGGCCCACACGAGCCGCGCGGCGGGGTCCGGGTGCGCGACGAACGGATTGTCAGCCGGCGTGATGTCCGCGAACAGGGGAGGTCCGCCCGCCCCGTCGGGCAAGTCGAGAACGTCGAGGCGCAGGATCTTCCCCTGGAGCTTCGTCAGGTCCTGTGCGGCGCACGCATTGCCATCGTCGCCGATCGTGACGAGGAGCATCCCCTTCTGGTCGAAGCGGATCGTTCCTCCGTTGTGATTTGGAGTCTGGTCCGGGAGAGCGATGACGGTATGCCGTGAGTCGGGATCGATCGTGAACGCGCCGTTGCCGCTGAAGTCGAGGTCGCCGGTCGCGTTGTAGCGCCAGATCTTGACCTGGCTCGTCCCTTGCTCGGTCGCGTGCACGTAGACGTAGGGCCGGACGGGCCAGCCTGGATCGACCACCACGCCGAGGAGTCCGGCTTCTCCGCCGGATCGAACGCCCGCGACGACTCCGACCGGGTCGACGGGCGAGACGCTCTCGTTCACGAGCAGGCGGACCTTCGCCGTGTACTGTTCGACGACGAGGAGGCGCCCGTCCGGGAGAAACGACATGTTGGTCGGCGCGTCGAAGCCGGATGCGATCAGCTCGTCGTAGAAGTTGGTCGGAACAATCGGCAGGGCCGGCACCTGGTCCGGGAGCACGAGATCGAGCCCGGCCCAAGCCAGCAGAGTCGAGCAACCGCGAAAGAACGCGCGCAGGGTCATAGAGCCTTTTTTGAGGGGGGAACAGGACGCCGATTCGCGACGAATGAATGAATGGCCGGAAAAGCGTACCATTCGAGCGGCTCGGACGTAAAGCCGGGCACCGAACGCGATGGGAGACACGTTGAATGAGCGGCAATTCTGAGCTTCGCGACACGGATGGGCGCGCGGGAACTCCGACGGCCGGGACTGCGCTCCTGCGCGGCGTGGCGGAGAGCCTGTTCTTGATCCGCAAAGCGCTCGAGCACGGAAACGTCCCCGGTGCGCGCGAAGCCGCGCGACGACTCGTCAGCCATCTCGACGCGCTGCCCGACGATCGAGCGGGGTACGAGCGATTGTGCGAACTGGCCGATCGGGAGCTCGAAGCGAACCCCGATCAATGGGCACGCAAACCGGGGGAGTGACGGGCTAGAACAGAGTCGGCGGACGATACATGCCGAACACGCCGCGCATCGTGTCCGAGATCTCCCCGAGCGTGGCGTTTGCCTCGACCGCATTCAGAATGTGTGGGAGCAGGTTCTCGGTGCCGCGTGCCGCGCGCTCGAGCCCGTCGAGAGCGCTGCGTACGTGCCCCGCGTCGCGATCCTTCCTCCAGCGCGCGAGCTCTTCGGCACGCGCCCGCTCGACCGCCGGATCGGGCTGGAACACGTTTCCGGGTGGCACTTCCTCCTCGACAAAGCGATTCACGCCCACGACGCCGACCGTTCCGGCCTCGACCGCCTGCTGGTGCGCGTAGGCCGCCTCGTGAATCTCGCGCTGTACGAAGCCGGTCTCGATCGCGGCCAGCATTCCGCCCATCTCCGCGATCCGCGCGAGGTAGGCGCGCGCCTCCTCCTCGAGGCGGTTCGTGAGCGACTCCACATAGTAGGAGCCCGCCAGGGGATCCGCGGTCGAAGCGACCCCACTCTCCTCCGACAGCACCTGCTGCGTGCGCAGGGCGAGCCGGGCGGCCTCGCTCGACGGGAGCCCGAGCGCCTCGTCGTAGGAGTTCGTGTGCAGCGACTGCGTGCCACCGAGGATCGCCGACAGCGCCTGGACGGTCGTGCGCACGATGTTGTTCTCGGGCTGCTGGGCGGTGAGCGTCGAGCCCGCGGTCTGCGTGTGGAATCGCAGCATAAGCGAGCGCGGATCCTTCGCGTGAAAGCGCTCGGTCATGAGGCGCGACCATAGCCTCCGTGCGGCCCGGTATTTCGCGACCTCCTCGAACAGATCGTTGTGCGCGTTGAAGAAAAACGAGATGCGCGGAGCGAACGCGTCCACATCGAGCCCGCGATCGACGGCCGCCTGCACGTACGTGAGCCCGTTTCCGAGTGTGAACGCAAGCTCCTGGGCGGCGGTCGCGCCCGCCTCGCGAATGTGGTAGCCCGAGATCGAAATCGTGTTCCACGAGGGCACGTGCTCGGCGCACCACGCGAACACGTCGGTCGTGATACGGAGCGACGGGCCCGGCGGATAGATGTACGTGCCGCGCGCGATGTACTCCTTCAAGAGATCGTTCTGGATCGTGCCGTTGAGGGTCGAAGGATCGATGCCCCGACGTTTCGCGACCGCGACGTAGAGGCAAAGAAGGATCGCCGCCGTCGCATTGATCGTCATCGACGTCGAAACGCGCTCGAGCGGCAGGCGGTCGAGCAGGGCCTCCATGTCGGCCACGGTCGAGATCGCAACCCCCACGCGTCCGACCTCGCCCTTGGCGCGCGCGTGATCCGAGTCGTACCCCATCTGGGTCGGGAGGTCGAACGCGACCGAGAGCCCGGTCTGGCCGTGCGCGAGCAGGTAGTGGAAGCGTTCGTTCGTCTGTCGTGCCGAGCCGAAACCCGCGTACTGGCGCATCGTCCAGCGACGCCCGCGATACATCGTGGGATAGATGCCGCGCGTGTACGGCGGCGAGCCGGGGTCGCCGAGATCGCGCGCGTAGTTCAAGTTTGTATCTTCGGGGCGGTAGACCGGCTGTGCCGACGAAGGCCCCGCGGTGCTCGTGTCAGGGGGCGTCGTGGCGGACGAGGAGTTCCGTTTCGTCATGGTGGACCGATCTTAACGGTTGGACGCACACCGTGCCAGACGGGCTGCGTCAGAAGTACTGCCCGAACGCGAGGTCCACGCGGTTCTGTCCGCCTTCCGTGATGCCCCAGTCGATGCGAAGCGGCCCGAGCGGCACGTCGATCTGGACGCCAAAGTCACCTGCGAATCGAATGGCTCCGGAGAGATCCGGCCGGCCAATTGCGTCCTCCACGCGACCAGCCTGCAGTGCCGCGAACACGTCGAACAGGCGTCCCGTACGGTGCATCACGGTCAGCGATGCGGAGAAGCTCGAGCGCCCCAGCCATTCTCCGTACCGAAGGCCGCCGAGGGTTTCGGGCCCTCCGAGACTCGGCCACTCGTCGAGCGGTGCGGTCTCGCTTGCGAAGGCCACGCTGATCGAAGGACGAATCGTGAGCGGTCTCACGAGCGCCGTGACACTCAAGGTGGCGTCGCCCGACTCATAACCATCCGGCCCGAACTGCGCGAAGAACCTGAAATGACGGGAGAAGGCCCCGGCGGCGTCGGAACGGAAGTTCGCAATGGGTCCCGCCCGGTAGAGGGACGGATCGTCCGCGGTGCCGTAGCCTCCCCCGACCTGAATGATGTCACCCGTCGCCGGTGCGAGTTGCGCACCGACGAAACCCTCGAAGCGGTTGTTCTCGACGATGTCGTATTCGTCCTCAGCCGAGAAGATGCGGGTCTCCGAGCGCCGGAAGTTTCCGCGCACGAACCATCCGCCGCTGCCGCGATCGAGCGCACGGGGCTCGAATCCGACGAAGACATTGGACCCGAGCGTGCGCGCAGTCCCGCCGAGGACCATGTGGATGGGAAGCGGGTTGCTCCGGGGACGGAGCGACAGGACGGCCTGACCCCGCACCTTCCGGTCCAGGTCCCAACCTGCCGCGAGCGCGAGCTCGACCACCTTGCGCTCGTTCACGATGAACGAAAGGTCCGTCGAGTCGCCGTTCACCCTGAACGTGGGCCAGGCGCTGTTGAGGAGCCCGCTCCGGTACACGCGCCCGAGTCCGGGGGCGAGTTCCCGTACGTAGAACGAATCGCTCGGAAGCTCGCCGAACTCGTCGCCCGCGGTTTCTGCCCGCTTTGCTTCCTGTCCGTCGCGGTCCTTCCATGCGACGGGCCCGCGAATCGGCGGCATCTGGGGCGGCTCGAAAGTGCGTGCGGAGTCCGCTGCCGCAGACCCGATCTTGCGTGCGAACTCCCGCACCTGAGGTGCCGCGTCCTCGTACGCGCGCGCGATCATCTCCTTCCCGGCAAGAAAGTCGGCGGCGGAAAAGCCTTCGAGCTTGAGCCAGATGAGCTGTTCGCCGGCGATGAGCGAGTCGGGCTGGCCGCGCTTGTCGAGTCGGTCGAGGATCGCAAGCCCGATTTCGAGAGCCGACGAGTTCTCGGTGAGGCCGGGGAGCGGGAGCGCCACGTCGACCGCAAGCAGCGCATCGAATCCTTCCTTGCGCGCCTGCGCGAGCGGCAGGTTCGCCGCAAGGCCGCCGTCCACGAGCAGGCGATTGTCGAGCCAGACCGGCGGAAAGACCACGGGGATCGCGAGGCTCGCTCGCACGGCCTGCGCGACGCTTCCGGATTTGAGCGTCACGTCGGCGAGCGTGTTCGCGTCACTTGCGACTGCGCGAAATGGAATCGGCAAACGATCGAAGTCCCCCTGCGCGATCGCATCGGCCCGGAGATACGAGCGCGCCATCTCGAACTCGAGGCGTTCGGGCTCGACGAAGCCTCCGGGAAGCTTGATCGTGCCCTGGACACCTTCGAGCGTGAGCCACGGGCGCGCGAGCGTGATCGTCCGCCACTCGTACTCGCCGGGCGTGGGCGAGAAGAGTGCGAGCCAGTTCATCCGGGTGACCTGCTCCTCGATCTGGGCGCTCGTGTAGCCCGAGGCGTACATCGCACCCACGACCGCACCCATGCTCGTGCCATAAATGACGTCGGGACGAATGCCTTCCTCCTCGAGCGCGCGTAGCACACCGACGTGCGCAAGGCCACGGGCGGCGCCGCCCGAAAGGACGAGGGCCCATCGCGGACGCGTGCCTGGCGAGCTCTCGGGACCCGCAGCCCGTGACGTCGAATCAGGTTGTTCCTGGCCGAACGCGTTCGGAACAGGGGTGGGGAGCAGCGTCGCGAGCGCGAGGCCGAAAGGAAGAAAATGGCGAAGGCGGGAGAGAAAAGACGCGGGAGACCGCACAGGCTTCAGGTGCCGAGGGCTTTCAGGCTCACGAGCTTTTGCCCGGCCTCGACGCTCTGGCGCTCTGTGACGTGGACGGCTTCGACGATGCCGCCGCGCTCAGCGGTGAGCTCGTTCTGCATCTTCATCGCTTCGACGACGGCCACGGCCTGTCCTGCCTTGACCGTGTCGCCGGGCTTCACCTTGATTGCGACGACGAGTCCCGGGATCGGCGATTCCACGGTCGTCGCACCGGCGGCCGGGCCGGCATGGCGGACTTCCCGCAGCGTCTTCTCGAGCGGATGGCGGACCAGCACACGGTGGCGCTGTCCGTGGAGCGTGACGAAGATCGCATTGCCATCCTCTTCGACCGAGACTTCGTGAACACGGCCGTCGATCAGCAGGGAGTACACCTCGCCGTCCGGCAACGGCTCGTAATCGGCGGAGAGCTTCCGTCCGTCCGCCTCGACGTCGAGGTGCGTGCCCGTGACGCGCACTTCGAGATCGAGCTCGCGCTCGCCGAGCTGGGACCAGAACTTCACGTGTCGCCTCCGTTGCGGGCACTTCGGGCCTTCCCCGAGCCCGCGCGCAGGAGCGCCGATCCAGCGCGGTCGGCGAATTTCCATCCCGAGCCCCCGTGCTCGACGGGCCGAACGGACAGGGCCCGCGCGTGCGCGTGCAGCGAGGCCGCGAGCAGCGCAACTTCCTCCGCCTCGGTCGACGGAGCAAGCGACGCCGCCGAGAAACGCTCGCCGAGGAATCCCGTGTGCACCTCACCCGCCGCGAACTCCGGCTGCGCGAGAAGCCAGCGGTGGAACGCGACGTTCGACGCCACACCTTCGACGACCGTCTCGTCGAGGGCACGCCGCATGCGGGCGAGCGCCTGCGCGCGATCCTCGCCCCAGGAGATGACCTTCGCGATCAGCGGGTCGTATTCCATCGGAACGCGAAAGCCGTGGTACACGCCGGCGTCGGTCCGCACGCCGGGACCCTGGGGCAGGCGAAGCCTGCGGATCTCGCCCGCACTCGGGAGAAAGTTCCGCGAAGGATCCTCCGCGTACAGGCGGCATTGCATGGACGCCCCGCGCGGGGAGAGTGCCGTCGCCGGCAACGCGAGCTTCTGCCCATCGGCAATCTTCACCTGCTCAGCCACGAGATCGAGGCCGGTGACCACTTCGGTGACCGGGTGCTCGACCTGGAGTCGCGTGTTGACCTCGAGGAAGAAGAAGTTTCCCGAGGCATCCGCAATGAACTCGACCGTCCCGGCATTGACGTAGCCGGCGGTGCGCGCGATCGAACACGCCGCCTCGGCGAAGCGCTCGCGGATCGCGGGCGTGAAAACCGGCGAAGGAGTCTCCTCCACCACCTTTTGATGCCGCCGCTGCACCGAGCAATCGCGCTCGCCGAGGAACACGACGTTCCCATGCGCATCGGCCAGGATCTGCGCTTCGACGTGGCGCGGGCGCTCGACGAAACGCTCGAGATAAACGGAGTCGTCGCCGAACGCCGCCTTCGCTTCTCCGCGCGTGAGCTCGAGCGCGCTCGCGACCTCGGCTTCGCTGCGCACGACGCGCATGCCCTTTCCGCCGCCGCCCGCTGCGGCCTTGAGCATGAGCGGGAATCCCAGGGTCCGCGCCATCCGCGCCGCTTCGACGGCGTCGGCGAGCGGACCGGGAGATCCCGGAACGAGCGGAGCGCCCGCTTTGCGCGCGATCTCACGAGCGGCGAGCTTGTTTCCGAGGTCCGCGATCACGCGTGGCGGGGGACCGATGAACACGAGCCCCGCATCGAGCACCGCCTGCGCGAACTCCGAGTTCTCGGACAGGAATCCGTAGCCGGGATGGACGGCGTCCGCGCGCGCGCGCTTCGCGACCTCGATGAGCCGCGGAATGTGGAGGTAGCTCTCGCGCGCGAGCCCTTCACCCACGCGATAGGCCTCGTCGGCCAGGAGCACGTGGAGGGCCGCACGATCGGGATCGGAGTACACCGCGATCGACGTGAGACCGAGATCGCGCAGCGTGCGAATCACGCGCACCGCGATCTCGCCGCGATTCGCGACCAGCACGCGTTGCACTAGGAGCGCTCCTCGCGATCGGCGCGATCGGCGCGATCCGCCCGATCCGCCTGCTCGGCCCGTTCGGCCCGATCATTCGGCACGTTGGTCGAAGTCCGGATCCTCTCCTCGGCCAAAAGCTCGGTCACGACTTCCTTCGTCTCCGGAAGACCGATCGCAGCACGGCCGGTGAGCCACGCTTCGGTCGCGCCACGCGCCTGGCCTTCGAGGGCGACCACGGCGATCGCGAAGCCCCCATCGTGCGCGAGCGAGATCACAGAGTGCGTCGCTCCCATGGCGTTGGCGAGCTCGGCGGCGCGACCGGTAATCAGGAGATTCGGGCGTCCGCGCGGATCGAGGTGCACTTCGAAGTCCTTCCAGGCGACTCCGTTCGACCAGCCGGTTCCGATCGCCTTCATGCCGGCTTCCTTGGCGGCGAAGCGTGCGGCGAAGTGCCGCGCGGGCTCCTTGTGGCGGGTGCAGTAGCCGATCTCCCGATCGGTGAACAGGCGCTTCGTGAAGCGCTCGCCGCGGGCGAGGGCCTGCTCGATGCGCGAGACTTCGACGAGATCGACTCCCAGCCCGAGGATCACGGATGCGTCACCGCGGAGTCAGGAGTCACTAGAGGGGCCACTGGATCGGCACGCGCGAGACGACGGGTCGCCGACGCGCGTCCGCACGGCGGGGAACGGCGTTCACGAAGTGGATGTTGACCGTAAGCGCGGGGTCGAGATGCGAGATCTCGCGCCGCAAGCCTTCGAGCGTCGCGTCGTCGAGGCCGTCGGCACACACGAGATCGAGCGACAGCTCTTCGCGCCGGTCCTGGCGGACGCGCCAGTCGGTGAGCCCCGGACAGGATTCGAAGAGCCACTCGAACCAGTCCGCGTGCACGCGCTTTCCGTTCGTCGTCGTCACGAGCTCGTCCGCGCGTCCGTCGGTAATGAGGATGCGCTCGCTCGTCCGGCCGCACGGGCAGGAGGGCTCCGGAACGCGGCAGCCCACGTCGCCGAGGCGGAAGCGAAGGAGCGGCATCGCGAGGTTGTCGAGCGCCGTCACCAGGATCTCGCCGTCCTCGCCCGGATCGGCCGGCTCGCCGTCGCGCACGAACTCGATCAGCACGCGCTCCATGGTGACGTGGAGTCCGCGGCGCTCACGGCATTCGTGGGCGGCTTCACCGATCTCGCGCGTGCGGTAGGCGTCGTAGACCGGGGCTCCGAACGCGGATTCAATCCACGTGCGGCGATCCTCGTCGAGGACCTCGCCCCACGTCAGAACGACCGTCGGGCGATAGCTCGCGGCTTCCGGCACCGCTTCGGCGATCGCTCCTGCAAGTCGCTCGAGCGCGCTTGGCGGCCCGGAGAGAAGCGAAGCGTTCGCGCGCGCTGCGCGTCCGGCGAAGTCGGCGCCCTCCGCGCGAATGCGCGCCGAATGGAGCCACACGCCGCTGCGCAATCCGCCGCGCAGCCGGCCGGCCGCACCTTCGAGAAGCTCGCCGTTCTCGGCGCGACCCGTGAGCACGGCGCGCGGTGTCCGCCAGTCGAGCCCGAGCCACGTGACATGGCGCAGCTCGTCGACCAGGCGCTCGCGACGCGCGCGCTGATCGAGCCAGATGCCGAGCGATTCGCGATTGTCCTCCATCGCACGCGCGCGGAACCACTCCGGCTGTGCCGAGCCGTCGGTCATCAAATCGTTTCCGAAGTCGAGGAGGTCACGCTCGGTGAGCGGCGGAAGCGCCGCGAGGTCGCGGATCGAGCGCACGGTCTCGGGATGAATGCCGTAGCGCGCGAACCGCCGGCGCCAGAACGGCACGCGTTCCCCTGCGTGCACGAGGAGGCGCTTCAAGCGTTCGACCTGGAGTGCTTCGAGCGCGCGCCGATCACGCCGTTCGTTCTCCGCGTACGCGGTGAACAGCGCGGGAGCGCCGGCCTTGAGCGCTTCGAGAGAAGCCAGCGCGCGGGGAACGATCGAGAGCACGTTCGTAGGAGAATCCGGATTTGGGGTGCGGAGCGACGAGACGGACCCCGGCAGAATAACCGCTTCTCAGCCTCGCTGGTAGGTCGCGTTGAGCTCGCGCAGACGGCCGCGCACCCGGGCCCCGGGCGCTCCGGGTGGAAGTCGCCAGGTCCAGTTCCCCCGGGTCCGCCCCGGGAAGTTCATCCGCGCCGCACTCCCAAGCCCGAGGAGGTCCTGGGCGGGCGCGATCGCAAGGGCCGCGACCGAGGCCCACGCCATCCGGATCAGGTCCCAGGCGACGCTTCCGCTGCCCGGACCGCGATACCGGCGCAGGAATTCGCGGTCCGCGCGCGGAGCGGTGCGGAACCAGCCCTCGGCCGTGTCGTTGTCGTGCGTGCTCGTGTAGACGACGCTGTCCCGCGTGTGCCGGTGGGGGAGGAACGTGTTTTCCGGTCCGCTGAACGCAAACTGAAGGACTTCCATTCCGGGGAGTCCGAGCCTGTCCCTGAGCTCCAAGACGTCGGGCGTGATGTCCCCGAGGTCCTCGGCGATCAGGGGCAGCGATCCGAGCCGCGCGCGAAGCGCCGTGAACAGCGACTCTCCCGGGCCGCGAACCCAGCGCCCGGTTTCGGCGGTCGAAGCGTTCGCAGGCACCTCCCAGTACGCGACGAACCCGCGGAAGTGATCGAGCCGCACCAGATCGTAGAGAGCCGTTGCCGCACGTACGCGCTCGATCCACCAGTCGAACCCGCGAGCGGCGAGCACGTCCCAGCGGTAGAGCGGATTTCCCCAGAGCTGACCGGTCTTCGAGTAGTAGTCGGGCGGAACGCCGGCGACCGCGGTGGGCCGGCCCGCCGTGTCGAGCTCGAACAGCTCGGGATTGGCCCACACGTCGACGCTGTCGTGTGCGACGAAGATCGGAACGTCGCCGAGGATCCGGATTCCGCGCTCGTGCGCCCGCTCACGGAGCGCGTTCCACTGACGGAAAAAGAGGAACTGCGCGAACGCATGCCGGACGCGCAACCGCTCGTGCACGCGATTCGCCTCGGCGAGCGCCGTCGCGTTTCGCGCGCGGAGCGGCGGAGGCCAGTCCGTCCACGGAGCGCCGTCGTGCGCGTCCTTGAGCGCCATGAAGAGCGCGAAGTCGTCGAGCCAGGAGGCGTTGCGCGTCCAGAACGTCTCGAACGCCTGGCCCAGGTCGCCCGCACCGTGTGCCCCTGCCTCGAAGCGCTCGAATGCGCGATCGAGGAGCGCGCGCTTTCGCGATTGCGCGCGCGCGTAATCGACGTGCGACGCCGGAAGCGGCCGCCCGCGCCCCGTACCCGACAGGTCGGAAGCGGTGAGGAGACCGTCCTCGACCAATCGCTCGGGACTCACGAGTGCGGGACTCCCCGCGAACGAAGAGAACGATTGATAGGGCGAATCGCCGAAGCCCGTCGGTCCGAGCGGCAGCACCTGCCACACGCGCGATCCCGAAGCCGCGACGAAGTCGAGCCAACGCACCGCTTCGGGACCCAGATCGCCGATGCCGTGCGGACCCGGTAGGCTGCTTGGATGAAGGAGAACACCGCTGCTGCGCTCGAGTTTCATGCGCGTTGCAGGATAACGAAAAACGGGCCGCGCCGCTTGTTCCGTCAGCGCCTTCCCGCCTACACTGCGATCCTGTGAGCGCCGAACGTTCCGCACCTCCCGCAAGCTTCCGCCTGATTGCCACCGATCCCGCGACCGGCGCCCGCGCCGGCGAGCTCCTGACCCGTCACGGAGTCGTGCCGACCCCGGTCTTCATGCCGGTGGGCACGCAAGCGACGGTCAAGACGCTCGCCCCCTCGGATCTCGCGGACATCGGGGCCTCGATGATCCTCGCCAACACCTATCACCTGATGCTTCGTCCCGGCGCGGCTCTCATCCGCGAGCTCGGCGGCGTGCACGCGTTCATGGGCTGGGACGGCCCGGTGCTCTCGGATTCGGGCGGATTCCAGGTGCTCTCGCTCGCGCAGCTTCGGAAGATTCGCGAGGAGGGTGTCACGTTCCGCTCGCATCTCGACGGCTCGGCGTACGAGCTCACGCCCGAAAGCGCGATCGAGATCCAGACGACGCTCGGCGTCGACGTCATGATGTCGCTCGACGAGTGTCTCCAGTACCCGGCGACCGAACAGGAAGCGTGCGATTCGATGAGCCGCACCGTGCGCTGGGCGCGTCGCGGGCTGGAGCATCGTGCGCGCTTGCGGGACGGCGGCGAAACCGTGCCCGCGCTCTTCGGCATCATCCAGGGAGGCGTCTATCCCTCGCTGCGCGCACGGTGTGCCGAGGACCTCGTGAAGGAGCCGTTCGACGGTTACGCGCTCGGCGGGCTCTGGGTGGGGGAGCCCGTGCACGAAGGACATGCGCTGGTGGCGGGTGATACGGCCCTTCTCCCGGCCGACAAACCCCGCTATCTTATGGGCGTCGGCACGCCTCTCGATCTGGTCGAGGCGGTGTCTCACGGCGTGGACATGTTCGACTGTGTCCTGCCGACCCGAAACGCCCGCAAGGGCACGGTTCTGACTTCGCGCGGCAAGCTCGTCATCAAGAACGCGGCCTACGCGAAGGATCCCGGGCCCCTCGACCCCGAGTGCGGTTGCTATACCTGCCGCCGATTCAGCCGCGCCTACATCCGGCACCTTTTCGCCACCGCGGAGATCCTCGGCATGCGGCTCGCGAGTCTGCACAGCCTCGCGTATCTCGCACGACTCATGCGCGACATGCGTGCGGCGATCATCGAGGGTCGGTTCACAGCCTGGCGGCGCTCGGTCGAGGAGAACCTGAACCGCGGATCAAGCGCCGCCTGACGGCGTGCGCAGGGGAGAGTTCATGGAACAGTGGTTCGTAGGAGTGGCGCACGCACAGGGAGGCGCACCGGCGGGCGGGGGTGGCATGGCCCCGACCCTCGTGTCGTTCCTGCCGATTCTCGTCGTGTTCGTGATCTGGTACTTCCTGCTCATCCGACCGCAGCAGAGACGCGCGCAGGAGCTCAAGCAGATGCAAGCCGGTCTCTCGAAGGGCGACAAGGTCGTGACGCAGGCCGGCATCCTGGGCCGCGTCGTGCGCGTGCAGGACGACACGACGACGCTCGACGTCGGCGGCAACGTGCAGATCGAGTTCCAGCGCTCGGCGATTGTGGGGCTAGCGGGGGATAGGTCCGACAAGGGCGAGAAGGGTGGCAAGAAGGTCTGACCGCAACTTTGCGGTCCGACTTTGATCATCATCATCAGCAAGGGGAGAAACAGGGATGCGTCGCCTATTGTTGAGTTTCCTTTCGGCTCTGTCAGTTCCGTTGGTGCCAGACTCCTCATGGGCCCTCGATCTGCGTTGGGGTTCCGGAATGAGGGAAGTCGTCTTCTCAGAAGCCACAACGTGCACGCTGATAGTTGAGTCAGGCCTCAATGAGCAATTGCGTGCGGGTGACTGGCGTCTACGGTGGGTCGCGCAGGGTTGCCAGCTTCGTCCTAATACGCTGTCCGCCTCCGATTCCTCCATTGCCGACGTCGTCCACCACATCAACTCGGAACAGCCTGGCGATTTGCTTGGCAATGTCTTGGCGACTGAACTCCGTTCGCTGGGCGGTATTGCACCGAATCGGGCGCGTTATGTGTTCGATCTCCCGGCCGGGGCCAAAGGGCTTATCCAGGCCGTTGCACTCGACCCGAGGGATCCGGACTCGTACCGGACGATCAAGTCACCGATCGCGACGATCAACGGTGGATTGACGGACTCGCTTCCTCCCGTTGTCTTTCGTACGGGAACCGCGCACCATTCGACGGAGCTCGTTGTTACCGCAGCCGGTGTCGGGCTCTCTCGCGGGGCTTCGATTCAGCTTGTCGGACTAGACGACTCGTGGCGGCTCCCGCTTGATGTCGTTGTTCAAAGCGATACAGTCCTCACGGCGCGGGCCGACGTTGCTGCGCATGTCCCGGATTGCTTGCTGAGCGTTACGACCATCGATGGTGCGCGCTCGAACGTTCCCGTGGAAGCTGATCCTCCTCCGCCATCGATGCAACCCCTCGGCGCATCTTGCCAGGAGACGTATCACGAGACCATCTACCCCTTTCCAATGATCCAGCCAAAGGACTTTGCCTTTGTCCTCGGTGGCTGGACACCATCGGGAGTGTGGGTGCATCACTTGTTCTACATTCGGCAAAACCAGGAAACGAAAGCTCATCACGGAGGAATCGACTTCACTGAGAAGAACATTGGTCATGCCAAATCGAATGATCTCCTGAACTGGCCGATGAGCGAAGTGGACACGGCTGCTGTCAAAGTGCGGCCGGGCATGTTTGACAGCAAACACGTCTGGGCGCCATGTGTGGTGAAACGTGGACTCACCTATCACATGTTCTACACGGGCGTAGCAAGCAATGGTGATCAGGCCATCGGACTTGCCACATCCACTGATCTCGTCACCTGGACCCAGCAACCTAATCCTATCTTTACAGCAAGCGATTTGGGGGCTTGGGCGGCGCCTCGGGGTGCATCGGGAACGGGCGCGGCACAACTTCGTGACCCGTTTGTGATGCCGGATCCCCAAAACCCAGGATCATGGTTGATGTACTTCGTGACCATTCCCGCTGTTCAAACAAATGCCCAGGTGGTGGGTTTCGTACGATCAACCGGCAGCTTTACGAGTTGGGCCAACGACGCGCCTTTGTACGCGACACTTCATCCCTATCCAGGCCCAGGGCAGTTTGAGGCAGATGTGGAATCGCCTACTGTGTTTCAGTACCAAGGCAAATGGTGGCTTCTCTATTCAGTGCGTGAGATCCGACCAATCTGGGCAATCTCCAATCCTGCGAGCCCGACAGATCAGAATGCGGCAAACTGGACTCAGGCCGCCGACACGAACGATCTGATTATCGATGAGTTCACAGGACAACCCACGGATGCTTATTTCTATTGGCATGGTGCGGAGTTTCTGCAGGTGAACGCGAGCCAGAACATCACATTCCTGGGAGGGTGGAACGATCAGGCCGTGGGGATCAGCTACATTGCCGTTCAGCCTGCCGCGTCTCCGTACCTCTTTGAGGAGCATTGTCCTGTGAGCACGACCGACGTTGCGGAGGGCGGAGACACGTCGGAGCCGAAGCTGACGGTGATTGGCCCGGTCGCTGGGATGGTGGACATGAGGCTTCGAGTTGATCTGCCCGCTGCCATGGCGGTCCGTATTGTTCTTTACGACGTTCGAGGCCGAAAGATGAGGACCCTTGTTGACAAGGAACTCCCCTCGGGAAGGTCGGACTTTCTGTGGGATGGCCTGGGCGACGCAGGGGCTAGGGCCAATAGCGGCGTGTACTTTGCTAGACTTGAAGCAGCAGGCTTAAGGCGATTCGCCCGTGGTGTCCTCCTTCACTAGCCCACTGAGCCTAGGGAGGCGAGTTCCAGAAGTGCTTCGAGAGGCGCTCACTTTCGTCACCTTGCGCACACGCACACGAGCGACTGCAATGCGCTGGTCTGTCTCGGCGGCCATCGTCGCACTCGTCTTGGCATCGACGAGTACGATAGCGAAGCCGCAGGAGCTGAACGCGAATCTCTGGGGCACAAATGGAAACATCCTCGGAATCGCCCGTTCTGGTACCAAGATCTACGTCGCTGGCAATTTCACGCGGGTCGGCCCAAACACGGGCTCCTTTGTTCCAGTCGATCGAAACAGTGGAACGGTGCCAGGCCAGTTCCCGAAGGTAGCAGGTGTCTTGAAGGCGGCCGTGCCCGATGGTGAGGGCGGTTGGTTTCTGGCGGGAGGGATTACCGGCGTTGCTGGAATTCAGAGCTCGGGCCTGAGTCATGTGCTCGCGAATGGGCGCGTCGCAGAGTGGAGTCCCAACCCAAATGGGTGGGTACACGCCATGACCTTGAAGGGCGACACCGTGCTTGTCGGCGGCACGTTTACTCAGATAGACGGTTTTCCTCGCATGTCGATTGCAGCGATCGACGCGAATACCGGTGACGTACTCGATTGGGCGCCAGAGGCAGATGGTCTGGTGCGGACCCTCCTCGTTGCAGGTTCGAGTCTCTATGTGGGTGGAGATTTCTCGCACATCGGCGGTGAGCAACGACGAGGTGTTGCGAAAATCGATCTGGCTACCGGCCTGACATCGGATTGGAATCCAGACGTCACAGTCGCCGGGGGCGCAGGGTCTGTGCGTGCGTTGGCGAACGTTGGTGACACGCTGTACATTGGCGGACTCTTCAACCGAGTTGGTGATCAATACCGAGTGAACCTAGCCGCAATTGATATGAGCACCGCACTGGCGACGTCCTGGGATCCCCAGGCGACAAGCTGCAACTGCAACTCGCTCGACCCCTCGCCCTATGTCTCGGCATTGGTTCCGGGCGTTGGCACGATCTATGTCAGTGGGCACTTTTCGATCCTGGGTGGAATTGACAGAGGAGGGGTCGCGGAGGTCGATTTGATCTCTGGTGTCCCCACGCCGTGGGACCCGAGGCCTGGCCCACGCCGCACGGAATACGCTCCCAACATCACAGCATTGGCCATCACGCAGACCACGGCCTACATTGCTGGTGACTTTACGGAGATCGCCGGGCTGGCGCGCTACACCTTGGCCGAGGTCGATCGGGAATCTGGTGATGCCACTGGTTGGGACCCTCAATCAGATGTCGCCCCGAGTATTCTCATTCCTCAAGAGGACGTCATCTACCTTGGTGGGTCCGTCGGGCTCATGGGCTGCGTTGAACGCAGGTGCCTTGCTGCGTTCGACTCCGAGACAGGCGAAGTCACGGACTGGAACCCGAATCCGAATGGTCTGTTTGCGAATAGCGTCGCAGTGCAGGGAGATCGCGTTTTTGTGGCCGGTGACTTTTCACAGGTCGGAGGTCAGGATCACTTTGGTCTCGCTGCGGTTGACACGCTTGCGGGGTCGGTCTTGGAGTGGACAGCAGATACGAACAACCTTGTGCGAAGACTCGAGATCGTTGGCGATCGCCTCATCGCGGTCGGGGGCTTTACGACAGTGGGAGGGAGCCTGCGAAGTGGACTCGCCTCGTTCAACATTCCCAGTGGCGAACTGGACAGTCTGGACTTCGAGTTCGATTCCGATGTCTACGTCGCTCGGGGCGCTGGGAACGTGCTCTACGTTGGGGGTTTCTTCAGAAGTATTGGAGGAGAGGACTACAAGCACGCAGCTGCTATTGACCTCACGACTGGATCGCTACTTGATTGGCACCCCGATCCGGATCAGTGGGTCAACGCAATCGCCATCAAGGACAGCACGGTTTTTCTTGGGGGCGCCTTTAGCAGCCTCAATGGCGTGCAGCGCGAGAGGCTCGCGGCCGTTAGCACAAGGACAGGGACCTTGAGAATGGATTGGGTTGCAAACACGGCAAATGCCAATCCCAACACCAATCGTGTCCACGATCTGGCTATTGCGGGATCGACTCTGTACGTTGGCGGAAGTATGGACAGCATCGGCGGAAAGATCCGTAACGGTCTCGCGGCACTTGACGCCGAGACCGGACAGGTTCTCGACTGGGATCCAAAGCTGACGGGCGCCAATGTCCACGAACCATTGGAGCCAGGCATTCCGTGGTCGCTGGCGACAAGCGGCAATGCGCTTTACGCAGGCGGGCTCTTCCTCTGGTCGGGGACTAGACCCGCATCGACGCTTGCCTCACTTTCCCTGATTCCAGAAACGCCACCGCCTCCTGGGCCAGCCCCATCCGCCATATCGATGTCCGTTCCGTACCCCAACCCAGTGGTCAGTGCTGCGACCGTTCGCTTTGCGCTTCCAATAGCCGCCGCGGTTGATCTTGCGATCTATGATGCCCGCGGACGACGAGTCGAATTGCTCCTTGAAGGTAGCTTGCAGACGGCTGGCCCCCACGAGATCCCGATTCGGTCCTCAGGGTGGTCCTCGGGCTTCTACTTTTGCCGACTTGACGTAAACGGCGAAACCGTAGCCCGCAAGTTTGTGGTCCTCCGATGAGGTCCTCCGTCGTACGCCAAGCACAGAGAGAGGGGAGGGTCTAGGTGCCGATCCTTCCGCTCCGCATCTACGGCGACCCGGTCCTTCGCGCGAAAGCGAAGCCCGTGCTCGAAGTCACGGATGCGCTCAAACCGTTCGTGCTCGACATGTTCGACACGATGTTGGCCGAGGACGGCGTCGGGCTTGCGGCACCACAGGTCGGAACGTCGGAGCGACTGCTCGTGCTCGCGGTTCCGATCAAGCGGCACAAGCGCGTCGACATGACACTCATCAATCCCGAGATCGTGCGCGCGGAAGGATGGGAAGTGGGCGAGGAGGGCTGCCTCTCCGTGCCCGGCGTGTACGACGACGTGAAGCGCGCGTCGTCGATTTCCGTGAAGGCACTCGACGAAGCCGGACGTCCCGTCGAGTTCGACGCGGACGGCTACCTGGCACGCGCGATCCAGCACGAGCTCGATCACCTGAACGGTGTTCTGTTCGTGGACCGGCTTGGCTTGCTGCAGAGGCAGTTGCATCGCAAGGAGTTGAAGGCGCTCGAAAGCGGGCGCGTCCCCGGATCGATCCCCCGGCACGAGGGTCCCGCCCTTTAGCGACCTGAGCGACCTCCGGATCGTCTTTCTCGGTACCCCGGACTTCGCGGTGCCGTCGCTCGACGCGCTCGCGCGGACGGGCGCCGTGCGCCTCGTGGTCGCGCAGCCGGACCGGCCGAAGGGTCGCGGACGCGCGCTCGCCGCTCCGCCGGTCAAGGAGCGCGCGCTCGAGCTCGGGCTCGGGTGCCTGCAGACGGAGCGGCCGAATGCGCCCGGCGCAATCGGCGCGCTGCGCGGCGTCGCACCGGATCTGTTCGTCGTCGTGGCGTACGGGGCGATTCTCTCGCCCGAGCTCCTTGCGGTCCCGCGCCTGGGCTCGATCAATCTGCACGCGTCGCTCCTGCCCGAGTACCGCGGAGCCTCGCCCATCCAGGCGGCGCTTCTCGACGGGCGAAGCGAAACGGGGAACACGACGCAGTGGATCGCGGAGGGCCTCGACAGCGGCGACGTGATCCTCCAGCGCGCGCTCGCGATCGGTCCGGACGAAACCGCCGGGGAGCTTTCCACCCGGCTCGCGCAAGACGGTGCCGCACTCCTCCTCGAGACGGTCGAGCGGGTGGCGAAGGACGATGCGCCGCGCGTGTCGCAGGATCACGCACGCGCGACGCTGACGAAGAAGGTGCGAAAGGAGCACGGTCTGATCGACTTCACGAAGAGTGCGCGCGAAGTGCACAACCGGGCGCGCGCGATGACGCCGTGGCCGGGGGCGATCGCCGGATTCGCCGGCCAGCCCGTGCGTTTCGAGCGCACGCAAATCGCGACGGCGGCAGTGGCCGCCGTCGCAAAACCGGGAGCCATTCTCGGAGCGGGTGAGCATGGCGGCCTCATCGTCGCCTGTGGCGAGGGCGCGATCGAAGTCCTGCGAGTGCGACCTGCGGGCCGGAACGAGATGGACGCGCAGGACTGGTGGCGCGGGCTCCGCTCGAGCGGCAAGGACGGGGCGCGGTTCGAAGTTCTGCGCCGCGAGGAGTTGTCATGACCAAGAAGACCCGCGGACCGAAGGGACCGAGCGTGCTCCCGCGCGCCGCCGCCGAAGAGAAGGAGCGTCGGAAGCGCGAGGGCGGGCGTGGCCGTCCGTCCGGTGGTCGCCGCGACGATCAGGCGGGTGCGCGGCGCGAAGGCCGGGCCGGTTCGCAACGCGAAGGCCGCCCGGAGCGAACCGGGCGACCGGATCGACGCGATCGCTCCGATCGTCCCGCTCGTCCGGGCTCGTCTCGCTTCCAGGGGGATCGTCCGCGTTCCGATCGTCCACGCTCCGATCGTCCGCGCTCCGATCGTCCGCGCAGCGATCGCCCGCGCTCGGATCGTCCACAGACAGATCGCCCACGCACGGATCGTCCACGTCCGGATCGTCCGCACGCTGACCGTCCGCGCAGCGATCGCCCGCGTTCCGATCGCCCCCAGCGTGGTGGCCGGCCCGCCCGACCGGATCGTTTCGAACGTCGGGACCGTGGCGCAGCGCCTCGAGATCGTGGTGCGACATCGGGGGATCGCGGCGGTCGTCGCTTCGATCGCAAGCCGCATACGTCCGCCGCGGAGGGCCGGGACCGTCCGCCTCGCCGCGGATTCGACGATCGTCCGCGTGCCGATCGCCCGCGCACGGATCGCCCGCGCTCAGATCGCCCACGCACGGATCGTCCGCGCGGAAACCGTCCGCAGGGAGGTCGTCCGCAGGGGGATCGTCCGCAGGGCGACCGTCCCCGTGCAGGCCGCCCGCACAAAGGCCGGCCGCATTCGGCAGGTGGTCCCGGCAAGTGGGGCAAGCGCGAGCACGGACGTAAGCCGTCGGGTCCCGGAGGGCGGCGGTTCGCGCGGCCGCAGCGCTACGATGCACGCACCGGTCGCCCCGTGGGGGCGCCCGGTCAGGGCGCGTCGTCTGCGCGTTCGAGCTCGTCGGTAACCGCAACGCTCGAAGCACCTCCGTCTGCGCGCGACGATTTCCGCTCGGCCGCGACCCAACGCCGGAGCGCAGGCGGGGCGCCGGCGGCGATGACTCCGCGACGCGGCCCGAACGTGCGCGACTTAGCACTCCAGGTGTTGTTCCAGGTCGAGGTCAAGCGCGCCTACGCTGAACGCGTGATCGAAGATCTCGCCGATCAGTTCCGTCTCGACCGCCGGGATCGCGCCTTCCTGAACGAGCTCGTGAAGGGCACGCTGCGCCGCCGTGGCACGCTCGACTATCAACTGAATCGCTTCCTCCACGTCGGGCTTTCGAGCCTGCCGGTGTGGATCCAGAACGCGCTGAGACTCGGCGCCTACCAGCTCCTTCACCTCGATCGCGTTCCGGCGCGCGCCGCCGTGGACGAGAGTGTGAAGCTCGCGCTCAAGTACGGGCATCCGGGGACGGCCGGCCTCTCGAACAGCGTTCTCAGACGGCTTTCCGAAGCGGTTGTGATGCGCGAGATCGGAACTCCGGCCGTGACGCGCGACGACGGATCGGTCGACTACGACGCACTCGGCGCCGTGACCTCGCATCCCCGGTGGCTCCTCGAGCGCTGGGTCGGCCGCTACGGCGTGGAGGAGACGATCGCTCTGTGCGAGGCGAACAACCGCGCGGCGGCCCTCGGCCTGCGCGCGAACCGCCTCAAGCTCGATCGCAAGGAGCTCCTGAAGCGACTCGAAGCCGCGGGCCTTTCGGGCCGACCCGGACAGTGGTCCTCCCACACCGTGTGGGTGGACGCCGACGCCGACTTCTCGGACTTTCCCGCATACGCACGCGGCGACTGCACCGTGCAGGACGAGAGCGAGACGATGGTCGGGTTGCTCGTCGCTCCCGAGTCGGGCGAGCGCGTGCTCGATCTCTGTGCCGCTCCGGGAGGAAAGTCCACGCACCTCGCCGAGTTGATGGGCGATCAGGGGGAAGTCGTCGCGGTCGAGAAGCTCGCGCCGCGCGCGCGGACGATGTCGCGCGGCATCGAGCGACTCGGGCTCCGCTCGATTGCCGTCGAGGTTGCGGACGGAACGGAAGCCTCGCTCGAGTCGTATGGACGCGGCGGCCCGTACGATCGCGCGATCGTCGACGCTCCGTGTTCGGGGCTCGGTGTGCTCGCGCGACGCGCGGACGCACGCTGGCGAAAGGAAGCGGCTCGTCTCGCGGACTCCGCGGAGCTCCAGGGACGTCTGCTCCGGGCCGCGGCACGCGTGGTGCGTCCGGGTGGCGTGCTCGTCTACAGCGTGTGCTCGTTCGAACCGGAAGAAACGGACGAAGTGATCGCTTCGTTCCTCGCGGGCAACGACGACTGGCAGGTCGAGAGTGCTTCCGCGTTTCTCCCGCCGGAGCTCGTCGAAGAGGGCGGGGCGATGCGCATGCTTCCGCATCGGCACGGCACGGACGGCGCGTACGCCGTGCGCATGAGGCGGCGCGGGACGCGGTGATGGACGAGAGCGCCCCGCCTCCCGAAAGTCCGAAGCACGAGCTCCTGCTTCCGCCGATCGAGCCGGAGTCGGACTCCGGGCCCGAGCCTCTGATTCCCCGCGATCCGTGGACGGTGCGCGGGCTCAAGGCGCTCGCCGGAACGGCGATCATCGCAGCCATCGCGTTCGTGACCGGGCTTCTCCTGTTCGACGAAGTCGTGATGCCGCGTTTCACGCGCGGCGCCGGAGATGTCTTCGTGCCCGAACTCTCGAATCTCAATCGCGAGCAGTCAGAGGCGATCCTCGCCCGCTTGGGCCTCAAGCTCTCGGTCACGTCGGAGCGCTTCGATCCGGCGATCCCGCGCGGATTCGTGGTGACGCAGGATCCCGAGCCCGGGCGACCCGTGAAGCCGGGGCGTCGCGTGTCGGTCGTGTTGAGCCTCGGGGAGGAGTTTGCGAACATCCCCGAGCTGTTCGGCGAGTCGCTTCGCAGCGCGCGTTTGCTGCTCGATCGCGCGGGGCTAAGGACCGGTGCGGTGGGCCGCGTCGTGACTGCGGAAGTCGGCCCTGGTCTCGTGGTGGCCACGGAGCCGCCGTTCGGATCGATCGTGCCGCGCGGAACGGCCGTCAATCTGCTGCTCTGCATCGCGTCCGACCCGGAGGCGTACGTCATGCCCGATCTCGTGGGACGGGACGCGACGTCCGCCGAACGCGACCTCGAAGCGATGGGCTTTCGGGTGGAAGTTCACGGTCCGCCCTCGAGCCTGACCCGCATCGCGGAGCAATTGCCAATGCCCGGCGCGCGCGTCATGCGCGGTCAGCTGATCACGCTCACAGTCGCGGGGAGACTCATCCAGTGATCCTCTCGCCCTCCATTCTCTCAGCCGACTGGTCCCGGCTGGCCGATGCGGTCCGTCTCGCGGAGCAGGGGGCCGACTGGCTCCACTGTGACGTGATGGATGGACACTTCGTTCCGAACCTCACGTTCGGTCCGCCGATGGTTGCGGCTCTTCATCGGATGACGAAGCTTCCGCTCGACGTCCATCTCATGATCGACGAACCGCAACGCTTCGCGAAGGCGTTCGCGGGCGCAGGCGCCACGGTGCTCACGATCCATCTCGAAGCGCCGGGCGTTGCGGGCCCGGGATGGCCCGCACCCGTGCGCTCGCACGGAGAAGGAGCGGCGGACGCGGATCCCGACGCGACGCGGCAGGGAATCGCAGGAACCCCGCCGGCCCACGCACGCTCGATCGACCTGGCACAGCTTCGTCGTTCGCTTGCCGGCCTGCGGACCGTCGGCGCGCGTGTGGGGCTTGCGCTTCGCCCGGACTCGAAGTTCGAGGACATCGAACCGGTGGCCGCCGAGCTCGACCTTCTGCTCGTCATGACCGTGTATCCGGGCTTCAGCGGCCAGGAATTTCTTTCCGGCCCGCTCGAGACCGTGCGCGCCGCGGCGGCCTGGCGACGCTCACACGGGGCTGCGCTTCACATCGAAGTCGACGGCGGCATCCAGGCCGACGGCACCGGACCACGCGCCGCCGAAGCCGGAGCGGACGTGCTCGTCGCCGGCCACGGGATCTACCGTCAGCCCGATCCTCTCGCCGCAATGCGCGCCCTCAAGGCGCTCGCGCCCGTCGCATGATCCTGCACGCACGGAGTCGGCCCGCATGATTCCGCTCGAAGAACGCCCGCCGGACGCCCTGCGCGTCGTCTGGACGCAGCCGCGGCTCACGATCCGCTGGCTCCTCGAACACGGGGACGGCGGACTGTGGGCGCTCCTCCTGCTCGGCGCGGTCATGGCGCACGAGGCGTTTCGCCTCGCCGACGCCGATCCAGGGCGGGTCTCCACGTTTCCCGTGGTCGTCGAGTTCCTGATCGCGACGCTCTTCTGGTACGTGCTTGCGCTCTTCTTCGCGTGCACGCTCGACGTGTTCGGAGTGGCGCTCGGCGGGCGCGGCCGATTCCGCGATCAGCGCATCGCGCTCGGATGGAGCCTGGCGCCGCTTGCGGCAAGCCTGCCGTTCGTCCTGCTCTACGTGTTCGGCCTTCGCGCCGCGCGCCCGTTTCCCGCGGAGTTCGCCTCCGGAGTGGTCTCGTTCCTCTACTTGTTCTCTCTCACGCTGCTCGTGGCC
The DNA here is from genome assembly GCA_050733935.1 of Candidatus Eiseniibacteriota bacterium. Classification (GTDB taxonomy): domain Bacteria; phylum Eisenbacteria; class RBG-16-71-46; order RBG-16-71-46; family DASYSL01; genus JBOHUC01. The sequence goes on along the minus strand of JBOHUC010000183.1, from coordinate 12,108 downwards.
TGCGTGCGCGAAGCGCACGGGATCTCGTGGGCCAGGAGCGTTCTGGTCGTCGCGCTCGGCTACCTGATCACGATCATCGCGGGTGCCGCGATCTTCCTGCTAATAGTCCAGCAGACCTGACGCCATGGCGCCCCGTCCCGCGCCCCCAACGCGTGAGGCCCGCGCCGCTCTCGCGGCTCTCGAGGCGCGCGTGGTGCTCTGCCGCGCCTGCCCGCGTCTGGTCGCGCATCGCGAGGAAGTGGCGCGCACGAAACGCGCTGCCTACCGGGACCAGAGCTACTGGGGTCGTCCGGTGCCCGCGTTCGGAGATCCGCTCGGCCGCTTGCTGATCGTCGGACTCGCCCCCGCGGCGCACGGCGGAAACCGCACTGGCAGGATGTTCACGGGGGATCGTTCCGGCGACTGGCTGTACGACGCGCTCCATGCGGCGGGATTCGCGAATCAACCGACGTCCCGCTCGCGGGACGATGGCCTCGAGCTCGAGGACGCGTTCGTGACCGCGGCCGCACGCTGCGCGCCGCCGGACAATCGCCCGACGCCGGAGGAGTTCGCGCGCTGCCGGTCGTACCTGGTGGGCGAGATGCGTCTCCTTCCGAACACGAGAGTCGTGCTCGCGCTCGGAGCGCTCGCGTGGGAACACTGGCTACGGGCGTATGAAGAGATCGGCGGAAGCGTTCCGAAGCCGCGACCGAAGCACGCGCACGGCGCGGAGGTGCGTCTCTCTTCGATCACGCTGCTCGGCTCCTATCATCCGAGCCAGCAGAACACGCAGACCGGACGCCTCACGCGTCCGATGCTTCATTCCGTGTTCGAGCGAGCGCGCGCGATCGTCGACGGGGAAGCGGGCGCTGCGGCGGCAGCCGCACGCGATCCCGCACCGGGCGCACGCGCGGCCTCGACGAGCCGCCGCACGCGCTCCGCGTCGACCGGCTGATCGACCTTCCCGTCCTGCTTGAGCCACGTTCCGACGATCGCGCCGTGGGCGCCCGGTGTCGCGCCGCCGGAGTCGAGCGTCGCGCGCACCGTGCGATCGGTGACGCCGGATCCGACGAGCACCGGCGCTTCCGGCACGGCCCGCCGCACGAGCGCGATGTCTGCAAGCGACGTGGCTTCGCCCGTGCCCGTGCCGCTCACCACGAGCGCATCCGCGAGACCTCTCCGGAACGTGTCCTCCGCAATCCGCGGCAGGAGTTCTTCGCGCGTGCCCGCAGGCGGAGTCGCGTGCTTCACGAGCACGTCGGCAAAGATCAGAACATCCGCCGCGCCCAGCCGTCTCCGCTCGGCCAGCGTTTCCGCCGCGCGGCCCTCGATCAGTCCCTGGTCGGTGAGCATCGCGCCCGAGTGGACGTTCACGCGAATGAAGTCGAGCCCGCACGCGGCCGCGATGCCGAGCGCCGAACGCGCGTCGTTTCGCAGCGCGTTCACACCGAGCGGCAGGCGAGTCGCGCGGCGGATCTCGACGGCGGCGCGGGCAAGTGCGGCCACGATCTCGGGCGGCACGCGATCTTTGTGAAACGGCGCATCTCCGAAGTTCTCGACGATGAGCCCGTCGAGGCCCCCGGCCTCGAGCGCCCGGGCGTCGGCGAGCGCCCGGTCGAGCGCGACCTGCATCGCGTCGCCGGCCCGGCCGGGAGCGCGCGCAGTGCCCGGGAGGGGCCTGAGGTGGACGACACCGAGAAGGATTCCGGACGGCCTGCCGAAGCGGCTCGCAAGTGTTTGCGGCGTGACGTGTGCCATGCGGGATTCCTCTGTGGATAACTGACGCCAAGCTAGCAGCCCCGCGCGCGGTCCGCCACCTTGTCGCAAGCCCGGGTGTGTGTTAGCTTCCCGGCGTTGCGCAATGGCCGTCCGGACCCCCGTCGGCTCCGGCCGGCTTTCGCGTCTCCGTCGATCTCCCCGGTCCGCCGTCAGGAACTTTCGTCGAAAGGCTTCGACTCTCCGTGCTCGAAAATCTCACCCGTCGGCTCGAAGGCATCTTCAAGAACCTTCGAGGCCAGGGCAAGCTGACTCCGGACAACATCCGCACCGGCCTGCGGGAGATTCGCCGCGCGCTGCTCGAAGCCGACGTGCACGTCTCGGTCGCGAAGGAGTTCCTCACGCGTGTCGAAGCGCGTGCGATCGGACGCGAGGTGCTCGAGGGCGTCGATCCGGGCGCCATGCTCGTGCGCGTGGTCTACGAGGAGCTCGTCACGATCCTCGGCAGCACGCAGACGCCGATCGCGCAATCTCCGAAGTCTCCGACCGTGATCCTGCTCGTCGGCCTCCAGGGCTCGGGCAAGACCACGTTCGCCGCGAAGCTCGCGCTCTGGCTCAAGGAGAAGGAGCGCCGAAGTCTCCTCGCGAGCGCGGACGTCCACCGTCCCGCCGCCCTCGAGCAGCTCCGCGTGCTCGCCGAGGCGAACGGCCTCGCGTTCCGCCCGACGAACCCGACCGACACGCCCGAGACGATCGCGCGCGGCGCGCTCTCCGAGGCGATCGACCGTGGCATGGATTACCTGGTCTTCGACACCGCGGGCCGGCTCACCATCGACGAAGAGATGATGGCCGAGGCGAAGAAGCTCAGGACCGCGCTCAAGCCGCATCAGATCGTGCTCGTGCTCGACGGCATGACGGGCCAGGACGCCGTGCGCACGGGCGAGGCCTTCTCGCGCGAGATCGGAATCGACGGACTCGTGCTCACCAAGATGGACGGCGACGCGCGCGGCGGTGCCGCGCTCTCGCTGCGACACGTGACGGGCAAGCCCATCCTCTTCCTCTCGGTCGGAGAGAAAGTGGACGCGATCGAGCCTTTCCACCCGGACCGGCTCGCCTCGCGCATCCTCGGAATGGGCGACGTCCTCTCCCTGGTCGAAAAGGCCCAGGAGAAGATCGATCTCGAGAAGGCCCTCGAGCTCGAGAACAAGCTCAGGAAGAGCGATCTCACGCTCGATGACTTCCTGGCGCAGATGCGCGAGATGCGGAAGCTCGGCTCGCTCGGCGACATCCTCAAAATGCTCCCGGGCGGCCATCGCATCGACGACCGCATGTCGGGCGAAGGAGAGAGGGAGCTCAAACGCGTCGAAGCGATCATCCTCTCGATGACTCCCGCCGAGCGCCGGAAGCCCTCGCTGCTCAACGCTTCCCGGAAACGCCGCGTCGCGGCGGGAAGCGGCACGCAGGTGCAGAACGTGAACAAGCTGCTCCGAGATTTCGAACAGGTGCGCATCCTTGCGAAGCGGATGAAGGGCCCGGGCAAACGGGTGCCCTTCGCTCCGCCCGGCATGCGTGGAATGGGGGGATTCCGCTTCGGGGGCTAGGCCCGCCGAGGCAACGGAGGTTCCGTAAATGGCAGTGGTCATTCGTCTTCGTCGGATGGGTGCAAAGAAGGATCCGAAGTTCCGCATCGTGGTCGCCGAATCGAAGTCGCCGCGCGACGGCCGCTTCGTGGCCGAGCTGGGCCACTACAACGCCCAGCCCAAGGAGGCCGAGCTCAAGGTCGATGCAGAGCGTGCGCAGTACTGGCTGTCCGTCGGCGCAACGCCGTCGGACCAGGTGCGCTCGCTGTTCAAGAAGGCGGGCATCGCGCTCCCGACCCGTCTGACGAAGCCCAAGAAGAAGAAGGTGAAGGCCGAAGGAGCCGCGAAGAAGGCGAAGACGCAGAGCAAGCGCACCGTCGCCAAGAAGGCCCGTGCCGCGGCGAAGGCTGTCGCTCCGAAGAAGAAGGTTTCCCCGAAGAAGGCGGCGGCGAAGAAGGCCGCGAAGAAGTAGGGGCCTTGCCGCTCAACGCGGAGGATTCCTGACACGACTCGCCGGGCACTTCGCCCTCGGCACTCGCGGCAGCGCGCTCGCGCTGGCGCAGGCGTCCGTCGTCGCCGGTTCGATCCGTGAGGCGCATCCCGGACTCGAAGTCGAGATCGTGAAGATATCGACGACCGGAGACCGCGAGCTCGGACAGCCCCTGCATCGGATCGGCGGGAAGGGAGTGTTCACGAAGGAGCTCGACGACGCGCTCCTCGAGGGCCGCATCGCGGCCGCCGTACACTCTTTGAAGGACGTTCCGACCGAGCTTCCGCAGGGCATCGTCCTCGGGGCGCTTTCACATCGGGCGAATCCGTTCGACGTCGTGCTCACGACCGACGGCCGAATTCTCGACGAGCTCGAGGAGGGCGACAAGGTCGGAACCTCGAGCCTCCGGCGCAAAGCGCAGCTCCTCCTGTATCGCGACGATCTCGAAGTCGTCGACATACGCGGCAACGTCGAAACGCGCTGGAACAAGCTCGAGGCCGGGGCGGTCGACGCGCTCGTGCTCGCGGCCGCGGGACTCGAGCGGCTCGGCTGGCAGGATCGCGTGAGCGAGATCCTCTCGCAGGACGTGATGGTTCCGGCCGTCGGACAGGGAATCCTCGCCGTCGCCGTGCGCGCCGACGATGCGCGCGCGCTCAAGATCGTCGAGAGCGTCGAGGAACCTGCCTCGCGCGCGGCCGCCGAATGCGAGCGCGGCTTCCTCAAGGCGCTGGGCGGCGGCTGCCAGGTGCCTGCGGGTGCGCTCGCACAGCTCGTCGGCCACACGATCGCGATCACCGGCATCATCGTGAGTCCCGACGGCATCCACGTGTATCGCGGCGATCATCAGGGGCAGCGCTCGAAGGCGGCTGCCGTCGGCAAGCGGCTCGCGATCGATCTTCTCGATCAGGGCGGGGACCGCGTGGTGGCGGCGGCGCGCGCGACGTGAGCCTGGAGCGCCCCACGTGAGCGCGGAGCATCCGCTCGCGGGGCGCTCCGTGCTCGTGACGCGGGCGCAGGGTGCTGCGGCCGGTGAGCTGGCCGGACTTCTCCGCGCGCGCGGTGCCGACGCGATCGAGCTTCCTGCCATCGCGATTGTCGACCCGCCTGACTGGGGTCCTTGCGATCGCGCCATCGAACATCTCGAAGACTACGAGTGGCTCGTGTTCACGAGCCGGAACGCGGTCGACCGCCTCCTCGATCGCTGCGAGCGGCTCGGGCGACCGAGGCTCGCGACGTTCGAGGGAGTCGTCGCCGCGATCGGGCACATGACCGCGACGCATCTCGGCGACCGCGGAGTCCCGGTCATTTGCCTGCCGGCCGATGCCGGGAGGGCGCGCGCGGAGGGATTCCTCGATGCGTTCGACGCTCTTGCGGCCGGGACGAGCGGATACGCCGGCGCCCGCATGCTCCTGCCCCGCGCCCTGATCGCGCGCGAAACGCTGCCCGAGGGCCTGCGCGCCCGGGGTGCCACGGTCGACGTGGTCCCGGTGTACGCGCTCGTGGGTGACGACGCGTCGATCGCGCAGGCGATCCGGCTCCTGCGCGAACGAAAAGTGGATGCGGTGTGCTTCGCGAGCGGTGCGACGGCCGAGTTCTTCTTCGGCGCTGCCGAATCCTCCGGAGCCGTTGCAAACGACCTCCTGGACGGCGTGTGCGTGGCCTCGATTGGGCCCGTCACTTCGGATACGCTACGGCGGCTCGGGCAGGAGCCGGCCGTCGAAGCCCGGGAGCGTTCGATGGAATCGCTGGTTCAGGCGCTCGAGGAACACTTCGCGGCCCACGCAGGAGGCGACCGATGATGTACCCCGATCTCCGCATGCGGCGCTTTCGGCGCTCGCCCGCGATTCGACGCATGGTCCGCGAGACGCGGCTTTCGCCCGATTGCCTGATCGCGCCCGCGTTCGTCGTGCCCGGATCACGGGTCCGGCAGCCGCTCGAGGTCATGCCGGGCGTCGACCGCGTGTCTCCCGATCTCCTGGTCGAAGACGCGAAGAAGCTGCGCGATCTCGGGATCCCGGCGATGCTGGTGTTCGGGCTCCCGAGCTCGAAGGACGCGGAGGGATCGCAGGCGTGGGCGACGAACGGGCCCGTGCCCGAGGCGTTGCGCCGCCTGCGCGAAGCCGATCTCGGCCTCGTTCTGATCGCCGACGTCTGCCTGTGCGAGTACACGGATCACGGTCACTGCGGCGTCCTCGAGGGACACGAGGTCGCGAACGACAAGACGCTCCCGCTCCTCGCGAAAGCCGCGGTCGCGTACGCGCGCGCGGGTGCCGACGTCGTCGCTCCGTCGGACATGATGGACGGGCGCGTGGGGGCGATCCGCGAGGCGCTCGACGAGGCGGATTGCGCACAGACCGCGATCCTCTCGTACGCGGCCAAGTTCGCCTCCGGATTCTACGGGCCGTTCCGCGAGGCCGCCCAGTCGGCGCCTTCGTTCGGGGATCGGCGCGGCTATCAGATGGATGCCGCGAACCTGCGCGAGGCCATGCGCGAGATCGAGCAGGATCTTTCGGAAGGCGCCGACGCGATCATGGTGAAGCCGGCGCTTGCGTATCTCGACGTGATCCGCGCCGCCCGCGAGCGCACGGAGGCGCCGCTTGCGGCCTACAACGTGAGCGGCGAGTACGCCATGGTCAAAGCCGCGGCGGCAAAGGGCTGGATCGAGGAGTCGCGCATCGTGCTCGAGATCCTGACCGGCATTCGGCGCGCGGGAGCCGACTGGATCCTCACCTACCACGCCGCCGACGCAGCGCGCTGGCTCGCCGAGGGAAAGACCGCGTGACGACGGATCGCGCGACCGGCGCGGGCGCGGGTGCCGGCCCGAAGTCCGCGGCGCTCTGGCGTGACGCGATCGAGCTCCTGCCCGGGGGCGTCGATTCTCCGGTGCGCGCGTTTCGCGCGGTGGGCGGCCATCCCGTGTTCTTCGAGCACGGCGAAGGCGCGTACCTCGTGGACGTCGACGGTCGGCGCTACGTGGACCTCGTCGGATCGTGGGGATCGCTCCTCCTCGGACACGCGCATCCCGTCGTGGTCGAAGCCGTCTCGCGCGCGGTGAAGCACGGATCGTCGTTCGGCGCCCCGAGCCCGCTCGAAGTCGAGCTCGCGCGCCTCGTCGTCGATCTCGTGCCGGGAATCGAGCAGGTGCGCTTCGTCTCGTCGGGCACCGAGGCCGTGATGAGCGCGCTCCGCCTCGCGCGCGCCGCGACCGGACGCGACCTGGTCGTCAAGTTCGAAGGCTCGTATCACGGGTGCGCAGACTCGATGCTGGTGGCCGCCGGTTCGGGGGCCCTCACGCTCGGCATTCCGGATAGCCCGGGCGTACCGGCGGCACTCGCGGCGCTCACGGCGGTGTTGCCGTACAACGACGCGGACGCGGTCGAGAAGTTCTTCGACGCGCGCGGCTCCGAAGTGGCGTGCGTCATCGTCGAGCCGATCGCCGCGAACATGGGAGTTGTTCCGCCGCGCCTCGGCTTCCTCGAAGCGTTGCGCGCGCAGTGCGATCACCACGGCGCGCTCCTCGTGTTCGACGAGGTCATGACCGCGTTCCGCGTGGCACCTGGCGGAGCGCAGGAGCTCTACGACGTGACGCCCGACCTCACGACCACGTCCAAGGTGCTCGGAGGAGGATTTCCGTCGGGCGCCTACGGCGGGCGTCGCGACCTCATGCAGAAGATCGCCCCGGCCGGGCCCGTCTATCAGGCTGGGACGCTCAACGGAAATCCGGTCGCGATGGCCGCGGGCCTCGCGACGCTCGAGGAGATCGTGCGCCGTAAGCCTTGGGAAACCCTCGAAGCGCGCGGAGCGACTCTCGAACGCGGACTCGCGGGTGCGTTCTCCGCCGCCGGCGTGCCGGTGACGCTCACGCGCGTGGGCTCGATGGGCACGGCGTTCTTCCTCGAAGGCGAAGCGAGCGATTTCGCCGCCGTCAAACGCTCGGACACCGCGCGCTTCGCCCGCTTCCATCGCGCGATGCTCGAGCGCGGCGTGTACCTGCCGCCTTCGCAGTTCGAAGCGTTCTTCGTGTCCACGGAGCATGATGACGCCGTCATCGAACAGGTGATCGAAGCCGCCCGGGACGCCGCGCGCGAAGTGCTCGCCGCCGGCTGAAAGTCCCGGGCGCATCGAACGATTTCAGTTTCCAGAGGAGATTCGGATGCACGATCCCCGCATGCTGCGCGAGGAACGGGACGCGGTTCGCGCCGGCGTCGTGAAGAAGCTCGGCACCGTTCCGCCCCAGCTCGATCGCTTCTACGAGCTCGATACCGAGCGTCTCACGCTCCTCAAGGAAGCGGACGCGCTCAAACACGAGCGCAACCAGTCGAGCGAGGAGATCGCGCGCCTCAAGAAGGCCGGCCAGGACGCCGCGGCCCTCATCACCGCGATGAAGGCCGTGTCCGACCGCATTCAGCTCCACGACCGGCGCCTGCGCGCGATCGAGGAGGAGCTCGAGGAAGTCGCGGCCTGGATCCCGAATCTCCCGCACGCGAGCGTCCCGGAAGGGCGCGACGCGGCCGCAAACGTCGAGGTCGCGCATTGGGGCGAGGGGCGCAAGTTCGACTTCGAGCCGAAGCCGCACTGGGAGCTCGCCGAGCAGCTCGGCCTCATCGACTTCGAGCGTGGGCCGAAGCTCGCGGGCTCGGGCTTTCCGCTCTTCGTGGGCGATGGCGCGCGGCTCGTGCGGGCCCTCGTCGACTTCATGCTCGATCTCCACATCGACCGCCACGGTTACACGGAGGTGCATCCGGCGATCGCGATCAACTCGAAGTCGCTTCGCGGAACCGGGCAGCTGCCGAAGCTCGCCGAGGACATGTATCGCATCCAGGACGAGGACCTCTGGCTCAATCCGACGGCCGAGGTTCCGGTCACGAACATCTATCAGGACGAGATCCTCGAGCCCGGCGTGATTCCCCGGACGCTCACCGCATACTGCCCGTCGTTCCGCAAGGAAGCCGGCGCGTACGGGAAGGACACGCGCGGCATCCAGCGGCTCCACCAGTTCGACAAGGTCGAGCTCGTGCGCTTCGTGCTGCCCGAGAAGAGCTACGAGGAGCACGAGACGCTGCGCGGCCACGTCGAGGCCGTGCTGCGGGCGCTCGAGCTTCCGTATCGCGTGCTCCTCCTGTGCGCCGGGGATCTCTCGTTTGCGGCGTCCAAGTGCTACGACTTCGAGACCTGGGCGCCGGGCCAGAAGGCCTGGCTCGAGGTGTCGTCGTGCTCGAACTTCGAAGCGTTCCAGGCGCGGCGGGCCGGGATTCGCTTCCGCCGCGAAGCGGGGGCGAAGCCCGAATTTGCTCACACCCTGAACGCCTCGGGGCTTGCACTGCCGCGCATCGTGATCACGATCCTCGAGGCCGGACAGGACGCGGACGGTCGCGTGCGGATCCCGGCCGCGATCCGCGATCGCATGGGCGGGAGGGAGTGGCTCGAACCCGCTCGTTGAGGCGATTCGGTAGGCGACCGGCGCTCGCACTCCTGCTAGCTGGGAAAACAGGGGTTTGCGTGGGAAAGATCGAGCGGGGCAAGGGTACGAAGCTCATGGCAATTGCAGACTGCCATGGCCTTCCTATCGCGGCCAACATTGCCAGCGCTTCGCCGCATGAAGTCACCCTTGTACAGGGCTGTCGGAGCGTCTTTCGTTCGAGGAGTACCTGTTCGGCTGGAGACGGAGCCTACGATTCCGACGCGCTCGAAGTTCATGAACTACTTCGGCTTCGTGCTCCTAGGCTGCGCATGATTCTACTCCGCCGGTGTTTTTGAGATGGCTTCTAGGAGCTAGACTAGGGCACGGGATTTCCCCGCTTGCAGATCAAGCTTCAAGCCACGCGATTGTTCCTCGTCGCGCCCGACTCCCGTGGGGCAGACGTTCTGCAAATTTCATTGACTGCGTCAGGTCAGGAGCGCAGCATTAGTGAATTCGAGGTCAACATCGCTGTATGGAAACAGGGCTTCGGCTCGCTCGCGGGCGGCCTTCATCCTGCCGCACCTTTGCAGGAGCAGCAATGACCCGGTTTCGACTTGTTTTCCTTCACCTCCTTTTGGCTGTCCTCTGCCTGTGTAGCACAGCGCAAGCCGGTCAGAACGCTAGCGGCGTCGCAAGATTGTCTTGGAGCCGAACGTCGTTAGTGACGAACAGCGCCCCATCTCCCGGTTCTCGTCCAACGCTCTATCTGCATTTGAGTTCTGTCGTTGCGACGAACGGCGTGGAGTTTCAACTTCTCTGGGCTCCGAGCGGCCTGCAGGAGCCCGCTTACCGCGTTACGAGTCTAGAAGGCTTGGCCAGCAGTTCTTCCTGCGCAATCGGGGGTCTGAAGGGCACCTTGACGAAGGTGTCCGACCACTCAGACTCGACGGCAATTCTTGCGGTCGTCGGCTCGCAGACATCCTCCTGCCAGGCCGGACCATTCGCATACGCACGATTTGACGAGGTCGGTGCCGAGGCCCTTCCAGGCCATTTTCGTCTGGCATACGTAAAGCTCTTGGACTCGCAGGGAGAGGAGGATTATCTCGCAGTCGTGGGAGCATGTTCGTTGTTCTCTGGTTCGACTGCACCACCCCCCGTCGTGGATCATTACTTCCCAGCAGCTGTCTGGGCTTTCCCCGGTCTTCCTGACACCAAGTTAAGGTGGCAGGATAGTCGGGGAGGTGTCCAGTGGGAAGACGCGCCTACAGTCGGGAGTTCAAGGTCGAGGCCGTGCGGCTGGTCGTTGAGCGCGGCGTGACGGTGAACCAGGCGGCGAAGGATCTCGGGATTCACCCGAACTCGCTGCGGAACTGGGTGAAGGAGTTCTCGAGCGATCGAGAGCACTCGTTCCCGGGTCGGGGACGGATGAAGCCGAGCGACGCCGATGTGGCGCGTCTGCGGCGCGAGCTTGCGAAGGCGCAGGCCGAGCGCGACATTCTAAAAAAAGCCATCGCCTACTTCGCGAAGGAAAGGACGTGAGGTTTGCGTTCATCGCGAAGCACCGAGGGATCTGGCGAACGAAGGAGATGTGCGAGGCGCTCGGTGTCTCGCGGGGCGGCTTCTACGAGTGGATGCAGCGGCCTGAGAGTCGAACGCTCTCGGGAAGACCGAGAGCTCGTGATCCACATCCGAACGAGCTTTGAGCAGAGCGATCGAACGTACGGAAGTCCTCGCGTGCGACGCGATCTCCGTGACCTGGGATATCGCTGTAGTCGCAAGCGGGTTGCGCGACTCATGCGCGCAGAAGGCCTGCAGGCGCGGCCCAAGCGTCGGCGGCTTCCGAGCGACAGCGGGGTTCGTCCGGAACACGTGATCGCGCCGAACGTCCTCGATCGACGGTTCGAAGCCGATGGGCCGAACCGGCGCTGGGTCGCAGACTTCACGTACATCTGGACCGCGGAGGGTTGGCTGTTCGTTGCGGTCGTGATGGACTTGTACTCGCGGCGGATCGTCGGCTGGTCGATGAACACGAGGATGACGGCCGAGCTCGTCACCGAGGCCCTTGTGACGGCGATCTGGCGGCGTGGCAAGCCCACGGAGCTGCTCCATCACTCCGACCAGGGCAGCCAGTACACGAGCGAGGTGTTCCAGCAGCTGTTGGTGGACCAAGGGATCCAGTGCAGCATGAGCCGGCAGGGGGACGTATGGGACAACTCAGCGATGGAGAGCTTCTTCTCGAGCCTGAAAATCGAACGTGTCTATCGGCGGCGCTACCGAACTCGTGATGAAGCCCGGGCCGACGTGTTCGACTACATCGAGAGGTTCTACAATCCCAGGCGCCGGCACTCGACGCTGGGATACGTCAGTCCGGCTGCGTTCGAGAAAGCCGCAGGACTACACTAGGTGCGTGTCAGGAGAGGCGGGGCAAGCCCAACCGGTGCGACGTATCGGACATATCTTTACTATCTTCCAGGGTTTCCAGGCGGGGGGAAGTGGTTGCCTGTTAGGCCCGATCAAGCGGTCATTCGGTGGGCGGCCTTGGGATACGTGGGAAGCGCGGTTGGCGTCGACACCGGAATCGGCAACAACCAGTTGAAGGTAGTTGTGATGGGCAATCCGCGCATGGTTGGAGACAGTCAGACGTTTGCAATCTCTGCGCCTGGAAGTGAGGAAGTCTTTGTGGAGATCATTGATGTAGCCGGCCGCAGCGTAAGCAAGTGGACTGCACCACGAACGGTCAACGGAATTGCGGTGACTCGGTGGGATGTAGAGAACCGTGTCGGCGCCGCCTCAGGCGTGTATTTCGTTCGCGTTCCGGAACCTGTCAACGACTCTGAGACACTCGCATCGTGAGTTTACAGAACAACGACTCTGCAGCGGTCCTCGCGGGTGAGATTTTGGACTGCCAGACCCTTGGCCTTCGGATCGCCGTTCGAGGTTGC
>JBOHUC010000182.1:0-39384 GCA_050733935.1 Candidatus Eiseniibacteriota bacterium | reverse complement strand
ATCGACGCGCCGCACCTGGCCGCCGAGGTCTATCGCGGCGTGATGTTCGACAACGGAGTGAAGATCACGAAGTCGAATCAGAGGGCCGCCGCCTGAGCTCGTTTACACACCTCTTGACTCAAGCCCTCGACGACTTCGAGCAGGTCTTCGCCACGGCCACGAACCCGCAAAAGAAGCACCTCCTCCACGAACTCGTGAAAGAGGTGCGCGTCGACTCGAAGGAGTCGGTCGAAGTCTGGTACCGCTTCCCTCAAAAGACGAACGGGCCGGCAGGCGCCGACCCGGTTCGCACACAGCCACATTTGGCTCCTGAGGTAGGACTCGAACCTACAACCCTCCGGTTAACAGCCGGATGCTCTGCCATTGAGCTACTCAGGAACGGCTGGCAGCCGGACGTCGCCGCCGGGGACGGCGGAAACCCGGCAAAGTGATTGCGGGGCTGAGACTTTCGCCCAATCGAGCTTCGTATTTTAAGGGCCGGCCCGGGGCCGGTCAAGGCTGTGATCGGCCGCCTGCGTGGCGGCTGAAGCGCGGCCTGTGCCATGCTCGCACTCTCCATGCCGCCTCCCGTGGACATCCCGACTCCGCCCGATCCGGGCGCGCCGTCTTCGGCTCGCGCCGGATCCCCGAAAGGGCCACGGTGGCCCCAATGGCCGCCGTCACGATGGCCACGATTGCCACGATTGCCACGATGGCTAAGAATCCGCGGACGATTCGGTCCCGCCGCGACGATCGCGCTCGTGCTCCTCGGCGTCGGCGTAGTACTCGCGATCCTCGCGTTCATCCCCTTTGCTGCCCGCGTCGAGGCGCTGCGCGATCGACACGCGACCGGTCCGGCCTGGGCGTTCCCCTCGCGCGTCTACTCCGATGCGCTTCGACTCACGGTCGGCCGGGCGATCCCCCCCGTCTATCTCCAGCGTCATCTCGATCTGCGCGGGTACGTGCGGGTCGGCGGGTCCCCGTCGCGCCCGGGCGAGTACAGCTGGCGTTCGAACGGCATCTTGATCTACCTGCGCGGGTTCCCGGACGCGCCGGAAGACGGAGAGATCGAGTCTCCCGAGCTCGTCGATCTCGCAATCGCGCGCGCCCGCATCAGCGCGATTCGCAGGCCCTCGACGGCCGACACGACCCGCGTTCCCGCGCTCGAACCGATCCTCATCTCGATGTTCGCCGACGAGCACGGCGTCCGCCGCACCTGGGTGTCGCTCGAGCGTGTGCCGCGCATCGTGCAGGAAGCCGTCATTGCTTCGGAGGATCGTCGCTTCCGGCATCACATGGGGCTCGACCTCCGCTCGAACGCGCGCGCGATCCTCACGAACGTAAAGGCACGCGGGTTGCGCGAGGGCGGAAGCACGATCACCCAGCAGCTCGCGCGTGGACTCTTCCTGGGACGCGAACGCACGTTCGGCCGAAAGATCCGCGAAGCCTTCTATGCCGTCGGGCTCGAGATCCTCCTCTCGAAGGAGCAGATCCTCGAGATGTATTTGAACTCCGTGTACTGGGGCCAGGGCGAGGGCATCGGCGTGGCCGGCATCGCCGAAGCTTCGCGATGGTACTTCGACGCACCGGTCGAATCGCTCAAACTCGGCGAAGCGGCGCTCCTTGCGGGCATCATCCCGGCTCCAAACACGTACTCGCCGTTTCGCAACTCGAAGGTCGCTCGGGATCGACGGAACGCGGTTCTCAACGACATGGTCGCGGCCGGCGTTCTCCCGGCGAACGCGGCGGCGGCCGCGAAGCGCACACCGATTCGAGTTCGACAGGCGCCGCCCCCTCCCAACCGCTATCCCTCGTTCATCGGTTACGCGCAGCAGTATCTCGGCCAGAAGCTTCCGAAGGGAGCTTCGGAGCGTTGGGGGCTCACGATTCTCACGACGCTCGATCCCGTCTGGCAGGAAGACGCCGAGGCGACACTCCCGTCGGGCGTCGCGCGCTTCGATCCGATGCCGCGATTCGGCGGAGGCACGCAGGCCGAAAACCCGCTCGAGGGTGCGTTCGTCGCCCTCGATGCGCGGGACGGCGCCGTACGCGCCATGGTCGGAGGCCGGAACATCCGCCCGGGAGATTTCAATCGCGCGGCACAGGCGCGACGGCAGCCGGGCTCTGCGTTCAAGCCCGTGGTCTATGCGGCGGCCCTCGATCCGCGGCGCGGCGATCCCCGTTTCACGCCGGCCTCGACCGTGCCCGACGAGAGGCGCGAGTTCACGACCCCCGAGGGTCCGTGGAAGCCCGAGAACGACGAAGCGGACTATCATCCCCAGGTCTCTCTCGCGAAGGCGCTCGCGAAATCGCTCAATCTCGCGACTTCGAATCTCGTCGAAGCCATTTCGCCGGCCGAGGTCTCGCGCTATGCGGAGCGCTTCGGGCTCGGGCGCTTGAAGCCCGTGGCGTCGATCGGGCTCGGCTCGAACGAGGTGACCTTGCTCGATCTCACGAACGCGTACGCGACCTTTCCGAACGGTGGCGTGCGTGCGGAGCCTCATCTCGTGCGCGCCGCTCTCGACGCCGAGGGAAAGGACATTCTGCCGGCCCGAAAGCGCGACACGCGCGTGATCCCGGATCAGACGGCCGCTCTCATGACCGGGCTCTTAGAGGACGTCGTCATCTTCGGCGTCTCGTATCCGCTTCGGAAGGTCTACGGGTTCTCGCGTCCGGTCGGCGGGAAGACCGGGACGACAAACGACTACCTCGACGCCTGGTTCGTGGGCTTCACGCCCGACGTGGTCGCTGGCGTGTGGGTGGGACACGATCAGCCCGAAGCCACGGGACGGCCGGCCGCGGAGCTTGCGATTCCGATCTGGGCCGGCGTCATGAACCGGCTCCTCGAGGGCTTCCCTCCCACGCCGTTCCCCGCACGATCGGACATTGAGCTCGCCTGGATCGACCCGTGGACGGGCGGGCTCGCGCGCCGCGACTGTCCCTCGCCCCTTCGCACGCCATTCGTGCGCGGAACGGCACCCACGGCGTTCTGCACCCGGGACCACACCCACGACTGGGAGGTCATCTTCGCGGCGCGGGCGGCGGACAGCCTCGAGGCTCTATCACGAGCGGCGGCCGCGGAATCCCTGGCCGCCGATTCGGCCGGGGGCTCGGCCACGGCGCCGTGAGCGGCCCAAAAGAGAGCGCTGGACCTAGCTATATCACTACTGATATAGTTCTTGGCCATGAGCCTCGACCACATCCTCCTCGGCCTGTGCCGCGCCCCCACGAGCGGCTATGACGTGAAGCGCGCTATGGATGCGGGCATCCGTCACTTCTGGTCGGCGAATCTCAATCAGATCTACCCCACGCTCAATCGCCTCGAGGAGAAGGGCTGGCTCACGTCGAAGGCGGAAGCGTCCCCCAACGGCCCAGAGCGGCGCGTGTATCGCATCACGCGCGCCGGAAAGACGGAGCTCAGGCGCTGGCTTCGCAGCGGTCCGCTGGTCGGGGCCGAACGCTTCGCGTACATCGCCCAGCTTGTGTTCATGGACGAGCTCGGGAACACGGCAGAGACGCTCGCCTTCATGAAAGCGCTCAAGACGCGGCTCGAAGCCTGGCAGGCCGAACTCGTTGCCAATGACCCGACGACCGGTTCCGAGCCGTCGGCGGTTGCCGCCCTGGATCGTTCGCTTGATCCAGAGACGTTCCACGGCGCGATCGCCATTCGGATGGGCATTCACACGCTGGCCGCGAAGATCGCCTGGTGCGACGAGGCCATCTTCCGGATCGAGCGCCGGCTCGAAGGAGAAAAGCGATGAACACGTTCCACGACATTCTGCGCGCCACGCACATCGGATTCGGCGCGGTCGGACTCCTCGTCTTCTGGATCCCCGTGTTCGCGAAGAAGGGCGGCCGCATCCACAAGCGCGCGGGGACGATCTTCAAGTTCTGCGTGTACGTCGTGGGGACCTCGGCTTGCATTTCCGCGGCGTGGGCCATCCTTCATCCGTATTCGTGGGGGCGGATGCCCGCAAACGTGACCCCCGAAGAGGCGGCGAGCACGGCTCGTCAGATCCGCGGCATCGGGCTCTTCCTGGGATCGCTCGGGCTCACGACGCTCGTCGCTGTCCGGAGCGGAATCCTCGCGATCCGGTACCGGCGCGATCCGAAAGCGCTCTCGGGCCCCGGGATCGTGGCGCTGTCGACCGCGTGCCTTCTCGCCGGAATCGCCGCGATCGTGAACGGCATTCTGACCAAGATGTACCTGTTCGCCGGCGTGGGATTGATCCCGGTGCTCGGTGGATGGTCGGCCCTCGCGGTCGCCCGCAAGCCTCCGACCGAGCGCATGGGCTGGTGGTACGAGCACATGAGCAACATGCTCGGGGCGGGAATCGCGTTCTACACGGCGTTCCTCGTCTTTGGCGCAGGACGCGTCTTCGGGATCTCGTTCGAGCCGCCGCTCTCGTTCCTGCCGTGGCTTGGACCCACGCTCGTCGGCATCCCGGTGATCACGATCTGGACGAACAAATACAAGCGGAAGTTCGCGCGCGGAGCGGAGAGCCCGGTCTAGTCGCGGCGGCGGGCGCGGCCGGCAAGCTCCCGGTAGCGGAAGCAGGTCACCAGGTGATCGTTGACGAGCCCGGTCGCCTGGAGAAACGCGTAGAGAATCGTCGTCCCGACGAAGTTCATGCCGCGCTTCTTCAAGTCCTTGCTCAACGCGTCGGACTGGGCGGTGCGCGCAGGGATCCCCCCCATCGCATCGAACCGCCCGACGATCGGCCGGCCGCCGACGAACGGCCAGACGTACGCATCGAAGCTTCCGAACTCCTTCTGAATGTCGAGGAACACGCGAGCGTTCTTGACCGCCGACTCGATCTTGAGCTTGTTCCGGACGATCCCCGGATCGGCGAGGAGGGCGCGGCGCTTCGCGGCGTCGAACGCCGCGACCTTCTTCGGATCGAAGCGCGCGAACGCCTTTCGGTACGCAGCCCGCTTGTGCAGGATCGTGGACCACGAGAGCCCGGCCTGCGCCCCTTCGAGGATCAGCATTTCGAAGAAGTGCCGGTCGTCGTGGACCGGCACCCCCCATTCCTCGTCGTGATAGCGCACGTAGTCGCTCGAGCCGAGGCTCCAGGCACAGCGCTTCTTTCCGTCCTTGACCGGGACAGCCGGCGCACGCGCCGCGCGTTTCGTTTCGGTCACGATCGGCCCGCCTTGGTCGCGCGCGCGGCCGCGGCCTTCTTCAGGAGCGCGATCTGTCCGCCGTGGTAGGCATCGTGCTGTGCCACGCCGTGGATCATGACGCGCGTGATGACTCCCGTCCCGAGCGCGGGATCGCGCTTCGGATCGAGAGGACGGTCGAGCTCGTCGATCGCGAACTTCCGGATGGCGTCGATCAGCTCCTGCGTCGCGGCCGTGAGTGAAGCGCGATCGCGCTCCCACGCTTCGGCGGTCGCAGCGTTTCCCTCAGGCGTGGGCGGGTAGTCGCCTTCGTCGGGGGTTCCGGACTTCCGGATCGCAAGACGACGCGCGACTTCGCGCCGCCACGAGCGAATGTGAAGTGCCAGCTCCCAGATCGTGTGCGCGTCCGGAATCGACCGTAGCGCCGCGGTCTCGTGATCCACGTCCGCGAGCAGCTCCTCCACGGCCGAGCCGTGCCATGCGTCGCCGTGATGCGAGCACCGAACCTCGTCGGCGAGACGCTCCAGATCCGTTCGATCGCTCATCGTTCCACCTCCGATTATGAATGTGAAAACGCGGTCGCCGCGGCGGCCCGCAATCGGTATGATACCGGTTGACCCCGTCAATTTCCCGAACCCGGAAAGGCCGAATGAGACCACCCACAACGCCGTGGCCCCTGCCCCAGCAGGTGGACGTCCTCAGGGACCTCGAGCCGGTCGTCGGGGAGCTGCTCCAGTCTCACGAGTCGAAGCGCAAGCTCTGGTGGCCGAGCGACCTTCTCGGACTTTCCGAAACTGAGACACCGGATCGCGACCTGGCCGCGCTGCGCGATCGCGCGCGCGGGATTCCCGATCCCGTGCGCATCTCGCTCGTCATGGGGCTCGTGACGGAGGAAGGCCTGCCGCACTTCCATCGCCTGATCGCCGTGCACATGGGCGACGATTCCTACTGGCGCGAGTGGAACAATCTCTGGACCGCGGAGGAGGATCGTCACGGAGCGGTGCTCCACGATTACCTGTGGGAGGCGCGCATCGTCCAGCCGCGAGTCGTCGAAGAGCTCCAGTTCCAGTACATCCGAAGCGGTTTCCACCCGGCCTGGGAATACAACCCCTACCGGCTCCTCGCGTACACGTCGCTCCAGGAACGCGCGACCCAGGTCTGTCATGCAAACAACGGGAAGGCCGCCGGGCAATACGATCCGCTCATCGGACGCGTGCTCGAACGGGTTGCGACCGAGGAGGCGCGCCACTTCCACTTCTATCGCTCGGTGTTCTCCGAGCTCCTCGAGCGCGATCCCAATCACGCGCTCGCGGCCGCCGCGAACGTGATCCTGAACTTCGAGATGCCCGGGAGCAGCATGCCGGGCTTCCGCGAGATGACCGACGCGATCCGGCGCTCGGGCCTCTACGGGCCGCGCGACTTCCTGCGCATCGTCGAGGAGCAGATCGAGCACTGGCGGATCGCCGGCCGGACGGGGCTCGATGAGATGGGCCGGAAATCGCAGGATGTGATCCTGGGCTTCCCGAAGCGTCTCAAGCGCATCATCGAGCACATGGAATCCCGCGCGTCGTCCAAGTCCTTCATCTTCGAGCTCGTGTACCAGCGCGAGTTCGCGCTCGAGTAGCCCTCTCCTTGCGCAGGGTCGTCGTCACAGGCCTCGGTGTGTGCGCCCCGAACGGCACCGGTGTTTCCCGCTTCTGGGACGCGCTCGTCCACGGCCGCTCGGGCGTGGCTCCCGTTCGCGCGTTCGACGCCTCGGCGCTCAAGAGCCGGATCGCCGGTGAAGTCACCGATTTCGATCCCGAGTCGCGCCTGTCGACGAAGTCCATCAAGCGCAGCACCCGCTTCATGCACCTTGCGATCGTCGCCGCCATGGAGGCGCTCGAGCACGCGGGCTTCACGCTGCCGACGCGCGCTCTCGTTGCGGCCGGCGGCAGCGGAAACGGCGGAGCGAACGGCGGGAACGGTCGCGGCAACGGCGGTGCGAACGGGGGGAACGGCGGAAACGGCGGGGACATCGCACCGGTGTCGCCCGAGCTCAATGACACGGCCGTGATCGTCGGCTCGGGGATCGGCGGCTTCGACATGCTCGAGCGCGAGCACATCACGTTCCTCTCGCGCGGACCGGGCCGCATGCATCCGCTCACGGTCCCCATGATCATCCCCAATATGGCCGCCGGGGCGATCGCGATGGAAACCGGCTGCCGGGGGCCCAACCTGTGCATCTCGACCGCCTGCGCGACCGGAGGACACTCGATCGGGACCGCGTTCGACATGATCCGCTCGGGTCGCGCCGATGTCGCGGTCGCCGGCGCATCCGAATCGACGATTTCGCCGTATGCGGTCGACGGCTACTGCCAGCTGCGGGCGCTCTCGACCCGGAACGACGACCCGGAAGGCGCGTCGCGGCCGTTCAGCCGCGATCGCGACGGGTTCGTGATCGCCGAAGGTGCTGGGATCCTCATCCTCGAGGAGCTCGCGCACGCGAAGAAGCGGCGCGCGCCGATTTACGCCGAGCTCGTGGGCTACGGCGCCACGGCGGACGGCTACCACGTGACCGCACCCGACCCGGACGCGAAGGGCGCGGTGCGCGCGATGCGTGCGGCCCTCGAGGATGCGAAGCTCGCGCCCGAGGCGATCGGCCTCGTGAACGCGCACGGCACTTCGACTCCGCTCAACGACGTGACCGAGACGAATGCGATCAAAAACGTGTTCGGCGCGCACGCACGCCGGCTCGCCGTGAACTCGACCAAGTCCATGATCGGGCACGCGCTCGGCGGCGCGTCCGCGATCGAGGCCGTCGCGTGCGTGCTCATGCTCGAGCGCGGTGTGCTCCATCCCACGATCAACCTCAAGGATCCGGATCCCGCGTGCGACTTGGACTACGTGCCGCTCGTCGCGCGCGAAGCGAAGGTCGATGCGATCATGTCGAACGCGTTCGGGTTCGGGGGCCACAACGCCGTGCTCGTGTTCCGGAAGTTCGGAGGATGATCCCTTGAACGCGGTGGACGCGGGCGGGGTCTGCCCGGTCAACCTGGGCCCCCGCGGGATCTCGCAGCGCCGGATGCTCGGTATCGCGGCCTTCGTCCTCGGAGCACTCGTCGCCCTCGGCCTAGCCTTCGCCGGAGCTCCGCGGGTCTTTCGCGCAATGACGTTCGCTCCCTTTTGGCTCGGTGCGCTCGGGCTCTTTCAGGCCCAGGCGAAGACCTGCGTGAGTCTCGCTTCACGCGGATTGCGTGACTTCGATGACGGCACGGGTCCGGTCGAAGTGGCCGACGCCGCGGAGGATCGCGCACTTCGCGCGCAGGCGCGGCGCGTGCACCGGAAGGCCCTTCTCCTCGCGATCGTTCTCACCGGGGCTGCGTTTCTCCTTCCGGGCGGTCCCCCGCCCTCTCCGTAGCGGATCGACCGAGACCTCATGGCCGAACCCATCATCGTCGTCGGTGGAGGACTCGCAGGCCTCATGGCCGTCATCAAGGTGGCCGAGGCCGGACTCCCCGTGGACCTCTTTTCGGTCGTTCCGGTCAAGCGCTCGCACTCGGTGTGCGCGCAGGGCGGCATCAACGGGGCCGTGAACGTGAAGGGCGAGAACGATTCGCCCGAGATCCACTTCGTGGATACGGTGAAGGGCGGGGACTTCCTGGCGCACCAGCCGCCCGTCAAGGCGATGGCGTACGAGGCGCCCGGCATCATCTATCTCCTCGACCGGATGGGTGTGATGTTCAACCGCACGCCCGAAGGCTTCCTCGACTTTCGCCGCTTCGGGGGCGCGCTCCACCACCGCACGGCGTTCGCCGGAGCGACGACCGGCCAGCAGCTCCTCTACGCGCTCGACGAGCAGGTGCGCCGTTTCGAGGCACAGGGGCTCGTGCGCAAGTTCGAGTTCGCCGAGTTCCTGGGAGTCGTGCGCGACGGCGACGGCGCCTGCCGCGGGATCGTCGCGATCGATCTCCGCACGATGGAGGTCCGCGCGTTTCCGGCGGCGGCGGTCATGCTCGCGACCGGCGGGCCGGGGCTCATTTTCGGGCGCACGACGAACTCGACCGCGAACACCGGCTCGGCCGCGAGCGCCGCCTACCAGCAGGGCGCGGCGTACGGGAATCCCGAGATGATCCAGATTCATCCGACGGCGATCCCGGGCGAGGACAAGCTCCGATTGATGAGCGAATCGGCGCGCGGCGAGGGCGGGCGCGTCTGGGTTCCACGCAGGAAGGGCGACAAGCGCGATCCGCTCACGATCCCTCCCGCCGAGAGGTACTACTTCCTCGAGGAGAAGTATCCCAAGTTCGCAAACCTCGTCCCGCGCGACATCGCAAGCCGCGAGATCTTCGACATCTGCTACAACCAGGGCCTGGGCGTGGACGGACAGCTCCAGGTGTATCTCGATCTCACGCACATCCCCCGCGCGGAGCTCGACCGGAAGCTCGGCGGCATCCTCGAGACCTACGAGATCTTCGTGGGCGACGATCCACGCTCGGTGCCGATGAAGATCTTTCCCGCGGTCCACTACTCGATGGGCGGGCTGTGGGTGGATTACGAGCGCACGGCGGACGGCTTTCTCGCAGACGATCATCCGCGGAACCAGTCGACGAACATCCCGGGCCTCTACGCGGCCGGCGAGTGCGAGTATCAGTACCACGGCGCGAACCGGCTCGGGGCGAACGCCCTGGTCGCGTGCATCTACGGCGGGAAGATCGGCGGGCCTGCGATGGTCGCGTACGCGCGAAACCGCGCGAAGACTCCCGACGTGCCGGCCAGGGCGCACCTGGAAGCGGAAAAACATCGCTGGAAGGATCGCTTTGGTGCGATCCGAAGCATGCAGGGCCGTGAGAACCCGTACCGGCTCCACCAGGAGCTCGGCGAGATGATGAACGAGCACGTGACGATCGTCCGCCACAACGCGAAACTGCGCGAGGTCGAGCAGCGCCTCCTCAAGATGAAGCAGCGCTGGCAGGATCTCAACGTGCTCGACGACTCGGGCTGGTCCAATCCGTCGCTCGTGTTCGTGAACCAGCTCTGGAACATGCTCGAGCTCGCGCACGCGATCACGAAGGCGGCGCTTCTGCGCGACGAGAGCCGCGGGGCACACTACAAGCCCGAGTTCCCGCACCGAAACGACGCCGACTGGCTCAAAACGACGATCGCCCGCTGGTCGGCCGAGGGGCCGTGCATCGACTACGAGCCCGTGGACGCGACGTTGCTCAAACCCGTCGCCCGCAAGTATGATTGAGGCGCATGACCCCCGAAAAACGGACCATCGAGCTTCATATCCGTCGCCAGGACGAGCCTTCCG
Source organism: Candidatus Eiseniibacteriota bacterium (assembly GCA_050733935.1). Lineage (GTDB taxonomy): Bacteria > Eisenbacteria > RBG-16-71-46 > RBG-16-71-46 > DASYSL01 > JBOHUC01. The sequence goes on along the minus strand of JBOHUC010000182.1, from coordinate 28,988 downwards.
CGCATCCCCGGTGGGAGGAATTCTCGATCCCCTGGCGGCCGAACATGAACGTGATCTCCTCCCTCATGGAGATCCGGCGGAACCCGGTCACGAGATTCGGTGTGCTGACGACCCCGGTCACGTGGGACGCGAACTGCCTCGAGCAGGTCTGCGGCGCGTGCTCGATGCTCGTGAACGGAGTGCCGCGGCAGGCCTGTGCCGCGCTCGTCGATCGCCTCCCTTCGCCGATCGTGCTCGAGCCCCTGACCAAGTTCCCGCTCGTCCGCGATCTCGTGACCGACCGCCAGCCCATGTTCGAGTCGCTCAAGCGTGTGAAGGCCTGGATCCCGATCGACGGCACGTACGACATGGGCCCCGGCCCGCGATTCGGGGCGGCCGATCAGGAGATGAACTACGCGTTCGCGCGCTGCATGACGTGCGGCTGCTGCATGGAAGCCTGCCCACAGTTCAACGCGCACTCGAGCTTCATGGGGCCCGCGCCGCTCGCGCAGGTCCGCCTCTTCAACGGCCATCCGACCGGTGCGATGAACAAGGAGGAGCGCCTGCACGCCATCATGGGCAAGGGAGGAATCGCCGATTGCGGAAACGCACAGAATTGCGTCGCGGTGTGCCCGAAGGAGATTCCGCTCACGGACGCGATCGCGGAGCTCGGGCGCGAGACGACCGCCCAGTGGCTCAAGGACCTGTTCTCCCGATGAAGCGCGCCAACGTCCGGTTCGCCGTGCTCGTCGCGACGGCCGTGTGCGCCGTGACGGCCGCATGCGTTGCGCTCGCCCTTCCGGCCGAAGGTGCCGACGGCTCGATCGAAGTGCAGGTCATCGGCCAGGGGAAACCCGTCGAGGGCGTGCTCGTCCGTCTCTTCAAGGACGACGGATCGTTCATGGAAGTTCCCGGACAGGCCGTGAGCAGCACGCCGCTGGCGCGCGACACGAGCGATGCGAAGGGTGGTCTTGTCTTCCGCGATCTCGAACCGAGCCGCTACATCGTCACGGCCATGTGCGAGCGGCTTCCCGGAAACTGGATCGGCGGGAGTGCTTCGACCAAAGTCGAGCTCCTGCCGAATCGGCCCGGTCACGCCACGCTCACGCTTCGCCGCGGCGGAATGATCCGCGGCCGGGTGACGAGGGGCGGGGTTCCCTACAAGGATGTGCGCATCAGCACCGAATCCCAGGACGCGCTCTCGTCAGTATGCCCGGTCCTCCAGTCGCAGGGTCCCGATTCGAGCGGGGCGTTCGTCGTGCGCAAGGTTCCGGTCGGGGCCACCTCGTGGGTCAAGGCGAACCTGGCGCTCGGGAGCGGCGAGCTCGGCGTGTGGCACGACTTCACGATGGAGAAGCCCGAGACGCTCGACGCGGAGTGGAAGGTTCCGGACTTCAAGGATTCCGAACTCGGTTCCGCACTCTTCGGCGTGCGCCTTCCGACCGGGGAGTACGTGGACAAGGGACGCGCCGAGCTGCTGCTCGCCCGTACCGGCGACGACGGGTTCCGCTACCAGGTGAATCTCATGCTCGGGGGAGCGGATAGCCTCCAGAAGGTCGAGAAGCTTCCGCCGGGGCGCTACAATGTCCGATGCTTCGCCGAGCCGGGCGGCAAGATGTGGTGGAACGCCGGTCCCGACACGCTTTCGATCGTCCCGGGCAAGGTGGCCCGCAAGATCATCGCGGCCCGGCCGCGCCAGTAGTAAACGCGGGGCGTCGTCCCGCAAGCGAGATTCGAATGAACACGGTCCTCGAAAAGAGCTACCCGTTCAGCACGCTCCCCGCCGCCGGCGTGAAGGACCTCGTTCCGCACGTATCCGAAGAGTCGGTTCCCGCAGGGCATATGTTCTTCGCCGAGGGCGAGGGCACGGACATCGTCTTCCTGCTTCGGAAGGGCCGCGCGAACATTCAGCACAGCCGTCCGGACGGAAGCGTTCGCACGGTCTGCGTCGTGGGGCCGGGCGACACGTTCTGCTGCCTGCCGGCGCTCGACGGCGGCACGTACCCCGCGAGCGCGATCGCGGCCGAGCCCTCGGTCGTGTATCGCATGCCCGGCCCGCTCTTTCGGGGACTCGTCGAGCAGCATCCGGCGTTCGCGCGCGCGGTGCTCAAGCAGTTCTGCGGACGGTTGCGCGAGGCCGGTTGCGAGGGCTGTGCGCGCGCGGATGACGCGGGCTCCCGAATCGCGGGCCGGCTCGTCGGGCTCATGGCGAAGTTCGGCGAGACGATTCCGCTCACGCGCCGCGAGCTTGGAGAGATGGCGGGAACGACAGTCGAGACCGCAATCCGCATCACGCGCGAGTTCGAAGAGCTTGGATGGCTCGAACTCGGCCGCAATCGCATTCGCGTGCTCGATCTCGCAGCACTCAAGCGCCGGACGCAGGGAGAACACTCGATCTCCTAGTCCGCCCCGCCGGACGCGGTGTCCGCCGCGCCGCGCCTTCTGTGGGCGCGGTTTTCTTTTTCCTCCCAAACGCATGCCGCTCAAGGCCTTCCGCCCCACGCCGAGAAGGAGCGTTCACTTTTTTCGACGCACTATGACGCGCGTCATAAGGGGCCGTTCTCGTTCGTCCGTAGCCTCCTGTGCGAGGAGGACAACGAACGTGACCCCTGACCGACCGACTTCCAATCCACCTTTCGCGCGAACCCATCGACCTCGAACCGGCGCATCCGCCTTCGCCGCCGCCACCGGCGCCGTCGTGCTCGCGCTCTGCGTGAGCCTCACCGGCTGCAGGGGCCGAACAGGCAAGCGGCTTCCTGGCCCTCGTCGCACTTTCGGTCGTGCTGGCCGCGATCTTCCTTGCGATCGGCGTAGCACTGGCCGCGCGCTGGCCCGATCGCATCCAGGCGCTCGGCGCGGGACTCCTCGTCTGGCTCCTGGCCACCGTCCTCTACGACCTGGCCGCCGTCGGCATCACGTCGGTCGTCTACGGTCTACCGGTCCGTCGGATCCTTGTGATCGCGGTGTGGCTCAATCCCGTCGACCTGTGCCGCGTGCTCGCAACCTCGGCGCTCGGCAGTCACGCGCTGTTCGGACCCTCGGGCGCGGCGATCGGAGCCTTTCTCGCGCGTCCGCTCGGTGCAGCCGCGACGGTCGCGAGCCTCGCCTTCTGGACGGCGGTGCCGCTCGCGCTCGCGGTCCGCGCGTTCGGCCGGCGCGATTTCTAGGGAGACGGAGCCGATGTCCCGACGGATCTCGCGAGACGCACGGGCCGAGGCGATCGCCCGGGCCGCCCTTCCGCTGTTCGCGGAGCTCGGCGTGCGCGGGGCCTCGACGCGGGCGATCGCGCGCCGGGCGCAGATGACCGAAGGCAATCTTTATCGCTATTTCCCGAGCAAACAGGAGATCGCGCGGCGTGTCCTCTCGGGATGTCTCACGTCGTTCGGGGAGTTCATTGCGCGCGCGCTCGACGGGGTGGCCGGTCCGCGGGCGCGCCTGCGCGCGTTCGTGCGCGCCTACCTCGACTTCGCCCGCCAGAGACCGATGGAGCACACGCTCGTCGTCGAGGCGCACCACCGGGAGATCGCGACCCTTCCCGAGGACATGCTGCGCCCGCGGCGTATCCTCATGGACATCCTCTCGGACGGGATGGGGAGCGGGGATTTCGAGCGCGCCGACCCGCGGCTCCTGGCACCGTTCATCGCGGGGGGGCTCGCGCGCGCGGCGCTCGCCGCCGCCGCGCGACATCCGGAGGCTTCTCCCGAGGAGGTCGCGCGCGAGCTCGCCGATACGGTCGAGCGGCTGGTCGGCGCTTCGCGGGCGCTGCGAGGAGGCGACGGATTCCGCGAAGGTGGATCGGTCGCCTGATCCAGGGCCCTACTTCCCGTCTTCCGCCTCTCCGATCTGCTGCGCGAGGTAGTTCTCGACCCCCATCTGCGCAATCAGATTGAGCTGCGCCTCCTGGAAGTTCACGTGCCGCTCCTCGTCGTGCAGCATCTCCACGAACTGGTCCGCGGTTGCGTTGTCGCCGAGATCGGTGAGCGTGGCAATGTGCTTGTTGAGGCGCTCGACGGCGTCGCGCTCGAGCGCGAGGTCGGCCTTGAGCTGTTCAGGAACGTTTTCGCCGATCGCGATGCGATAGAGCCGCTGGACGTTCGGCACACCCTCGAAGTACAGGATCCGCCGGATGAGCTCCTGGGCGTCCCGCATCTCCTCCATCGAGCGCTCGCGCAGGATCTTGAACAGGCGATCGTAGCCCCAGTTCTTGCACATCTCGGAATGCGCGAAGTACTGGTTGATCGCGGTCAGCTCCGCGCTCAGCACGTCGTTCAGGATTTCGATCACCTTGGGGTCCTTCGGCTTCATGCGGGCTCCGTGGGCTTGGGGTGGGGCGTTACATCCTCATCGTGAATCAGATCTTCGAGCGCGATCCGGCATGTGCCGCAGTCCGTCCCCGCCCCGGTTCGACGCGCGAGCTCGACCAGCGTTACCGCCCCGGCACGAATGTGCTCCCGCAGATCGATTTCGCGCAAGGCCTTGCAGACACAGATGATCACGGCACGATCATGGCACGGATCACGGTCGGACGGAGCACGAACCTAGAGCACGACGACCCGGGTCGCGAGCGAACGGTTCTCGAAGCGAATTCGAGCCCAGTAGACGCCTGCGGGCACGCGTCCCCCGTCGTCCGAAAGCCCGTCCCACGCGACCTCCTGGACGCCCGCCTCGAACGCCCGGTCCGCGAGCCTCCGCACGCACCGGCCTCCCGCGTCGAACAGGGCAAGCGCAGCGTGTCCCGCCCGCGGCAGCACGAACTCGAAGCGCCCGGCGCCTGCGATCGGGTTCGGGCGCGGCCCCAGGAACGCGAAGCGCGCCGATCCTGCGGGATCCGCCGGCGTCCCGACGAAGCCCGCCTTGCTCCAGTGGAAGTCGTAGGTCACGGCCTCGTTCGCATTCGTTCCGTTGTCGCGATGGATGACGATCGGATGCCACCCGGTTGCGCTTGCCACGTACGTGAGCACGTCGAGGTTCTCGCTCAGGGCCGTCGAGGGGGTTCCGGACCCGCGGGCATAGACTCCGCCTGGCGCACTGGGAAAGATCTCGAACCCAACGTCCGGAGTTCCCGCGCTCCGATAGAGGGACAGATGGAACGTCGAGCCGGCGTTCATGTACGCCTCGTACACGTCGGCCATTCGATCCGCCCCCAGGACCTGCGCATTGTAGTCCGCCGGGCCGTCGAGAACAGGACCGTTTCGGAACCGCGCATCGATCTGGTCGATCGCATAGTCGCTCCCCACCGGGGCGAGGAACCGGACGGCTCCGGGATACACCGTGGCGGGCGTACCGCTGAAGTGGCCGACCACGAAATCGACCGCATTCCCGAGATGCGAGGAGAATCCGATCTGGTTGCTGAAGCCTGCACTGCTTCCCGAGTAGTCGTTGAAGACCGCGACGTCGTAGTCGTCCGCCGGATCGCGCGCCGCCAGCGCCACGGCCCAGGCGTAGTTCGCGTTTCGCGTGAACGTGAATCCGTCGTTGTTCGCGATCGGAAGGAGCCCCGGGTCGGGCGGCGCCAGGCGGGCGTTCGGATTCCCCCACGCGGTGGTGAAGGGACTCCACACGTGCTGCACCGCGTGCGTGTTGTCGAGCTCGTTCGTCTCGGTGACGAGGGCGACACCGTCGGTGACGCTCGTCAGCGTGTGCCGGCCCCCGCGCACGAGGAACGGCCCCTGGTTCGACGCGTAGTAGTCGAGCGGCAGGGCCGGCGTGGGCGGCGAGAGCCCGGGGCCGACGGGCACGCCGTCGACCTGGAGCACCGTGGACCATGTCGGCAGCGCGACCGGGCCCGTCTGGCGGACGGCCCAGTTGAACCAGGTGGCCGGGGCGTTGCCGGTGAGGGTGGGTGAGATCACGGTGCTGCCCAGACTCGCCGTCCCGTCGTTCCGGGGAACCACGGGAGCCGACCAGCCGGGATAGGTCACCGTGTTGTCGAGATTGCCCGTGCCCTCGATCGTGATTTGCAAGTCATAGGCGTGGCAGGTCGCATTGTCGTAGTGGCCGCACACGAGCTTGAAGTACGCGTCGGGGCCGTCGTTCACATACGTGATCGAGTGGACGGCGTTTCCACCGCTCCGCTCTCCGGTGATGACCGTCGCGCAGTCGTCGGAGAGAAGATCGATTTCGGCGTCCCCGGGCGCGATCGCAAACGTTGCGGTGGCCGTGAGGCGTTCGCTTCGCTTGACGAGCACGCGGTACCAGTCCGCGTCTCCGCTGTCGGTGAATCCCGAGACTTGAAGGTTGGGATGTGAACCGGCCGTGATTTCCGGCACGGCCACGGCGCACGACTGATTGGGATCGAACGAATCCGTGCAGACTCCGGCGGTGACGGGCGGGGCGACGGCCGTGAGTGCAAGCACGAGCAGGATGGCTGGCCGAGGGGGGAGCATTTGCCGCACCTCCAGGTGAACCCGTGAGGAGCGGTTCGGGGTGGAGGGCGGGTCGCCCCGAATCGCGGGTGAAGCGCGCCCCGGGAGAACGTGTCTCCCGGGGCGCCGAACGGACTGCGACGAAACTAGAGCTGCACCATTCTCTTGGTCAGGCTTTGACCCTCGAAACGGATCATCGCCCAGTACACGCCGGCCGCGAGCCGTGCTCCGTCCTCAGAGCGCCCGTCGTAGGCGACCGACTGGCGCCCGGCCTCGAACGAGCCGTCCGCGACCGTGCGGACGAGCCGGCCGCCCGCGTCGTACAGCGCGACCGACGCGTGTCCGGCACGCGGCAAGGAGAACTCGAAGCGACCGCCCGCCGACATCGGATTGGGCTGCGCTCCGAGGAACGCCAACTCTGCGGCACCCGCGGGCTCATCCCCGGCGTCCACCGCCGCCTTGATCCAGGCGAAGTCGTACGTCATCGGCGAGCCCGCGCTCGAGCCATCCGCCCGGTACACCACGATCGGGTGCCACCCGTTTACGGTCGCCGTGTACGTGAGGACGTCCGTGTCGGGAGTAAAGGTACTGGACGCGTCCCCGGAGAACCGATACCCGATCGTGCCCCCCGTCCCCGAGTAGACCCGGAACTCGAGGTCCGAGGGTCCGCTCGTGCTCTTGAGCCTCATGAAGAACGTCGAACCCGCGAGCATGAACGCCTCGTAGACATCGACGAGCCGGTTCGCCGCCATGACCTGGCCGGGAAAGAAGTTCGATGCGTCCGTGTTCGGGCCGTTTCGGACACGCGCGTCGGACTGGTCGAACGCAAAGTCGGTCCCGCCGCTGCCGAGGAAGTACTGCACCGCCGCCGGCCGGAGCGTGACCGGGGTCCCGCTATAGTGCCCGACGACGAAGTCCGTGGCGTTCAGAAATCCGCCGGAGCCCTGGACGAAGTTGGAGTATCCGGCCGTGCTTCCCGAGTAGTCGTCGTACACGTACAGATCGTAGTCGTCGGATACACCCTGGGCGGCGACGCCCACGACCCAGGCGTAACTCCCGGGGCGCGTGTACTCGAAACCATCCGCGTTCGGAAGGCCCCCGAAACCAGGATGCGGCGGGAACGTCCTCACGTTCGGAGTCTCGAACGCGGTCACGAGCGGACTCCACACGTACTGGCCGTTGTAAACATTGTCGGACTCGTTCGTCTCGTGGATGAGGTTGAACTGGTCGGTCACGCTCGTGAACGTGTGCCGGCCGCCCCGCACCGTGAACGGCCCGACGTTGCCGGCGTACCAGTCGAGCGCCGGAGCGGGGTCGGGCGGGAAGAATGGAGAGTCGGCCACGAGGTCGAGGAGAACCTGCGTATCCCACTGGGGCATGGAGTACGGACCCGTCTGGCGAATCGACCAACTCACATGAGTGTTGCCGACATTCCCGTCGAGGGTCGCCGACACGGTCGTGCTCGGGAGGGTCGCCGTGGCATCGTTTCGAGGCACGACCGGGGCGGACCAGCCCACGTATGTGGCCGTGTTGTCGAGGTTCCCCGTCCCCTCGATGATGATGTCGAGGTCGTAGGGATGACACGTCGCGGCGTCGTAATGACCCGTCGCGAGGTGAATGTCCGTGTCGGGACCGTCGTTGATGTACGTGATCTCGTGGACGAGATTCCCGCCGCTCCTCTCGCCCGCGAGGAGCGATGCGCAGTCCGGCGTAAGAAAGTCGATCTCGGCGTCCGCGGGCGCAATCAGATAACGCGCGCGGGCCGTGAGCTTCTCACTCCGGCGCAGGTGGATCTTGTACCAGTCCACATCCCCCGTGTCGAAAAACCCATTCGCCCACAGGTTCGTGTGCGTGCCCGGAGTGAGCGTCGTCAGGGGTCCGGGGCAAGCACTGTTCGGATCGTAGATGTCCTCGCACGTGACGGTCACGCTCATCGCGTACGTGACGCAGCCCGGACCGTTGCTGTCGACCACGATCCGGTACTCGGCCCCCGCACCGCCGTTGACGACCGTGCAGAATTCCGTGTCGTTCGCGGTGACGGAGTTGACGAGAATGTTGCAGGCCGGAGAATAGATCGCCATTTGGGCGTCGCCCTGGGCGTGGCTGAATGTGATGCGCACGCTCAGCCGTTGGCCCGCGCCGACGAACACGCGATAGAAGTCCTCGTCGAAGCTCGCGAAGAACGGCTCCGACTGAAGCCCCGAATAGAGTCCCGGCGTGAGGAGCGGGGGATCCGGGGCGTTGCAGGTCAGATTCCCAAGCCCGTCGAAGGCGTCGCCGCAGGGAACAGGGTCCCCCTGGGCGACAGGCCCCACCGTGTGTGCCGGGAGTTGATAGGGCGCATCCGGAAAGAGGGACGCGGGCCGCGGACCGGCGCCCGACGATGCCTGTGCCGCGGAGACCATGCACAGGGCTCCCGCGAGAAGGGCGAGGACCGGCAGGGCGGTGCGCAGGCCGTGAAGCGCGGAGCGGCTCATCGCGCCCCTCCCTTCACCGGCGAGTCGGCGCCCGGCACGCTCGCGCGGGCCGGAGGATGGATCAGGTTTTCGCGGATCATCTCGAGCTGGTTTACGGCCGCGAGATCACCGCGCGAGCGCGCAAACGAGATCTTGGTCGCGAGGAATTGCATCTCCGCCTGCTTCTTGATTTCGATCGCCTGCCGGTGAAGGTCGAGCCGGACAGCTTCGTTCGACGTGGCGGCCGCGCGGCGGGCAAGCTCGGCCACTTGCGCCTGGGCTTCCTTGCGAATCGCAGTCAGCGCCTCCTCCTCCGGCGTGAGGGGCACCGCGGTCGTTGCGCTCGGGTTCCGCGTGGCCTCCGGCTGAACGACTCCGGCTCCACGTGCCGCGTCCTGCGCCGGCGCTGTCGCGCGCACGGCCGGAGCGGGATCGCTGAGCCCCGTGATCGGACCGGCGGCGCTCGGAATCGCGCCTACCAGGAACGGCAGGGCCAGGAACGGAAAGAGAGATCGAGTGCGAGAATGCATGAACAAACCTCCAGTCGACCGGCGAAGGGACCCGGTGCGAGGCGGCGTATAAAGGGCCGAACGGCGGGAGCCGGCCACGACCCTCCGTGGGGGAAACTGGCAGCGCGATCGCTCGAACGCAGGAAGCCTGGACCGACGGATAGTTACGGGCGGGAGCCCCGGTCCACCATGCGGATGGGAGCTTCGACTGTCGGGCGGATAGCCCGAATCGGCTCCAACGAGCGTGAACAAGAATACTCCGATCGCCGATGCCGCACAAGCTTAGGGATGGAGCGGGCGGAGCGGCGGCGCACGGGCCGTGGGCGCACCAACAAGGAGGCGCCCCGGGAGACGTTTCCCCCGGGGCGCCCGTTCGGAAGCTATTGGACCCGCTCGCGAACACGAGCCTCTCAGAGCTGCACGACTCTCCGCGTAAGGAGACGGTCCTCGAACCGGAGCGTCGCCCAGTAGACCCCGGGAGACATGCGCCCTCCATCGTCTCCGTGTCCGTCGTACGCCACCGACTGGCGTCCGGCGCCGAAAGCCTGGTCAGCGACTCGTCGTACGAGCCGTCCGGCCGCGTCGTAGAGGGCGATCGACGCATGTCCCGGACGCGGCAGCGAGAACTCGAACCGGGCGCTCGCCGAGATCGGATTCGGCTGCGCGCCCAGGAATGCGAGCTCGGCCGCGGATCCGGGGATCGGGCCGGCGTCGACGTATCCGCTCGGACTCCAGACGAAGTCGTAGGCAACGGGCGAATCCGCCCCGGACCCGTTGTCGCGGAAGACGACGACCGGGTGCCATCCGCCAACGGCTGCCGTGTATGTCAGCACGTCCGTGTCGGGCGACAGAGGATTCGAGCTCTCCGCTCCGACGACGCGGTTGTAGATTCCGCCGTTCGTCCCCGGATAGACCGCGAACTGAAGATCGGAAGAGCCCGCAGTGCGCCGAAGACTCAGGTAGTAGGTGGCCCCGGGGGCCAGGAAGGCCTCGTAGACATCGGCGAGCCGATTCCCCGCGAGGGTCTGGTCCAGCCAGGTGACCTGACCGCTCGTCAGATCGCCGTTCCGGAATCGGGCATCGGACTGATCAGCCGCAAAGTCCGTTCCGCCGCTTCCCGGATTGTAGAGAATGGCCGCCGGGCGGACAGTGACAGGAGTTTCCGCGTAGTGTCCGACCACGAAGTCCGTTTGGTTCAGGAACCCCCCCGAGCTTCCGATCAGGTTGGTGAATCCCGAGCTGCTTCCGGAGTAGTCGTCGTACACGAGGAGATCGTAGTCGTCGAACACATCGCGCGCGGCGATGCTCACGACCCAGGCGTAGCTGGCCGACCGTGTGTATTCGAACCCGTCCGCGTTCGGATACCCCATGAAGCCGGTCAGCGGGGGTATTGCGCGGACGTTCGGCGCCTGGAACGCCGTTACGAGCGGACTCCAGACGTACTGGACCGCGTAGGAATTGTCGAGCTCGTTGGTCTCGTAGAGGGAGAAGAAGGGATCGGAGAGGCTCTCGATCGTGTGGCGGCCTCCCCGTATCGTGAGCGGTGTTGGATTCACTGCGTAGTCGGCGGGCGGGACAGGTTCATGCGCGATTGCAAATGCGCTGAACACCCCGTCGACGAACAGGTGAGAGTGCCAGGTCCCCAGGATGTAAGGGCCCGTCTGGCGAATCACCCACCTCGCGTGGGTGGTCGGGGCGTTTCCGTCGAGCGTCGGGGTCGTGAGCCCGCTGAACGCGGCGTCGTTCCGGGCTATGATCGGAGCGCTCCACCCGCCATACAGGGCCGTGTTGTCCAGGTTCCCTGTCCCCTCGATCACGATTTCAAGGTCGTAAGGATGGCAGATGCCGGGGTCGTAGTGTCCGGTCGCAAGGCGGACGTACCTGTCGGGACCGTCGTTCGTGAAAGTGACCTCGTGGATCAAGTTCCCGCCGCTCTGCTCAATGTCCAGGAGAGTTGCGCAATCATCGCTCAACAGTCCGATCTCGGCGTTACCAGGCGCAACCGAATAGATCGCCCGTGCCGTGATCTTTGCGGCGCGCTGCAGAAGAATCCGGTACCAGTCCGCATCGCCCGTGCCGAAGAAATCGTTCGCCCAGAGGTCCCGGTACAGGCCGGGACCAAGCTCCGGCAATGGCGCAACGCAGGTGTTGTTAGGATCGTAGATGTCCTCACAGCCGACCGTCACGCTCATCGTGTAGGTGACACACGACGGACCGTTGTTGTCCACGACGATACGGTACTCCGCCGCCGGTCCCGCATTCAGGTACTGGCAGAACTCGAAGTTGTTCAACGTCGCGGAGTTCACGAGGAAATCGCACGCGGGGGAATAGATCGCCAGGTTGAGGTCCCCAACGGCATGAGTGAACGTGATTCTCACGCTGAGCAGCTGCCCCGCGCCGACGGACACGCGGTAGAAGTCCTCATCGAAGGAGGGAAAGAACGGCTCCGACTGGAGACCCTCGTAGATCCCCGGAGCGATGAGAGGGGGATTCGGGGCATTGCAGGTCTCGTTCCCGATGCCGTCATAACCGTCGCCACAGGGAACGCCGTGGACCCCCAAGGCCGGCGCGGACGGGAGAGGATCAGGAGCATCGGGAGCCAGCGTCGCCGGCCGCAGAGCTCCGACGGACGTCACGCCCGCGGCCTTCGAAGCGAGCCCGCCCAGGGCCAGCGCGAGAAGCACGCCGCCGCACAGGGCGGCGCGGGTTCCTCGAGTGAAGAGGCGGCTCATTTCGCGCCTCCTTTCACCTGCGACTGCGGCTCGACTGGAGTCGTGCGGGCCGGCGGGTGGATGAGGCGCTCGAGCATCATCCCGAGCTCGTTCACCGACCGGAGATCACCCCGCGAGCGCGCGAACGAGATTTTCGTCTCGAGGAAGCGGACGTCCGCCTGCTTCTTGATCTCGCTGGCCCTCTGCAGAAGATCAAAGCGCTCCGCCGGATCCAGGGTTGCGGTGTAACGCTGTGCGAGCTCGCGGATCCGGGCCTGGGCTTCGTCGCGGATCGCGAGCAGAGCCTCCTCCTCCGGGGTGCGCACGATCGCGGCACCTGCCTTCGAGACTCCGGCGAGATCGTGCGTAAGAGGAACAACGCCTCGTGCCCCGCCTTCGTCCCTGGCGGAAGGAAGAGCGCGGGTCGCAGGAGCCGGCTGCGCATTCCCGGTGATCGGGCCGCCCGCACACGGATTTGCCGCGGCCAGAAGCGGAAAGGCGAGGATGAGGACAAGGGACCGAGTGCGAGGATTCATGCCGAACCTCCATTCGACCGGGCGATGGGCCCGGTGCGCGGCGGCGTAGCAAGGGCCGATCGGCGGGAGCCGGCCACGGCCCTCCGTAGGGGAAAACTGGCAGCGCGATCGCTCGAACGCAGGTTTGGCTGGACCGACGGGAAAGCTACGGGCGGGGAGCCCCGGTCCACCATGCGGATGGGAGCTTCGACGGTCGGGGGGAAATTGCCCGAATCGGCTCCGACGAGCGTGGACGAGGCTACTCCGATCGCCGATGCGGAACAAGCTCGTGCGCGGATCTCAGCGAACGGGCCCAAACAAATGGCGCCCCGGGAGGCGATCTCCCGGGGCGCGACGTGAAAATGAAGCGGGCGTGGGGCCGGAGCCGCGAGCGCCTACTCCCCGCCCTGCTTGCGATGCGTGCTCTTCTGCGGGGCCTTTCCGGGAGCCGCGGGTGCGGAACGCTTTCCGCCCCGGCCACCGGCCGCGCCCGCCCCGACCTTCGAGCGACCGCGTCCCCGGCCCTTCGCGGGAGCCTCGGCCGCTTCCTCCTCGGCCTCCTCCCCCTTCTTCTTGGCCTTTGCGGGAGCACCCTTCCCGCTCTTCGCGAGCTCCTTGGCCTCGGCCGCCTCGATGCGGCGCTTCCGGTCGGCCGCCCGCTGCTCCTCGGTCTTCACGAGCTCGAAGATCGCCATCTCGCCCGCGTCGCCGAGTCTCCGGCCGACGCGCACGATCCGCGTGTAGCCACCCGCGCGCTCCTTGTACCAGGGGGCGATCGTGTCGAAGAGCTTCCGGGTCGCGTCCTCGTCGAACAAGTACGAGTCCACGTGGCGCCGGGCCGACAGGTCGCCACGCTTGGCGAACGTGATCATCCGCTCGGCCACCCGGCGGGCCTCCTTCGCCTTCGCGACCGAAGTCTCGACGCGCTCGTGGAGGAACAGCGAGGTGACCAGATTGCGCAGCATCGCACGGCGATGCTCGTGCGTGCGCGAGAGCTTTCTGAATGAGACGCGATGGCGCATGGCGGAACCCTTACTCCGGGAAGTCGCTCAGATCGTTCGGCGATCCGGCGGCAGGCTGCGGCTCGGCGGGCGCCTCGACGGAGACGGGGCGCGCCACGCGGCCGGTGTAGTACTGGCTCACGTCCATGCCGAGCGTGAGGCCCATGTCGGTCAGGACGTCCTGAATCTCCTTCAAGGACTTCCGGCCGAAGTTCCGGTACTTGAGCATCTCGGCCTCGGTCTTCTGCACGAGGTCGCCGAGCGTCTTGATGTCGGCCTGGCGGAGACAGTTCGACGAGCGGACGGAGAGCTCGAGCTCCTCGACCGTGCGGTCGAGCTTCTCGCGCATCTTCGCCTTCTCCTCGTCGACGATCTCGACCTCCTCCTCCTCGATCGGCTCCTCGAAATCCACGAACAGATTGAAGTGATCGCGCAGGATCTTGGCCGAGAACGCGAGCGCGTCCTTCGGCAGGATCGAGCCGTCGGTCCAGATCTCGAGCGTCAGCTTGTCGTAATCGATGCGCTGGCCGATGCGCGTGTTCTCGACGTTGTAGTTGACCTTGAGCACCGGCGAGAACAGGGCGTCGATCGGGATGACGCCGATCGGCCGATCCTGCTGCGTGTGCTGGTCCGCGGACACGTAGCCGCGCCCGCCGTCGACCTCGACCTCCATGCGGAGATCGCCTTCCTTGTTGAGTGTGGCGATGTGCAGGTCGGGATTGAGCACCTCGACGTCAGCGTCGATCTTGAGGTCGCCTGCCCTGAGCTCGCCCTTCCCCTGCATCTCGAACAGGCCCTTCTTCGGACCGTCGCCGAGCAGCTTGAACCGCACCTGCTTGAGATTGAGGATGATCTCGGTCGTGTCCTCGATCACACCGGCCAGGCTCGAGAACTCGTGGAGCGCGCCCTCGATGCGGACGGCCGTCACGGCCGCGCCCTGGAGCGAGGACAGGAGAACGCGCCGCAAGGAGTTGCCCAGCGTCAGACCGAACCCACGCTCGAGCGGTTCGATCGCGAACCGTCCGTAGCGGTCGTTCGACGCCGGCTCGTCGAGCACCGGCTTCCTCGGCATCTGCAGATTCTTCCACTTCATGGTGACTCCGCCTCCCTGGGGAGAAGCGCCTCCCCGTTTGCCGCGATGACTACTACTTCGAGTAGAGCTCGACGATCAGCTGTTCCGTCACCGGGACGGGAATAGCCTGACGCGACGGCGCCTGGAGCACACGGCCCGTGCGGGCCTGGGTATCGAGCTCGAGCCACTCGGGCACGCTCTGGCCCTTGCGCTTTTCGAGCGTGCCGGCCACGACCGGCAGATCGCGCGACTTCTCGCGAATCGCGACCGTATCGCCCGGCCGCGTGACATACGAAGGAATCGAGACCTTGCGCCCGTTCACGATCACGTGCCCGTGGCGGACGATCTGGCGCGCCGCCGAGCGCGACGGGGCGAGGCCCAGGCGATAGAGAATGTTGTCCACGCGCATCTCGAGCATCTGGAGCAGCGTCTCGCCCGTGACGCCCTTGCCCGCCTCGGCCTTGTGGAAGTAGTTGCGGAACTGGCGCTCGAGCACGCCGTAGATCCGGCGCGCCTTCTGCTTCTCGCGCAACTGCTGCCCGTAGTTCGTCTCCTTCACCCGGCGGCTCTTGCCGTGCTCGCCCGGGGCGTAGCCGCGACGCTCGATCGCGCACTTGTCGGTCAGGCAGCGCTCGCCCTTCAGCATGAGCTTCACGCCCTCCCGACGGCACAACCGGCACCGCGCGTCATGATAGACAGCCATCGTTCCTCCTAGACGCGCCGGCGCTTCGGCGGCCGGCAACCGTTGTGCGGAATCGGGGTGACGTCCTTGATCGCCGCGATCTCGAGTCCCGCGGCCTGCAGCGAGCGGATGGCCGCTTCACGGCCCGCACCCGGTCCCTTCACCCACACCTCGACGCGCTTCAAACCGAGCCCGAGCGCCTCCCGCGCCGCGCCCTCGGCGGCCACCTGGGCCGCGAACGGCGTGCTCTTGCGCGAGCCCTTGAACCCGGCCTTGCCGGCCGAGGCCCACGAGATCACGTTCCCGTCCGTGTCGGTGATGGTGACGATCGTGTTGTTGAAGGACGCCTGGATGTGCGCGACCCCGTTCGTCGGCACCCGGCGATCCTTCTTGCGGGCCTTCTTCACATCAGCAGCCACGATTCCTCCTAACCCTTCTTGCCGCGGACCGGCTTCTTCATCATGCCCGCCGTCTTCTTCGGACCCTTCCGGGTGCGGGCGTTCGTCTTCGTGCGCTGGCCGCGCACGGGCAGACCGCGGCGATGCCGGAGCCCCCGGTACGCGCCGATGTCCATGAGGCGCTTGATGTTCATTGCGACTTCGGTGCGGAGCGCGCCCTCGACCTTGAACTCGCGTTCGATGACCGTGCGGAGCTTGGCGCTGTCCTCCTCGGACAGGTTCTTCACGCGCACGTTCGAGTTGACGCCCGTGATCGAGAGGATCTTCCGCGCCGAGGCGGGGCCGATCCCGAAGATGTAGGTCAGCGCCACTTCCACCCGCTTGTCCGCGGGGAGGTCGACACCAGCGATACGAGCCACTGCCTGTCTCCTTTGCTTACTTCTGCCGCTGCTTGTGGCGCGGGTTGCGGCTGCAGATGACCCGGATCACGCCCTTGCGGCGGACCACCTTGCAGTTCTCACAGATCTTTTTGACCGACGAGCGAACCTTCATTTTCCGACCTCCGGTGCTGCCTCTGCCGCCGCCGTTCTGCCGACGTGCTGCCGACCGCCTACTTGTAGCGGTAGATGATCCGGCCGCGGGTCAGGTCGTAGGGCGACAGCTCGACGGTCACCTTGTCTCCGGGAAGGATCTTGATGAAGTGCATCCGCATTTTCCCCGAGATGTGCGCGAGCACGCGATGACCGCTCTCCAGTTCCACGCGGAACATGGCGTTCGGCAGCGGCTCGACGACCGTCCCCTCGACCTGGACTCCTTCCTCTTTCGCCACGCTTCCCTCGCGCCTTCCTAGACCGAGCGCGGACTCGTCGACAGAATCTCGGGAGCCTCGCGTCCCACCGCGATGGTGTGCTCGAAGTGGGCCGACAGCCGCCCGTCCTTCGTCACCACCGTCCAGCCGTCGCCCTTCGTGACCACGTCCGGGCGACCCATGTTCACCATCGGTTCGATCGCAAGCACCTGGCCGAGCGAGAGCTTGAGCCCCTTGCCCGGCTTGCCGTAGTTCGGCACCTGCGGCTCCTCGTGGAGCTCGCGGCCGATCCCGTGCCCTACCAGGTCGCGGACGACGCTGAACCCCGCGTCCTCGACGTGCGTCTGGATCGCGTGGCCGATGTCACCGATCCGGTTGCCCGCCACCGCCTGCGCGATGCCCCGGTGCATCGCTTCGCGCGTCACATCGAGCAGCTTCTGCGCGCCCGGAGCGATCGCGCCCACCGGGAACGTGCGCGCCGAATCGCCGTAGAACCCTTCGAGCACGACGCCCATGTCGCACCCGACGAGATCCCCCTCGGCGAGGACCCGGCCGTCCGGGATTCCGTGCACCACGGTTTCGTTCACCGCGACGCACAGGGTTCTCGGGTATCCCCGGTAACCCTTGAACGCGGGCGTCGCGCCGTGATCGCGCACGAACGTCTCGGCCGCACGGTCGAGATCGAGCGTCGTGATCCCGGGCCGGACCAGCGTCTCGAGGTGGTCGAGGCAGAGCGCGACGAGCTGCGCGCTCTTCCGGATGAGATCGACCTCCTCTTCGGAGCGCAGGTGAATCACGTCCGCGCTCCCGCCGTGGGATCGACGAGATCGGCGAGCGCGCGGTTCACGCGGGCGCCGACGTCGTCGAGGGCGCCCAGGCCCTCCACGTCCTTCAGGCGCCCGTCCCGCCGGTAGTAGCCGGCGAGCGGGGCCGTCTCCTGCTCGAACACTTCGATCCGCTTCCGGATCTTTCCCGCGTCGTCATCCGCCCGGTGGATGAGCGCCGCCGACGGATGATCGTCGCAATGGACCCCGTCCTTCGGGGGCGCGCCGTCGGGGTGGTACGTCCGATGGCACACCGGGCACTCGAGCCGGGCCGAGAGCCGGCCCACGACCGCCTCCGTCGGAGCCGTGAGATGCAGCACCCGGTCGATCGGATGTCCCGTCCGCGCAAGCATCGCGTCGAGCGCCTCGGCCTGCGCCACCGTGCGCGGGAAGCCGTCGAGAATGAACCCCTTCGCGGCGTCCGGCGCCCTGAGGCGCTCCTCGACGATCCCGATCACGACCTCGTCCGGGACGAGATAGCCCTGCTCCATCCGCTCCTTCGCCGCAAGCCCGAGCGGCGTTCCGAGCCGGACCGCCTCGCGCAGCATCTCGCCGGTCGCGATGAGCGGGATCCCGAAGCGTTCCGCGAGGCGACGCCCCTGGGTGCCCTTGCCCGCGCCCGGAACTCCGAGCAGAACGAGACGCATGCGGTCGATCCGGCGCCTAAGCCCGCCGGCCGCGGATCCGGCCCTTCTTGACGAAGCCCTCGTAGTGCCGCATGAGCAGGTGCGACTCGATCTGCTGCAGCGTGTCGAGAGCGACGCCGACGACGATCAGAACGCTCGTCCCGCCGAAGCGGAACGGCAGGTTCGTGTTCATGAGAATCGCGTCCGGAAGCACCGCGATCACGGCGAGCGCGATCGCTCCGGGAAGCGTGATCCGCGTCAGCACGCGATCGATGTACTCCGCGGTCTTCTTGCCCGGTCGGATCCCCGGGACGAATCCGCCGTACTTCCGCATGTTCTCGGCCACGTCCTGCGGGTTGAGCACGACGGCCGTGTAGAAGTACGTGAAGAAGACGATGATCACGAAGTACATCGCCTCGTAGATGAACCGTCCTGGCGACAGCCACTGCCCGATGAAGTCCTGCCCCGGACTCCCGGGCGGGAAGAAGCTCGCCACGGTGAGCGGGAGGATCATGAGCGACGAAGCGAAGATGATCGGGATCACGCCGGCCGTGTTCACCTTGAGCGGAATGTAGGTCGAAGCCCCGCCGTACATGCGCCGCCCGACCATCCGCTTCGCGTACTGCACCGGAATCTTCCGCGTGCCCTGCGTGATGGCGACGACCGCCGCGATGACGCCGATCAGGAGTGCCAGGCCGGCGAGGATCGGGAACAGGCTCGTCGTGCCGGCCCGAAGGCTCTCGAACACGCGCTGCACGTCCGTCGGCACGCGGCCGATGATGTTGATGAAGATGATGAGCGAGATGCCGTTTCCGATCCCGCGCTCGGTGATCTGCTCGCCGAGCCACATGACGAGGATCGTTCCCGCCGTCTGCGTGACCATCATCGTCAGGATGAAGCCCAGGCCCGGGCTCGTGACCACGGGCGCGCCCGCGATGTCCCCGGAGTGCTGCAGGAACAGCGCATACGCGTACGACTGGATGAGCGAGATGATCACCGTGCCGTAGCGCGTGTACTGGGTGATCTTCTTCTGCCCCTCCTCGCCTTCCTTCCTCAGCTTCTCGAAGTACGGGACGACCACGCCGAGGAGCTGGAGGATGATCGAGGCGCTGATGTACGGCATGATCCCGAGCGCGAAGATCGTCGCGCGCGAGAACGCGCCGCCCACGAACACGTCGTACAGCCCGAACAGGGTTCCCGCCTGGGTCGAGAACGCGGCCGCGAGCGCCTGCCCGTTCACCCCCGGCGCCGGGATGTGCTCACCCAGCCGGTAGATGGCGAACATCCCGAGCGTGAAGAGAAGCCGCTTCTTCAGCTCCGGGATGCGGAAGATGTTCTGAATCGAGTCGACGAGTGCCATCCGTCCTCTCCGCGCCTGCCGTCCGGCTAGGCGCTCGCCCCGGGAATCTCGACCTTGCCGCCGGCCTGCTCGATCTTCTCGGCGGCGCTCTTGCTCGCCGCGTCGAGGCGCACCGTGAGCGCCACCGACAGCGTGCCGTCGCCCAGGAGCTTGGTCTTCCGGGACGCGCTCTTGACCAGGTTCTTCTCGTGCAGCAATTCGGTCGTCACGACGGTGCCCGCAGGCAGTCCCGCGAGACGTTCGACCGGGATCGTCTGGAATTCCACGCGCCCGGGATTCTTGAAGCCGCGCTTCGGCAGCCGGCGCTGGAGCGGCATCTGGCCGCCTTCGAACCAGCGATGGATGCGGCCGCCCGAGCGCGCCTTCTGACCCTTGTGGCCCTTGCCGGCCGTGCCGCCGAGGCCGGTCGCGGCGCCCTTGCCGCGGCGCTTGCTGCGCCTCACCGCGCCTTTCGCGTGGTGCAGATCACCGAGCTTCATCGCGTTCTCCCCTAGACTTCTTCCACCTTGAGCAGGTGGACGATCTTCCGGATCATGCCGCGGATCTGCGGCGTGTCGTCGTGCTCGACCGATTGCTGCATCTTCCGAATGCCGAGCGCGTGGAGCGTCTGCTCCTGGTCGTACTTGCAGCGCATCGTGCTCCGCACCTGCGTGATCTTAAGCTTGCGCGACATCGGCCTTCCTCCGGCGCCCGAGCAGCTCCTCGACGGTCGTCCCGCGAGCCTGCGCGACGTCGCTCGCCCGGCGCAGCTGACGGAGACCGTCCACGGTCGCCTTCGTGATGTTGTGTGCGTTGGTCGTGCCGAGCGACTTCGTGAGCACGTCGTGCACGCCCGCCGCTTCGAGGATCGCGCGCACGGCGCCGCCGGCGATCACGCCGGTGCCGCTCGACGCGGGCTTCAGGAGCACGCGTCCGGCGCCGAAATGGCCCACGACCTCGTGCGGAATCGTCCCCTTCGAGAGCGGGATCGCGAACATGTTCTTCTTCGCCGATTCGCCCGCCTTGCGGATGGCATCCGCGACTTCGTTGGCCTTGCCCAGGCCCACGCCGACGCGGCCGCCCTGGTCGCCCAGCGCCACGATCGCGTTGAACGAGAACCGCCGGCCGCCCTTCACCACCTTGGCGACGCGGTTCACGTGGATCACGCGTTCGACGAACTCGGACTTCGGTGCGGATTCGACAGGTCGCACGTTACGCTCCTCGCGCTAGAACTCGAGCCCGCCCTCGCGGGCGCCGTCTGCGAGCGCCTTGACGCGCCCGTGATACAGATAACCGCCGCGGTCGAAGCACGCCCGCGTGATGCCCTTCGCGCGCGCCCGCTCGGCGAGCACGAGACCCACGGCACGCGCACGCCCGACCTTGCCCTTCGCTTCGCCGAACTTGCTCTTCACGTCCGCGAGCGTGTCGTCGGCGAACGCGATCGTCGTTCCGGTCGCGTCGTCCACGAGCTGGGCGTAGATGTGCGTCAGACTGCGATGCACCGAGATGCGCGGCCGCTCCGCCTCTCCCACGACTTTCTTGCGGATGCGGTAGCGCCGCACCTGGCGCTTCTCTTCCCTCGTCCTGGCCCTGGCCATTCCGGTCGCTCCTCGTTGTTCGTGCGCCGCGCTACGCGCCGGCCGACTTGCCGGCCTTGCGGCGGATGCGCTCGCCTTCGTACTTGATGCCCTTGCCCTTGTACGGTTCGGGCGGACGCTTCTCGCGGATGTTCGCCGCGACCTGGCCCACGAGGGCGCGGTCGATACCGGTGATCAGCACCTTGGTCGGTCCCTCGGTCGCGAGCGTGATGCCCTCGGGCGCGGGGAACTCGACCGGGTGCGAGTAGCCGAGCTGCAGCACGAGCTTCTTCCCGTCCATGTTCGCCCGGTAGCCGGTCCCGGTGATCTCGAGCGTCTTCTTGAAGCCATCGGAGACGCCCTTCACCATGTTCGCGAGCAGCGCGCGCATCGTGCCGTGAATGGCCTTGTGCGTGCGCTCCGTGCCCTCGGTGATCGCGAGCTGGACCTCGGAGCCGTTCTGGCTCAGGCCGATCCCCTGTGCGAGATCGAGCGCGAGCGTGCCCTTCGGGCCCTTGACCGTGACCGTCCGGCCCGCGGTCGCGAGCGTGACGCCCTGCGGCAGCACGACGATCTTCTTGCCGACGCGCGACATGGCGCCCTCCTACCAGACCTGCGCGAGGATCTCGCCGCCGAGGCCGGCCGCTCGGGCCTCCTTGTCGGACATGAGACCCTGCGAGGTCGAGAGAATCGTCGTGCCGAGTCCGCCGAGCACGCGCGGGATGGCCGTCTTCTTGACGTAGATCCGGCGGCCCGGCTTGCTCACGCGCTTCAATCCCGAAATCACGCTCTGCTCGGACGCGGTGTACTTGAGATACAGCCTGAGGATTCCCTGCCGGGAATCGTCGATCTCCTTGAAGTTGCTGATGTACTTCTCCCGGAGCAGAAGCTTCGCGAGCTCCGTCTTGAGGCTCGACGCGGGCACGTCCACCTTCTTGTGGCGGGCGCGCACGGCGTTCCGCACGCAGGTCAGGAAGTCTGCGACTGGATCCGAAACCGACACGTTCTCGTCCTTTCCACGGCGGCTCCGCGCGCGCGGAGACCGCGATCCGTCGTGAGTATCCGGCCGGCCCTTACCAGCTGGACTTGACGACGCCCGGGATCTGTCCGGCGAGCGCAAGCTCGCGGAAGCAGATCCGGCACAGCCCGAAGTGACGCAGGAAACCGCGCGGACGACCGCATCGCGTGCAGCGGTTGTAGCCACGGACCTGGAACTTCGGCTTGGCCTTCCACTTTTCGATCAGCGACTTCTTCGCCACGCAACTCCTCCTGTTTCGCGCTACGCGCCCGGGGCGCCTGCGGCGTCCGCGGCACCCGCGGCGTCCGCGGCGACTGCGGCTGCCAGCGCCTCACGCGCGGCCGCCTTGCTCGACTGAGCCTGGCCCGCCTGTGCGGGCGGGGCCTGCCGGAACGGCAGCTGCATGAGCCGGAGGAGCTCGCGCCCCTCCTCGTCCGTGCTCGCGGTCGTCACGATCGTGACGTCCATTCCGCGGACCTTCTCGACCCGGTCGTAGTTGATCTCCGGGAAGATGATCTGCTCGGTCAGGCCGAGCGTGTAGTTGCCCCGGCCGTCGAACGAGCGCGTCGGCACGCCGCGGAAGTCGCGGATGCGCGGGATCGCGATGTTGACGAGCCGGTCGTAGAACTCCCACATGCGCGCGCGCCGGAGAGTGACGACGCAGCCGATCGGCACGCCCTGGCGGAGCTTGAAGTTCGCGATCGACTTCTTCGCGCGGCGGATCGCGGGCTTCTGACCCGTGATGATCGCGAGATCACCGGCGGCCGCGTCGAGCAGCTTCGCGTTCTGGATCGCCTCGCCCACGCCCATGTTGACCACGATCTTGACGATGCGCGGGGCTTCCATCGGATTCTTGTAGCCGAAGCGCTTCATGAGCTCCGGCGCCACCTTCTCCGCGTAGTGCTTCTTCAGGCGCGGCGGCGGAACCGGACGCGCGGGGCCCTTCTCGGCCTTCGGCTTCGCCTCGGCGGCTCTCGCCTCGCCGGGCTCCCCTCCGCCCTTCGCGGCCTTCGCGGGCTTTCCGCCCTTCGCTTCCGCCTGGGGCGCGCCCTTCCCGGGCTTGCCGCCGTCCTTCTTGCTCTTTTCGTTCTTGTCCTTCTCGGCCATTTCGACCCTCGACTGGCGGACTAGCCGCCGACCGTTTCACCGGTGGCGCGCGAAATGCGCTCCCGGCTCTTGCCCGTCGTCGCGCGCTTGATGCCGACGCGCACGCCCTTCCCGGCCTTCGGATCCCACAGCGCGACCTTCGAGATGTGGAGCGGGGCTTCCTTCTCGAGGATGCCGCTCTCCTTGCCCGCGCCGCGCGGCTTCGTGTGCCGCTTGATGAAGTTCACCTTCTCCACGGTGACGGTCCAGCGCTTGGTGTCGACCGCGAGCACCCGCCCGAGACGCGGCTTGCCGGGCTCCCCCTTCGAGTCCCCCGACAGCACGACCACCGTGTCGCCCTTCTTGATGCGGAAGGTCCTGTGCGCCGGTTCCGGCTGCTTCTTCTTCTTGCCCACCGTCGGCCTCCTAGATCACTTCCGGGGCGAGGGAGATGATCTTCATGAACTCCTTCTCCCTCAGCTCGCGGGCCACGGGCCCGAAAATGCGGGTGCCACGCGGCTCCTTGTTGTCGTCGATCAGCACCACGGCGTTGTCATCGAAGCGGATGTACGAACCATCCTTCCGCCGGCGCTCCTTGACCGCGCGCACGACGACGGCCTTCGCCACGTCGCCCTTCTTGACCGCCGCCCCCGGAATCGCGTCCTTGACGGAAACGACGACGATGTCGCCCACCCGGCCGTACCGCCGCCGTGTGCCGCCCAGAACCTTGATGCACTGCGCTCGCCGCGCCCCGGAGTTGTCGGCCACGGTGAGCATCGTGCGAAGCTGAATCATCGGTCACTCCAACGGGCCCGGCGTTTCCTTCCGGGTCCCGATCGCGCGAGCTACTTCGCCCGCTCCACGAACTCGACGAAGCGCCAGCGCTTCTCCTTGGAGAGGGGGCGCGTTTCCATGAAGCGGACGACGTCCCCTTCCTTGCACTCGTTCTTCTCGTCGTGAACCTTGAACTTGCTGCGACGGCGGACGTAGCGCCCGTACTCCGGGTGCTTGACGAGCCGCTCGATCATCACGACGACCGTCTTGTCCATCTTGTCGGAGACGACCTTGCCCACGCGCACCTTGCGGCGACCGCGCGGCTCGGCCGTCATCGTCTTCTCGGCCATCACGCGCGGCCTCCCTTCGCGGCGGCATCCTGGCGCAGGAGCGTCAGGATGCGGGCGATATCACGGCGCGTGCTCCGGATCTTGAGCGCGTTGTCGAGCTGGCGCATCGAGTTCCGGAACCGCAGGTTGAACAGCTCCTCGCGCAGGTCCTTGAGACGCTGCTCGAGCTCGGCGGGCGAAAGTCCCGTCAGTTCCCGAAGGCTCTTGCCCCCCATGTCACTCCCCTCCCAGCTCGAGGCGCTCGACGAAGCGCGTCTTGATCGGCAGTTTGGACGCGCCGAGCCGCATCGCGACCTTGGCGGCGTCCTTCGTGATGCCCTCGAGCTCGAACATGACGCGGCCCGGACGGATCGAGGCGACCCAGAACTCGGGAGCGCCCTTGCCCTTGCCCATGCGCGTCTCGGCCGGCTTCTTGGTCACCGGCTTGTCGGGGAAGATGCGGATCCACATCTTTCCGCCGCGCTTGATCGAACGCGTGATCGCGACACGGGCGGCCTCGATCTGGCGGTTCGTCACCCACGCCGGCTCGAGCGCCTGCAGTCCGTACTCGCCGAACACGACCGTGCCCCCGCGATACGCCTTGCCGCGCATCCGTCCGCGCTGCTGCTTCCGGTACTTGACCCGCTTCGGCATCAACATGGTCGTCGGGCCCCGTCTAGTTCATGGAGGCGCCCGCGGCGGCCTGTCTTGGCCCCTCGAGCACTTCCCCGTTGAAGATCCACACCTTGACCCCGCACGTGCCGTAGGCCGTGTGAGCCGTGGCGCGCGCGAAATCGATGTCCGCCCGGAGCGTGTGCAGCGGCACGCGGCCGTCGCGGTACGTCTCGTAGCGCGACATCTCGGCACCGCCGAGACGGCCGGCGCACGCGACGCGGACGCCCTGGGCGCCCGAGCGCATGGCCGAGGCGATCGCCTTCTTCATCGCGCGGCGGAACGACACGCGCTGCTCGAGCTGCTTCGCGATGTGCTCGGCGACGAGCTGGGCATCGAGGTCGGCGCGCTTGACCTCCTCGATGTTGAGCTGCACGTCCTTCTTGGTCAGCGCGCGGAGCTCGGCGGAGAGCTTGTCCACCTGCTCACCCTTCCGGCCGATCACGAGGCCCGGACGCGCGGTCTTGATCGTGATCGTGACCTTCGAGGCCTTGCGCTCGACGATGATCTTGCTGATGCCGGCCTGGAACAGGCGGTGCTTGAGATAGCGCTTGAGGAAGATGTCCTCCTTCAAGAGCTCCGCGAAATTCTTCTTCGCGAACCAGCGCGAGTCCCAGGTCTTGACGATGCCGAGCCGGAGCCCGACCGGATGCGTTTTCTGTCCCATCGTGTCTCCTGGCCCCTTAGGAGCCGCCGGCTCCGGCGCGCGGACCGACGGCGATCGTGATGTGGCTCGTGCGCTTGAGCAGCGGAGTCGCACGGCCCTGGGCGCGCGGCAGGAACCGCTTCATCGTCGGTCCTGCGCCGACGATCGCCCGCGTCACGACGAGGTCGGTCACCTTGACCTTGCCCTCGCGGTTGACCGCGTTCGCGACCGCCGACTTGAGCACCTTCTCCGCGATGCGGGCGCCGTTCTTGGGCGTGAAGTGGAGGATGTTCTGCGCTTCCTCCACGTCCTTCCCGCGGATGAGTCCGAGAATCTGATTGGCCTTGCGCGGTGTGATCCGCACGTACTTGACCGTGGCTCTCGCTTCCATGGCGTCTCCGGAAGGACTCACTTGGTCGGAACCGCGGCCTTCTCGACGTGCGAGCCGTGGCCGCGGAACACGCGGGTGGGCACGAATTCGCCGAGTTTGTGGCCGACCATGTTCTCCGACACGTAGATCGGAATGAACTTGTTGCCGTTGTGCACGGCGAGCGTGTGCCCGACGAACTCGGGCAGGATCGTGCAGCGCCGGGCCCAGGTCTTGAGCACGCGCTTCTCGCCGGAGCGGTTCATCCCTTCGACCTTCTTCACCAGGCTGCCGACGACGTACGGGCCCTTCTTGATCGAACGCGCCATTTACTTCTTCCTCCGACGGACGATCCACTTGTTGCTCGCCTTGTTGCGGCGCGTCTTGTAGCCCTTCGCGGGTTGTCCCCACGGCGAGCACGGATGACGTCCGCCCGACGACTTGCCTTCGCCGCCACCCATCGGGTGGTCGACGGGGTTCTTCGCGACGCCGCGCACGTGCGGGCGGATGCCGAGCCAGCGACTGCGGCCGGCCTTGCCGATCACGATGTTCTCGTGCTCGAGGTTTCCGACCTGCCCGATCACGCACTTGCAATCGAGGTGGAACCGGCGCACTTCACCGGACGGCAGGCGCACCTGCGCGTAGTCCCCCTCCTTCGCCATGAGCTGGCACATCGTGCCCGCCGAGCGCGCGATGCGAGCGCCGCGGTTCGGAAACAGCTCGATCGAATGCACCGACGTGCCGAGCGGCACCGCACGCAGCGGCAGCGCGTTCCCGGTCACGATGTCCGCGTCGGCTCCGGAGGCGAGCGTGTCGCCGACCTTGAGTCCGAGCGGGGCGACGATGTAGCGCTTCTCGCCGTCCGCGTAGTGCAGAAGCGCGATGCGCGCCGAGCGGTTCGGGTCGTACTCGATCGACGCGACTTTCGCCGGAATCCCCGACTTGTCGCGCCGGAAGTCGATCTGGCGGTAACGCCGGCGGTGCCCGCCGCCCTTGTAACGCGACGTCGCGTGGCCCTTGTTGTTGCGCCCACCCGGACGGTGGAGGCTCTCCGTGAGCTTCCGCACGGGCTCGTTGCCCTGCGTGAGCTCGGCGAAGTCCGAGACCGTCTTGTAGCGCAGCGTCGGCGTCAGAGGCCTGAAACTCTTGAGTGGCATGTTGTGCGCTCCTCCCTGGGTTCGACCTAAACCTGATCGAACAGCTCGATGGTCTGGTCTTTGGCCAGGGTCACGACGGCCCGTTTCCAGTCGGGCCTTCTGCCCACCGATCGGCCGAGTCGCTTGACCTTGCCGTGCATCATCTGGGTGCGGACCTCGGACACTTTCACCTTGAAGATGGATTCGACGGCGCGCCGGATCTCGATCTTGTTCGCATCGGACGCGACCTCGAACGTGTACTGGTTCGCATTCTGCCGCTGGATCGACCCCTTCTCGGTGATGAGGGCCCGCTTCACGATCTGCCGCGAATCCCTCATGACGCGAACACCTCCGTCAGCCGTTCGAGACCCTTGGTCGTGAACACGACCGTGTCGCAGTGCAGGAGCCCGTACGGGTGCACCTGGTGCGCGAGCGTCGTCTCGAGGAGGCCGATGTTGCGGCACGACTTCCAGACGTTCTCGTCGTGGGCGCCGGTGACGAGCAGCGTCTTCGACGTCCCGAGCCCCATCGCCTTCAAGAGATCGGCGACCGTCTTCGACTTCGGCGCGTCGAGCTCGATGTCCTCGAGCACCGCCACCTGCGACTCGCGCGCCTTGAGCGAGAGGGCCGAGGCGAGTGCGAGTCGCTTCTGCTTCTTCGGCAGCCCGAGGTTGTAGCTGTGCGGCTCGGGACCGTGCGCCCGCCCGCCGCCGACCCAGATCGGCGACGTGTTCGAGCCCGAGCGCGCGCGCCCGGTGCCCTTCTGGCGCCAGGGCTTCCGGCCGCCGCCCGAGACCTCGACCCGGCTCTTCACCTTCGCCGTTCCCTGGCGCTGGTTTGCGAGGTAGGTCTTCACGGCCTGGTAGAGCAAATGCTCGTTCACCTGCTGATCGAACAGCGCGGCCGGCAGCTCGACCGTGCCCTTCGTGTCACCTGTCTTCGTATACGCCTTCGCGCTCGCCACCGTGGCCTCCTTACGCCTTCTTCGCCGGACGCACGAGCACGAAGCCCCGCACCGGGCCGGGAATCGCGCCGCGCACGACGAGCAGCGACTGCTCGGGATCCACCGCGACGACCGTCAGGTTGCGCACGGTCACGCGCTTGCCGCCCATGCGTCCCGGCAGGCGCTTGCCCTTGATGACGCGCGACGGGAATGCCGACGCGCCGATCGAGCCCGGCTGGTCGTGGGTCGTGCAGCCGTGGGTCGCGCGGCCGCCCGTGAAGCCGTGGCGCTTGCGCGTGCCCTGGAAGCCGCGTCCGATCGACGTCGCGACGACGTCGACGACGAGACCCGGCTCGAACTGATCGACCTTGATCTCCTGTCCGGCGCTGAACGCCGAGGGATCCTCGGTGCGGAACTCGCGCAGCAGGCGCTTCACCGCCGTGCCCGTCTTCTTGAAGTGGCCGACGACCGGCTTCGAGAGGTTCTTCTCGCGCTTCTTCCCGAAGCCGAGCTGAACGGCCGCGTAACCGTCCTTCTCGATCGTCTTCACCTGCACGATCGGACACGGGCCGGCCTCGATGACCGTGGCCGGCACGGCCTCTCCCTTGTCGTCGAACACCTGGGTCATGCCGAGCTTCTGGCCGATGATTCCAAGCATTTCCGTTCCTCTCTCGCTGCCGTTCGCGGCGCCGAAGCGCGGCTCAGGTCTTGATCTCGATGTCCACGCCCGCCGGGATGTCCAGCTTCTCGAGCGCTTCGATCGTCTGGCCCGTGGCGCGGGTGATGTCGATCAGCCGCTTGTGAACGCGGATCTCGAACTGCTCGCGCGACTTCTTGTCCACGTGCGGTCCGCGCAGAACCGTGTAGATGGACTTCTTGGTCGGAAGCGGCACCGGGCCCGATGTCAGAGCCCCGGTGCGGCGCACCGTCTGCACGATCTGCCCGGCCGACTGGTCGAGCGTCGCGTGGTCGTAGGACTTCAGGCGAATGCGAATGCGCTGCTGCATGACTTTCGTCCGCTCCCGTCTCTAGGTGACGATATCGGCGACGACGCCGGCGCCGACGGTCCGGCCGCCTTCGCGAATCGCGAAGCGCAGCTCCTTCTCCATCGCGATCGGCGTGATCAGCTCGATCTCCATCGTCACGTTGTCTCCC
>JBOHUC010000181.1:0-15592 GCA_050733935.1 Candidatus Eiseniibacteriota bacterium | reverse complement strand
TCTTCGGGTTCTTCGACGCCAGCACCATCGTGATCGCCGCCGTCAACGTCGTCTTCCCGTGATCGACGTGCCCGATCGTTCCCACGTTCACGTGCGGCTTCGTGCGCTCGAACTTCTGCTTCGCCATTGGACTCGATCTCCCTTTCGCGGACGACGGACCGTTGCGACAACACAAAGTCGCCCCTGCCGGTTTCGCGCCGCGAAACCGGGAGTGGCGCTCGACCGATCCGATGCCGGACCGGAGCCCGTTCCGGGAACGGGCTTGGAGCGGCCCCGTACGGGGCCTGTTGGGGCTTAGCCCTTCACCTTCGCCACGATCTCCTCCGCGATGCTCTGCGGCAGGGTCTCGTAGCGCGAGAACTGCATGGAATAAACGGCGCGCCCCTGGGTGATGGAGCGAAGTCGGGTGGCGTACCCGAACATCTCCGCCAGAGGCACCGAAGCGGCAATGACACGCGCATCGGAGCGCTGGAACATTCCGCCAATCCGGCCGCGCCGGGAGGTCAGGTCGCCGATCACGTCCCCCATGTACTCCTCGGGCACCACCACTTCGACATCCATGATGGGCTCGAGCAGTCGGGGCTTCGCCTTCGGGGCGAATTCCCGGAAGGCGGACATGGCGGCGATCTTGAAGGCCATCTCCGAGGAGTCGACATCGTGGTACTGCCCGTCGACCAGGGTGGCCTTGACGTCCACCACCGGATATCCGGCGATGACGCCATTCTCCATCGCTTCCTGGATTCCCTTCTCCACGGCCGGCCAGTATTCCCGCGGAATCCGGCCGCCCGTGACCTCGCTGTGAAACTCGTATCCCTTCGTCGGATCCGTCTGGGGCTCGAGCCGGATGCGGACCACGGCGAACATGCCCTTGCCGCCGGTCTGCTTGATGAACCGGTACGTGTCCTCGAACGGAACCGAAATCGTCTCCTTGTAGGCCACCTGCGGCTTGCCGACGTTGGCCTGCACGCCGAACTCGCGCTTCATGCGGTCGACGATGATCTCGAGGTGGAGCTCGCCCATCCCCGCGATGATCGTCTGCGCGGTCTCTTCGTCGGTGCGGACCTTGAACGTCGGGTCCTCCTCCGACAGCCGCCCGAGCGCGGTCGACATCTTCTCCTCGTCGACCTTCGACTTGGGCTCGATCGCGACGTGGATGACCGGCTCCGGGAAGTGCATGGTCTCGAGCGCCACCGGATAGTCCGGATCGCACAGCGTCTCGCCGGTCGTCACGCGCTTCAACCCGATGGCGGCCGCGATGTCGCCGCAGTAGACCTCGCTGATCTCGTCGCGCTTGTTCGCGTGCATCTGGACGATGCGGCCGATACGCTCGTTCGTCCGGCGGTTCGCGTTCAGGACGCCCGCGCCCGTCCGGACCTTGCCCGAGTACACGCGGAAGAACGTGAGCTTGCCGACGTACGGGTCGGTCATGATCTTGAACGCGAGAGCCGCGAACGGCTCGTCGTCGGACGGGCGCCGCGTCACGTGCTCGGTCGTGACCGGGTCATGGCCCTCGACCGGCGGCACGTCGATCGGCGACGGCAGGTACGCGACCACCGCATCGAGCAGCGCCTGCACGCCCTTGTTCTTGAACGCCGAGCCGAGCAGCACCGGATTGATCTTGCCCGCGAGGGTGCCCTTCCGGACACAGTCGGCGAGCTCGTCGCGGGTCGGATCCTGGCCTTCGAGGTACTTGTGGAGGACCGTGTCGTCGAACTCGGCGACGGCCTCGACCAGGTGGTGGTGGTGCTCCTTCGCGATCTTCTCCATGTCACGTGGGAGCGGGCCGAGCTCGAACTTCGTACCGGTCGGATCCTCGATGTAGGTGATCGCCTTCATTTCGAGGAGATCGACCGCGCCGATGAACTGGTCGGCGAGCACCATCGGGATCTGGAGCGGGACCGGCTTCGCCCCCAGGCGGTCCTTCATCATCTCGATCACGTTGAAGAAATCCGCCCCGACGCGGTCCATCTTGTTGACGAACGCGATGCGCGGAACGTTGTACTTGTCGGCCTGGCGCCACACCGTCTCGGACTGGGGCTCGACCCCGCCGACGGCGCAGAAAACGGCGACCGCGCCGTCGAGGACGCGCAGCGAGCGCTCGACCTCGACGGTGAAGTCCACGTGGCCCGGGGTGTCGATGATGTTGATCCGATGGTCGAGCCACTCGCAGGTCGTCGCGGCGGACGTGATCGTGATGCCGCGCTCGCGCTCCTGCTCCATGAAGTCCATGGTGGCCGCGCCGTCGTGCACCTCACCGACCCGGTGGATGCGCCCCGTATAAAAGAGAATCCGCTCGGTGAGCGTGGTCTTCCCGGCATCGATGTGGGCCATGATGCCGATGTTGCGATAGCGCTCGAGCGGTGTCGTACGTCCCACGAGTGTGACCCTGCCTGGTTTGGATGTTCCCTACCGAACCACCACCCGCCTTTCCACGTTCGGGAAATCGCCAGGTGGAACGCCGCACCGGCCACCCCCGTCGGGGTTCGGTGGACCCTCGGAGCTTCCGCGGGGCCGGTGCGTCCCGGGGGCCGTCCAGCAGGCTCCCGGAGTTTCGAGTCGTTGCTCTACCGCGTGCGTGCTGTCCGTCGCGTGCTTGCCAAAAGCCGCGTGCGGGCTACCAGCGGTAGTGCGCGAAGGCCTTGTTCGCCTCCGCCATCTTGTGCGTGTCCTCGCGCTTCTTCACCGCGCCGCCGCCGTTCTTGCTGGCGTCGAGGATCTCGGCCGCGAGCTTGTCCACCATCGTCTTCTCGCCGCGACCGCGTCCGTACGTGATGAGCCAGCGGATCGCGAGCGCATTCCGGCGCTCCGGCCGCACTTCGACGGGCACCTGGTAGTTCGCACCGCCGACGCGCCGGCTCTTCACTTCGAGCACGGGCTTCACGTTGTTCATCGCGGACTTGAGGACCGTCATCGCATCCTGTCCCGAGCGCGACTCGACCTGCTTCATGGCGTCGTAGAAGATGCGCTCGGCGGTGCTGCGCTTTCCGGCACTCATCAGGCTGTTCACGAAACGGGTGACGAGCGGGGTCTCGTAGATCGGATCCCCGACCGGCTCACGTCTCGCGATTCGCTTTTTCCTCGGCATCCGAATCCTTCCTTCATGAACGCAACACGCACGCGTCGACGCCCGCCCCTAAACGAACGGGAGCCTCAAACGGCCGCGGCGCGATCGTTACTTCTTGCCGCCCGTCTTCTTGGTCTTGGTGCCGTACTTGGACCGGCTGCGGGCGCGACCATCGACCCCGCTGGCGTCCAGCGTCCCACGCACAATGTGGTACCGGACACCCGGGAGGTCCTTCACTCGCCCGCCGCGGATCAGCACGATGGAGTGTTCCTGGAGGTTGTGGCCTTCCCCGGGGATATAGCAGGTCACTTCCATCCCGTTCGTCAGCCGAACGCGCGCCACCTTGCGCAGCGCCGAATTCGGCTTCTTCGGGGTGGACGTGTAGACGCGAGTGCACACGCCGCGCTTCTGAGGCGCGCTCTTGAGCGCGGGCGCTCCCGTCTTGCGAAGAATCCGGGTTCGGCCCTTGCGGACCAGCTGGTTCAGCGTCGGCAACGAGACTCCTCCACGGCGGCGGGGCCCTCGGGGGCCTTAACCGCACAGACTGCGTAACTTACGGAATGCTGGACTTTCGGTCAACCGGATTCTTGGTGGCCCGGGGAGGCCTCCGGAGTGCAGCTCCGGAGCTCCCGGACCTCCGCGAACCGCCCGCGCGGACGGGCCCGAAAGCCCATACGCGGCGAAGCGGGGAACGGGCCGCCGGCGCGCGGCCCCTCCATCCTTCTAAGCGATTCCAAAAACGTCGTTTAAGCCGTCTTCGACTCTTCGGTTTCGGGCTCCGTCTGGACGGCCTGGGCAGCTTCCGCCTCGGCGAGCTCGGCCTCGAGCCGCACGGTGCGGTAGCGATTGATGCCCGTTCCGGCCGGAATCAGGTGCCCGATGATCACGTTCTCCTTGAGGCCCCGGAGGTGGTCGGTCGACCCCTGGATCGCCGCCTCGGTCAGAACCCGCGTCGTCTCCTGGAACGAAGCGGCCGAGATGAACGACTGGGTCGAGAGCGACGCCTTCGTGATGCCGAGCAGGAGCGGCTGGTACTGGGCGGTCGCAAGACCTTCCTCGCGCACCCGCGCGTTCTCCTCGATCAGGAGCTGGCGGTCCACCTGCTCGCCCTCGAGGAACACCGTGTCGCCCGGGTCGTCGATCCGGACCTTCTGCAGCATCTGCCGGACGATGACCTCGATGTGCTTGTCGTCGATCCGCACGCCCTGGAGGCGGTAGACCTCCTGGATCTCGTTCACGAGATACTCCTGCACCTCTTCGATTCCCTTGATGCGCAGGATGTCGTGCGGATTCACCGAGCCTTCGGTCAGGCGGTCGCCCGCGTGAACGTAGCTCCCCTCCTGGACGTGGAGGTGGCGGCCCTGCGGGATCGAATACTCCCGCGTGTCGCCGTTGTCGCCCACGACCGCGATCTTCCGAAGCCCGCGCGAGACACCGCCGAACTCCACGCGCCCGTCGATCTCGGAGACGGTCGCCGCGTCCTTCGGACGGCGCGCCTCGAACAGCTCGGACACGCGCGGCAGACCGCCCGTGATGTCGCGGGTCTTCGACGATTCGCGGCGGATCTTCACCAGGCTCTGGCCGGCGACGACCGTGTCGCCGTCCTGCACCTGAAGCCGCGAACCCGTCGGCAGCGGGTAGTGCGCGACCCGCTTGCCCTTCTCGTCCACGATGTCGATCGCCGGCTGCAGGACCTTGTTCCGGTCCTCCATGATGACCGCGAGCTTGAGACCGGTGATTTCGTCCACCTCGTCGCGCACGGTCACCTTGTCCTTGATGTCGACGAAATGCACGACGCCGGCCTTCTCGGTCACGACCGGCTTCGAGTACGCGTCCCACTCGAACAGGTCCTGGCCGTCCTCGATGTGCTGCCCGTCGCGCACGAACAGGATCGCGCCGTACGGCGGGTTGTAGCGCTGGCGAACGCGCCCGCCTTCCGGATCCACGAGCTCGATCTCGCCGCGGTGGCCGACGATGACGCCGAGCGGCTCCGCCTGCGGAGCGTGGGGCGGCACCCATTCCACGAACTCGACCGCGTGGAACACGAGCTTGCCCGAGCCCTTGGCCGCGATGCGCGACGCCTCGACGATGCGGCTCGCCGTGCCGCCGATGTGGAACGTGCGGAGCGTGAGCTGCGTGCCCGGCTCGCCGATCGACTGGGCGGCGATGACGCCGACCGCCTCGCCGATGTCGACCGGGCGGCCGTTCGCGAGATTCCGCCCGTAGCACTTCCCGCACACGCCGCGCCGCGCCTCGCACGTCAGCACGGAGCGGATCTTGAGCTTGTCGAGACCGGCCTTCGAGGCCTCCTCGATCTGCTCGGCCGTCGCCTCGTCGATCAGCTGGGCCGCCTCGACCAGGAGCTCGGTCGAGATCGGATGCACGACGTCCTCGGACGCCACGCGCCCGAGCACGCGATCGCCGAGCGGCTCGATGATTTCCTCGCCGTCCTTGAGCGCGCCGACGGGGAGCCCGCGGACCGTCCCGCAGTCCTCCTCGTTGATGATCACGTCCTGCGCGACGTCCACCAGGCGGCGGGTCAGGTAGCCTGCGTCCGCCGTCTTGAGCGCGGTGTCCGCAAGGCCCTTCCGGGCGCCGTGCGTCGAGATGAAGTACTCGAGCACCGTCAGCCCTTCCTTGAAGTTGTGGATGACCGGCGACTCGATGATCTCGCCCAGACCGCCCGTCACGCGCTTCTGCGGCTTCGCCATGAGGCCGCGCATGCCGGCGAGCTGGCGGATCTGCTCGCGCGATCCGCGCGAACCCGAGTCGGCCATCATGAAGATCGGGTTGAACCCGTCCCGGTCGCGCGACAGGCCCTCGAACGTCACCGCCTCGACCTCGGTCGTGACGTGCGTCCAGGTGTCGATCACCTTGTTGTAGCGCTCGCCTTCGGTGATCACGCCCTGCCGGTACTGGCGCATGATCGTGTCCACCTCCTGCTGGGCGCGCGAGATGATCTCGCCCTTCTCGTCGGGCACCATGATGTCGTCGATGCCGACCGTGATGCCGGCCCGCGTCGCGTAGCGGAACCCGAGGTCCTTGAGGTCGTCGAGCAGGATCGCCGTCTGCTCCGGACCCAGCTGCGCGAACGTGTCCCCGACCAGCGCTTCGAGCGACTTCCGGTTCTGCGTCTCGTTCCGGAACCCGAGCGCCGGCGGCAGCACGTCGTTGAAGAACACGCGCCCGGCCGTCGTCCGGACGAGCCGGCCGTCGAGCTTCACGCGAATCGCCTCGTGCAGGTCGATCACGCCGTTGTCGAACGCGGACCGGACCTCGGGCGCGCCGTAGTACGCCTTGAGCTCCTTGTCCTCGCGCGGGTCCCGGCGGTCCTTGGTCAGGAAGTGGCAGCCGAGCACGATGTCCTGGCTCGGCGTCGCGAGCGGACGGCCGTTCGCGGGCGAGAGGATGTTGTTGGTCGCGAGCATCAGGAGCGAGCACTCGATCTGCGCTTCGAACGAGAGCGGAACGTGGACCGCCATCTGGTCGCCGTCGAAGTCGGCGTTGAACGCCGAGCAGACGAGCGGGTGGATGCGGATCGCCTTGCCCTCGACGAGCACCGGCTCGAAACCCTGGATGCCGAGACGGTGGAGCGTCGGCGCGCGATTCAGGAGCACCGGGTGGTTCTGGATGATCTCACCCAGGATGTCCCAGACCTCGGGACGCTCGCGCTCGACCAGCCGTTTGGCACTCTTCACGGTCTGGACGAAACCGCGGTCCTCGAGCTTCCGGATGATGAACGGCTTGAACAGCTCGAGCGCCATGTTCTTCGGCAGTCCGCACTGGTGGAGCTTGAGCTCGGGGCCGACGACGATGACCGAGCGCCCGGAGTAGTCGACGCGCTTGCCAAGCAGGTTCTGGCGGAACCGGCCCTGCTTGCCCTTCAGCATGTCGGAGAGCGACTTGAGCGGACGGTTGCCCTGTCCGCGCACGGCGCGGCTCCGGCGGCCGTTGTCGAACAGCGCGTCCACCGCCTCCTGGAGCATGCGCTTCTCGTTCCGGAGGATGACCTCCGGCGCGCGGATCTCCATGAGCTTCTTCAGGCGGTTGTTGCGGTTGATGACGCGCCGGTACAGGTCGTTGAGATCGGACGTCGCGAAGCGCCCGCCCTCGAGCGGCACGAGCGGCCTGAGATCCGGCGGCAGCACCGGGATGACCTGGAGGATCATCCACTCGGGGCGGTTCTTGCTCTGGCGGAACGCCTCGACGATGCGGAGACGCTTGAGCATCTCCTTCTTCCGCTGCACGGACTTCTCGTGCTTCGCGTTGTTCCTGAGCTCGGCCGACAGGTCCTCGAGGTCGATCTCCGCGAGCAGGTCGCGGATCGCCTCCGCGCCCATCTTCGCGACGATGCCCGAGCCCGCCTCTTCGGTTTCGATCTCGAAGTACTTGTCCTCCGAGATGATCTCCTTCTTCTTGAGACCGGTCGTGCCCGGATCGAGAACGACGTACGACTCGTAGTACAGGATGCGCTCGAGGTCCCGGATGGACATGTCGAGCAGGTGGCCGATGCGACTCGGCACGCCCTTGAAGAACCAGATGTGCGACACCGGCACCGCGAGCTCGATGTGGCCGAGCCGCTCACGCCGGACCTTGGCCTGCGTCACTTCGACGCCGCACCGATCGCAGACCACGCCGCGATAGCGGATGCGCTTGTACTTGCCGCAGTTGCACTCCCAATCCTTGACCGGGCCGAAGATCTTCTCGCAGAACAAGCCGTCCTTCTCGGGCTTGAACGAGCGATAGTTGATCGTCTCGGGCTTCGTCACCTCGCCGTGCGACCACGAGCGAATGACCTCCGGGGAGGCCAGTCGGATCCGGATCGAGTTGAACGACGCCTTCTTGCGCTGGTCCCGGTCTTCGACCCGCGTCAGGCTCACCTTGCCCAGTGCGCCCGCGAGCGGGTTCGACATTCCGGCGGATTCGATCATCGACATGTGCGCCCTCTCCTTCGCTGAGGCCTTGTTGGGGCCTAGGCCTCTTCGAACTGCACGTCCAGGCAGAGGCTCTGCAATTCCTTCACCAGTACGTTGAACGACTCGGGCACGCCGGGCTCCGGCGGATTCTCGCCCTTGACGATGGCTTCGTAGATGCGCGAGCGGCCGCTCACGTCGTCGGACTTCACGGTGAGCAGCTCCTGCAGCGTATAGGCCGCGCCGTACGCTTCGAGGGCCCAGACTTCCATCTCCCCGAATCGCTGGCCGCCGAACTGGGCCTGACCGCCCAGCGGCTGCTGCGTTCCGAGCGAGTACGGACCCGTCGAGCGGGCGTGGATCTTGTCGTCCACCAGGTGCGACAGCTTCATCATGTAGATGTAGCCGACCGTGACGCGCTGGAAGAACGGGTCGCCGGTGCGGCCGTCCAGCAGCTCGGTCTTTCCGTCCTCCGGCAGGCCCGCCTGGCGCAGGGACGTTTTGATCTCGTCCACGGTCGCGCCGGCGAACACGGGCGTCGCGACGGTCTCGCCGATCGCGTGTGAAGCCCAGCCCAGGTGCGTCTCGAGCACCTGTCCGATGTTCATGCGCGACGGCACGCCGAGCGGGTTCAAGACGATCTCGATCGGCTGACCGTTCGGCAGGTACGGCATGTCCTCCTCGGCCAGGATCTTCGCGACCACGCCCTTGTTGCCGTGGCGGCCGGCCATCTTGTCGCCGACCGAGAGCTTGCGCTTCTTCGCGACGTAGACCTTGACCAGCTTGACCACGCCGGGCGGAAGCTCGTCACCGCGCGTGACCTTGTCGATCTCCTTTTCGAGCTCCTTGTCGACGTGCGAGAGCGCGCTCTGCGCGCCGTGCATCTGCCGCCAGAAGCGCTCGTTCACGCGATCGTCCTTCGTGATCGCCTGGTTCCACGGCACGTCGTCGAGGTCGATCTCGGCGAGGAACTCGGGCGTGAACTTCTTGCCCGCCCGCGCGAGCGGCTCGTCCTTCGTGCGCGACGTGAGCTTGTTCACCAGGTGGCCGTTCAGGAGCTCGGAGAGGCCGGAGAGCCGCACCTCGAGGATGCGGTCGCGCTCCTTCTTGAAATGGCGGCGGAGCTTCTCGATCTTCTTCTTCTCCTGCTTCTTCGTGTCGTCATCCTTCTCCTTGCGCGAGAAGACCTTGATGTCGATCACGATGCCGTCCATCCCGGGC
Organism: Candidatus Eiseniibacteriota bacterium; assembly: GCA_050733935.1. Taxonomy (GTDB): domain Bacteria; phylum Eisenbacteria; class RBG-16-71-46; order RBG-16-71-46; family DASYSL01; genus JBOHUC01. Next base: position 6,394 of record JBOHUC010000181.1, on the reverse strand, counting down.
GGGGCCTTGAGCGACGCGTCGCGCACGTCGCCGGCCTTCTCGCCGAAGATGGCCTTGAGCAGGCGCTCCTCGGGCGACAGCTCCTGCTCGCCCTTCGGAGTGACCTTGCCGACCAGGATGTCCCCCGCGCGCACGCGCGCGCCGATCCGGACCACACCCTCCTCGTCCAGGTTCTTGACCGCGTCCTCGGACACGTTCGGGATCTCGCGCGTGATCTCCTCGACGCCCCGCTTCGTGTCCCGCACCTGGAGCTCGAATTCCTCGATGTGAACCGAGGTGAAGATGTCGTCCTTGATCGCCTTCTCGGAGACGAGGATCGCGTCCTCGAAGTTGTAGCCGCCCCACGGCATGAACGCGACCAGCACGTTCCGGCCGAGCGCGAGCTCGCCGTTCTTCGTCCCGGGACCGTCGGCGATGATGTCGCCCTTCTGCAGGATCTGACCCTCGGTCACGAGCGGCCGCTGGTTCAGGCACGTGTCCTGGTTCGAGCGGCGGAACTTCGTGAGCCGGTAGATGTCGAGGTTCGCGTGCTCCGAGTAGTCCACCTCGGGCTCGCCCTCCTGGTCGTAGCGGACCGAGATCATGTCGCTCGAGACGAAGTCCACGACGCCCGGGCGCCGTGCCAGAAGGAGCGCGCCGGAATCCTGCGCCACCTTGCCCTCGAGTCCCGTGCCGACGAGCGGCACCTCGGTCTGGAGGAGCGGCACGGCCTGGCGCTGCATGTTCGAGCCCATGAGCGCGCGGTTCGCATCGTCGTGCTCGAGGAACGGAATGAGCGCGGCGGCCGGCGACACGAGCTGAATGGGCGAGATGTCCATGTACTGGACGTCGTCCGGTGACACGTTCACGTACTCGCCCTGGTCGCGCACGGTGATCGTGTCGCCCAGGATCCGGCCGGTCTTCCGGTCGATCGGCGTGTTCGCCGGTGCGACCTTGAAGCGGCCTTCGATGTCGGCCGACAGGAACTCGACCGAGCGCTTGTCGACCGTGCCGCCCTTGACGCGCCAGTACGGGGTCTCGAGGAATCCGAACTCGTTCACCCGCGCGTAGGTCGAGAGCGACGAGATGAGACCGATGTTCGGGCCTTCCGGCGTCTCGATCGGGCACATCCGGCCGTAGTGCGTGAAGTGGACGTCGCGGACCTCGAACCCGGCGCGATCGCGCGTGAGGCCGCCGGGACCGAGCGCGGACAGGCGCCGCTTGTGGGTCAGCTCGGCGAGCGGGTTCGTCTGGTCCATGAACTGCGAGAGCTGGCTCGAGCCGAAGAACGACTGGATCACCGCCGAGATCGTGCGCGAGTTGATCAGGTCGTACGGCGTCACCTGCTCGGTGTCCTGGAGGCTCATGCGCTCGCGGATGATGCGGGCCATGCGCGCGAGACCGATGTTGAACTGGTTCGCGAGCAGCTCGCCGACCGAGCGCACGCGCCGGTTGCCGAGATGGTCGATGTCGTCCGTGTGCGCGGGCTCGTTCTCCGCCACTTCCCCGCCGGTGCGGAGGAGCAGCAGGTACTTGATGATGACCACGAAGTCCTCGCGGCACAGCGTGGTCTGATTGAGATCCGGCACGGTGAGGCCGAGGTGCTTGCGCTTGTCCTTGCCCCCGAGCAGCTGGTCGTGCGGCAGCTTCTGGTTCAGCTTGTAGCGGCCGACGCGCGCCAGGTCATAGCGCTTCGGATTGAAGAAGAGCTTGGTCAGGATCTCGCGCGCGGAATCCTGCCGCGGCGGCTCGCCCGGGCGGAGGAGGTTGTAGATGCGCGTCAGCGCCTCCTCCTGCGTGTGCATCGAGTCCTTCTTGAGCGTGTTGCGGATGACGTCGGCCTCGTCCTGCTGCTGGATCAGGAAGAACGCGGCCTCGTCCACCTTCGCCTTGTGCAGGCGCTCGAGCTTCTCGGGCGACAGCTCCTCGTTCGCCTCGAGCAGGATCTCACCCGTCTCCTGGTCCACGACCTCCTCGGCCGCGACGCGGCCCAGGTAGTGCTCGCCCTTCTTGCCGCGAATGTCGGCCCGCTCGCTCTCGTAGAAGAGCTCGAGGATCTCGCGATCGGAGACGAAGCCGAGCGCGCGCAGGAGGACGGTGACCGGGAGCTTCCGCTTCCGGTCGATGTGCACGTACATGATGTCGTTGACATCGAGGCTGAACTCGACCCACGACCCGCGGTACGGAATGATCCGCGCCGAATACAGGTTCTTGCCGTTCGGGTGCGTGATCTCGTCGAAGAACACGCCCGGGGAACGGTGGAGCTGGCTCACGATCACACGCTCGGCGCCGTTGATGATGAACGTGCCCTTGTCCGTGATCAGGGGCAGCTCGCCGAGATAGACCTCCTGCTCCACGATCTCGCGGTCGCGCCGCGCGCCGTCCACCTCCTCGCGGGAGCGCAGGCGCAGCGTCGCCTTGAGCGGCGCGGAGAACGTGAGGTCGCGCTCCTGGCATTCGTCGGTCGAGTACTTCGGATCGCCCAGGTCGTAACGGACGAACTCGAGCGAGAACAGGTCGCGCGCATCCGAAATCGGGAAGACGCTGTTGAACACCTCCTGCAGGCCCTCGTTCCGGCGCTCGGCCGGGGGCACGTCCATCTGCAGGAAGTCACGGAAGGACTGAAGCTGCACGTCGAGCAGGTTCGGAATCTGGATGTCCCACTCGCGCTCGATCTTGCTGTAACTCCGACGCTCCTTCATGCGCTGCGCATTCAAGGCCGACCCACCTTTCCCAACGGAGAAACCGGTCCGTCCGGGATACGCCGGCACGCCCCCGGATGAGGCGTGCCGGGCATCCCCCGGCTCTTCCACGGGCGTCGCCCCGCCCGCGGTCGTCCTGCTCGGCCTACTTGACCTCGATCGTCGCGCCGACTTCCTCGAGCTTCGCCTTCATGTCGGCGGCTTCCGCCTTCGTGACCTTCTCCTTCACGGTCTTGGGCGCGCCATCCACGAGGTCCTTCGCCTCCTTCAAGCCCAGGCCCGTGATCTCGCGGATCACCTTGATGACCTGGATCTTCTTGTCGCCCGCGCCCGTGAGGACGACGTCGAACTCGGTCTGCTCGACCGCCGCAGCCGCCGCGCCGACGCCGGCGCCCATCGGCATTGCACCCATCATCATGGGAGCGGCCGCCGTCACGCCGAACTTGTCCTCGAACGCCTTCTTGAACTCCGAGAGCTGCAGAACCGACATCGACGCGAACTCGTCGAGAAGCTGCTCAGTGGAAAGTGCCACGGTCCATCCTCCGTTTCAGGGACTTGCCCAGGTTGATCGCCAGAGATTCCGGGGAGATCAGCTCCCCTGTTTGGATTCGAGCGCACCGGCGAGCCGGGCCGGCGACGCGACGAGGGCGTCGATCGAACCCAGGAAACCCGACAGCGGGGCGCACAGGGTGCCCAGAACCTGGGCGAGCAGCACGTCGCGTGGCGGAAGCGAGGCGAGCTGCTTGACTTCAGCTGCGTTGTACAGCTTGTCGCCGATGAGACCGGCCTTGATGAGCGGCTTCTCGTTCTCCTTGGCGAACTCGACGAGCACCCGCGCCGGCTCGACTTCGCTCTCGAGCGAATACGCGAGCGCCGTCGGTCCTTCGAGGAAGTCGTCGAGCTGCGTCACGCCTTTCGCGTTGACGGCGCGCTTGAGCAGCGTGTTCTTGATCACCTTGTACTGCACGCCCGAGGCGCGGCACTTCGCGCGCAGGGCGGAGACCTTCTCGACGGTCATTCCCGAGAAGTCGGCGAGGTACATGCCCTTCACGCCTGACAGGCGCTCGGTCATTTCCTGGACCTGGGCTTCTTTTTCCGCGGTCGGCATGGTGTCCTCCCTTGCCCCGGTCCTAGACCTTGACCGTGCCGAGCACGACCTGCGGATCGATCGCAACGCCGGGGCCCATGGTGGAGCTCAGCGTGACCGACTTGAGGTACGTGCCCTTCGCGGCCGCGGGCTTCGCCCGCACGAGCTCGCGCAGGAACGCGAGCGTGTTGTCGTACAGCTGCTCTTCGGAGAACGAGGCCTTGCCGACCGGCGCATGCACGTTCGCGCCCTTGTCGACCCGGTACTCGATCTTTCCACCCTTGAGCTCCTTCACGGCCTTCGCGACGTCGAACGTGACCGTGCCGCTCTTCGGATTCGGCATGAGGCCGCGCGGTCCCAGGATGCGGCCGAGCTTCGAGAGCTCGCCCATCATGTCGGGCGTGGCGATGATCGCGTCCACGTCCGTCCATCCTTCCTGGATCTTCTTCGCGTACTCGTCGGAGCCGACGTAGTCGGCGCCCGCGGCCTGCGCTTCCTTCTCTTTCTCGCCCTTCGTGAAGACGAGGACCCGGACCGATTTGCCCGTGCCGTGCGGCAGCACGACGGTGCCGCGCACGAGCTGATCCGAGTGCCGCGGATCCACACCCAGGTGCGACGCGATCTCCACCGTCTCGTCGAACTTGGCCTTGGCCGAGCTCTTGACGAGTGCGACCGCGTCGCGAAGGCTCAGCGTCTCCTTCGACTTCGTCGCGATCGCCTCGGCGGAGGCGCGGAACTTCTTACCGTGACGCATCAGGCCTCCTCGTGGTGCAGGCGTGCCTTCTGGGCACTCCCACGCGGGGGGTGAAGGGCGCGCGTCTTGCGCGGCGCCCGGAACGGACCGGCCGAAGCCGGTCGGGACGGTGGAACGATGCCGCCGGGGGAAGCGGCGAGGTCGGACTCGAGGCGGCGGAGTCCTAACCCTCGACGTCGATGCCCATCGAGCGCGCGGTGCCGCGCACCATGCTCTCCGCGGCTTCGAGGGAGGCGGCGTTCAGGTCCGGCATCTTGAGGGTCGCGATCTCGCGCACCTGGGCGTTCGTGACCTTGCCGACCTTGTTCCGGTTCGGCACGCCCGAAGCCTTCGCGAGACCGGCCGCGCGCTTGAGCAACACCGGAGCGGGCGGCGTCTTGGTGATGAACGTGAAGGAACGGTCCGTGAAGATCGTGATCACGACCGGGATGATGAGCCCCGCCTGACCCTGCGTCTTCGCGTTGAACTGCTTGCAGAAGTCCATGATGTTCACGCCGTGCTGGCCGAGCGCCGGGCCCACCGGGGGCGCCGGGTTCGCGTTGCCGGCAGGAATCTGGAGCTTCACCATCGCCGAGACTGTCTTCGCCATGACCTTTCCTTCTTGTCCTTCTCGGGCGGCCTAGAGCGGCTGCACCTGGAGGAAGTCGAGTTCGACCGGAGTCGCCCGGCCGAAGATGCTCACCATCACCTTGACCTTGCCCCGCTCGAGGTTCACCTCGTCCACCTGCCCGGTGAAGTTCGAGAACGGGCCGTCGATGATCTTGATGTGCTCGCCGACGCGGAACGAGACGGTCGGGACCGGCTTCGACTTCGTGGCCTCCATCTGCCCGAGGATCCGCCGCACCTCGTTTTCCTTGAGCGGCGTGGCCACCTGTCCGGAACCGATGAAGCGCGTCACCCCCGGCACGTTCTGCACCAGGTTGCGCGTGTCCGCGTCCATCTCCATCTCGACCATGACGTACGACGGGAACGTCTTGCGACGCGAGATCGTGCGCTTGCCGTCGCGCATCTCGGCGAAGTCCTCGGTCGCGACCAGGATCTGGCCGAATTTTTCCTCGAGGCCCGCCGCGTGAACGGCCTTCTCGAGGTTGCTCTTCACCTTGTTCTCGTGACCCGAGTACGTGTGGATCACGAACCACTGCTTGGTCATCACCACGATCCTTCGCCGTCCCGGCGGCCGCCGACTAGGCGACGCGGAACAGCTGCCTCAAGCCGAGGTTGAACGTCATGTCGAGCACCCAGACGATGAAGGACATGATGATCGTCATGACGATCACGACAATCGTGGAGTCCCGCAGATCCTTGCGCGACGGCCACGACACCTTCGTCATCTCGACCTGGACTTCCTTCAGAAATCCCATCGCGTTCTGCACCAGCGACATGTCACCTCCGCGGATCGGCCGCGAACCTCCGGGGCTCACAGCATGCCGCCGGACTGGGAATGGCACGCCTGGAGGGATTTGAACCCCCGACACCCGGTTTTGGAGACCGGTGCTCTAACCGGACTGAGCTACAGGCGTGCGCGCTTTCGCCCGCTGCGCCTTAGCGGGTCTCCTTGTGAAGCGTGTGCTTCCGGCACCACGGGCAGAATTTCTTCCACTCGACCCGGTCCGGATGCAGACGCTTGTTCTTCGTGTTCGAATAGTTGCGCCGCTTGCAGTCGTTGCAGGCGAGCGTGATGATGTCGCGCATCGTGTTCTCTCCTCGTCCCGTCGTCCGCGCGAACGCGCGGGCCCGGGGTCAGACTAGGTGACGATATCGGCGACGACGCCGGCGCCGACGGTCCGGCCGCCTTCGCGAATCGCGAAGCGCAGCTCCTTCTCCATCGCGATCGGCGTGATCAGCTCGATCTCCATCGTCACGTTGTCTCCC
>JBOHUC010000180.1:0-4841 GCA_050733935.1 Candidatus Eiseniibacteriota bacterium | reverse complement strand
CGGGGGCTGCGAGTATCTTCTTCCTCACGGCGGCGTCTCCTTCCGTTCGGGCGAATGCCCGGGTTCTTGGTCGAACCAGAAAGGTACGTCGCCTTCAGCCTTTTACACACCTGTTGATCTTAGCCCGTGACCATATCGTCATTGATGAGTCAAATACTGCCAATACTCACAACGAGGTGACAGTTATCGGTGGTGCGTCCGTGAATGATGCAGGAGGTGCCCTGCTACCGAGAATTTCTGACAGCGGGAGAATTACGCAGTTAGTGAACAGCATGTGGCGCATGCGGCTGCCGAGGCTCACAACTGCTGAGGTAACGGCTTTGGCCCTTACTGTTGAGGGAGATGTCGTGTTTGATAGGACTCAGCAGAAAGTGTTCCTGTTTACAGGAAGCAGCGGGGGTTGGCGGGAAATCGCGTTGGGGCCACCAATTTGACCGTCCGCCCTACACTCGTTGCGTGAGTTTCCAACCTCAGGAAGAAGCCCGAGGACCTGGGTCCCTCGAGCTCAGTCAATCCTCTTTGCCGGGCGACGCTTGGCCGGGAAGGTATCTGGGCAAGGTCCAGTTTTTCGAGCCGCCGTCGGGCTTTCAACATCAGGTCCCGTCGGGTCGGTCGGCCCCGTGGCTGGCTGGGATGCGGCAGCCCGGATTTCCGCTCGGAACAGTCGAGGCGTGTGGGTGGAGCTCCGATCGGGCCAACGAGCGCGACACGGGCAACCCATGGCCCCCTGGGGTGCCTCCTCATTGCCGACCCACTAACCACAAGGTGGATCGTGGTGGCGGTTCGCACACTGAGACACGAGCCGAAGCCGAGGTCCCATGAGAAAGCAGCGTCACATCGTCGCGATCGGGGGCGGTAGCTTCTACACCGATCCCGGAAACTCGCTCGACGACTTCCTGATCGCGCTCACGAAAGCGCCGCGGCCGCGCGTGTGCCTCCTCCCCACCGCCGGCGGCGACGCCGATCTCCCGTGCGAAGCGTTCCTCCGCTCGTTCCTCGAACGTCGCTGCCGGCCGAGCGTCGTCCGCTTGTTTCGCCGCGACCTCGAGGACCTCGAGAGCGTGCTCCTCGCGCAGGACCTGATCTTCGTCGGCGGCGGCAACACCGCGAACCTGATGGCCGTGTGGCGCGTCCACGGCGTGGACCGGATCCTGCGCGCGGCGCACGAGCGCGGCATCGTGCTGGCAGGTGTGTCGGCGGGCGGCCTGTGCTGGTTCGACGAAGGGCTCTCCGACTCGTATCACGTCACGAACCTCAAGCCCGTGACCGGGCTGCTCGGGCTTCTCAAAGGAAGCTTCTGTCCGCACTACGACAGCGAGGAGAACCGCCGCCCGATCTACCGCCGTCTCGTGGCCGAGGGTGGGCTCGCGTCGGGCATGGCGGCCGACGATGGCGTCGCCCTCCACTTCGCCGACGGTGCGCTCGTCGAAGCGGTCGCGTTTCGCCCGGGCGGGAGCGCCTGGCAGGTCGAGCGTGTGGTCGGCGGCGGGGAGGCTCCGAGCGTCACGGAGTCGCCGATCGCGACGCGCCTCCTCGGAGAAGTCGGAGCGCTTCCGTGATCTTCATCGCCTTTCTTCTCGTCCTCCTGAACGGATTCTTCGTCGCGACCGAGTTCGCGCTCGTCAAGGTGCGCGCGACGCGGCTCCGCCAGCTCGCCGACGGCGGGAATCACTCGGCGGCGACGGCGCTCAAGATGGTCGAGCAGCTCGACGCCTACCTCTCCGCCTGCCAGGTCGGCATCACGCTCGCCTCGCTCGCCCTGGGCTGGATCGGCGAGCCCGCGTTCGCGCAGCTCCTCGAACCCGGGCTCGCGTCGCTCGGGCAGTGGGCGGCGCCGGTCGCGCACGCAATCGCGATCGCGTTCGCGTTCCTCGTGATCACGGTCCTCCACATCGTGGTGGGCGAGCAGGCGCCGAAGATCGTCGCGATCTGGCGACCCGAGCCGGTCGCGCTCGCGGTCGCGCTCCCGATGAACGCGTTCTATCGGGTGTTCTATCCGTTCGTCGCGCTGCTCAATCGCGCGACGCGCTGGCTCCTCTCGCCGCTCGGGCTCACGCGCGACGCGTTCGAGGGCGGCCCCACGGAGGACGAAGCCCGGATGATCCTCGCCGAGTCGCTGGCGGGCGGGCGCGACTCCGATCTCAGGCGCCGCCTGGTCGAGCGCGCGTTCGAGTTTGCGCGCAAGCGCGCGCGCCAGTTCATGGTCCCGCGCGCCGACATCGTCTCGCTCGATGCCGAAGCGCCCCTCGCCGAGAACCTCGAGACCGCGCGCCGCATGGGATTCACGCGCTACCCGCTCGTGCGCGGCACGCTCGACGACGTCATCGGGATCGTCCACATCCGCGATCTCACGATGGGCGGCGGGCGCATCGCCTCCTCGGCCGACCTCGAGTCGGTGGCGCGCGAGCCCCTGTTCGTTCCCGAAGCGAGCCCGGCGGACGTGCTCCTCCGCCAGTTCCAGGTCCGGCGGCTCCATCAGGCGATCGTGGTCGACGAGTACGGTGGAACGTCGGGGCTCGTCACGCTCGAGGACCTGATCGAGGAATTGATCGGCTCGGAGATCCAGGACGAGTTCGACACCGGAGAGCAGTCGCCGATTCTCGCACTCGGCGGCGGGTCGTACAACGTGTCCGGAGGTTTTGCGCTCGAGGAGCTCGCGGCCCTCCTCGAAGTGGCGCTCGAGGATCCGGAGGCGGTCACGGTGGGCGGGTTCGTGCAGAATCGTCTGGGACGGATCGGGCGCGTCGGGGACATCGTCCCGTTCGGCGAGCATCACGCCCTCAAAGTGCTCGAGACCCGCCAGCGCCGCGTGCTGCGCGTGCTCGCGGGTCCGCGCGATGCGGTTCTGCTCTCGAGTGGTGCGGGCGCTGCGGGGACGTCCGGCGCGGCGGGTGCGGCTCTCAGCCCACCGGGAGCGGCGTGACGACCGTCTTCCCGGCGCGGGCCGCTTCGACTTCGTCCGGCTGCTTGATCGCGCCTTCCGTGAGCACCTCGTGTCCCGACGCCGTGACCACGACGTCGTCCTCGACGCGGATTCCGATGCCGCGGTAGCGCGCGTCGTAGGGAACGGCCACGTCACCGAAGTAGAGCCCCGGCTCGACCGTGAGCACCATCCCCGGCTCGAGCGGACGCGATTCGCCCTTTCCGTCCACGTAGAGTCCCACGTCGTGCACGTCGAGCCCGAGCCAGTGGCCCGTCCGGTGCATGTAGAACGGCTGGTACGCCTTCTCGGCGATCAGCTCCTCGACTGTCCCCTCGAGCACGCCGAGCCGGACGAGGCCGCCGACCAGGACCTCGAGTGCGGCCTGGTGCACGTCGTCGAAGCGGTTCCCGGGACGGACTTCCGCGATCGCCGCGTGCTGCGCCTCGAGAACGATGTCGTACACCGCGCGCTGGGCCGGTGTATAGCGCGCGCCCACCGGAAACGTGCGCGTGACGTCGGCCGTGTAGCCCTCGTACTCCGCCGCGGCATCGATCAGGAGGAGCTCCCCGTCCACGAGTGGCGAGCGGTTTTCCGTGTAGTGGAGGATCGTTCCGTTCACGCCGCCCGCGACGATCGAGTTGTAGCCGGGGCCGCTTCCGCCGCGCACGCGGAACGTGTAGTTGAGCAGCGCTTCGATCTCGCGCTCCGACATTCCGGGACGCGTGGCCGCAAGTGCGGCGTTGTGCGCCTCGACCGTGATCGCCGAGGCGCGTCGCAGGAGTCCGAGCTCCTCGGAAGTCTTCCGGAGCCTCAACTCGTGCGTCACCTCGCCCTGCTCGACCCAGGCAACCGGTCCCTTGCCCGTGCGCGGGCGCGTGCGGCGGAGGCGCGCGAGCAGGCGATCGACGGTCGTTCCAAAGGCGGCGTCCGGGCCGTTCGTGAAGTACAGCGTGCGCGCGCCTTCGAGATACGCGGGCAGCTTCTCTTCGAGCTCGCCGATCGGGTGGACCGCGTCGGGGCCGTACTCCGCGAGTGCGCCCTCAACGCCGGCGCGGCGGCCATCCCAGGTCTCTCGCTCGGGATCGCGCGGGCGGACGAACAGGACGAAGCGGTGCTCCGGATGCGCGTTCGTGAGCACGACCACGCAGTCGGGCTCCCCGAACCCGGTCAGGTAGTGAACATCCGAGTCCTGCCGGAACGGGAAGTGCGTGTCGTTCGAGCGCGTCTGCTCGGGATTGGAGCGCAGGAGGAGCACGCTCGACGGCGCCATGCGCTCGAGCGCGGCCGCCCGGCGGGCGCGAAACGTTTCGGGAGTCGTCACGATCAGTACCTCGCGAGCTTCTCGGCCGCGCTCCTTACGTGGTCCTTCTGGGGCAGGATCACGTCCTCGAGTTGCGGCGAATAGGCGACCGGCGAATCGAGCGCGCCGAGCCTGATCACGGGCGCGTCCAGGTGCTCGAAGCAGTCCTGCGCGATGCGGGCGGCGATCTCGGCACCGAACCCGCTCGTGAGCGAATCCTCGTGCGCGACGAGCGCCCGCCCGGTCTTCTTCACGGACGCGTAGATCGACTCCCAGTCGCACGGTGCGAGCGAGCGCAGGTCGAGCACCTCGCAGTCCACGCCTTCGTCCGCGAGCTCGTTCGCCGCGTAGAGGGAGCGCTGGACGAGCGCCCCGTACGTGATGATCGAGAGCTTCGATCCGGGCCGAACCAGGCGCGCCTTCCCGAACGGAACCATGTAATCGGGGCCCGGATACTGTGACTTCGCGTACGGCTGCCGGTACAGGTGTTTGTGCTCGAGAAAGAGCACCGGATCATCGCAGCGGATCGCCGTGCGCAGGAGTCCGGCCGCGTCCTCCGCGGTCGCGGGAACCACGACCCGAAGCCCCGGGCAATGCGTGAAGATGCTCTCCCCGCAC
>JBOHUC010000179.1:0-16472 GCA_050733935.1 Candidatus Eiseniibacteriota bacterium | reverse complement strand
GTCACGGACTTCGCGGCGGCCGGCGCGAACGACTTCAGTGCGGTGACGTACGAGATCGGGAACGTCTCGGGGCGCGCACTCGACTCCGTGTACGTCGGCTTCTTCGTCGACCAGGACGTCGGCCCGGCGGGCACTCCCGGCTACTGGCAGGACGACGTGCCCGAGCCGCTCGTGCCGCAGGGCGACTACGTGGACGTGGTCGACCGCGAGGACCCGCGCTACGACGCGCGCAGCGATCCGACCCATCCCGGCGGGTTCTGCAAGCAGACGACGATCTCGGTGCGGGGCTTCGCGCTCACCGACGATGACGGCGACGACGGGGCGGCGACGGGCGCCTCGTGCTTCCTCCTGCTCGACCACACGACCGATCTCAGGGGGCAAGTCGCACCGACCGGCGTGGGCTTTCGCACCTACCGCATCTTCACGCAGGGCGTGCCGTACGTCCAGGGCGGGGCACCCACGCTCGACCTCGAGCGCTACGAGGCGATGTCGCGCCGTGCGGGCACGGACGGCGCGGGCCGCGTGACGACAGCCCGCCCGCCCGAGAGCCTCGCGAACGACTGGTTCACGCTCTGCTCGGTCGGTCCGTTCCCCCGCCTCGATCCCGGAGAGCGCGTCACGGTGACGGTGGCGCTCGCGGTCTTTCCGCTCGACTTCACGAAGCCCGCGCGCGCGACCACGGCCCCCGGCGTTCCGAATCGCGAGCGTTACGGGGACGCGTTCGACGGCGCGCTCGCCGTGCAGAAGATCTACCGCGGCCGCTACGAGACCCCTCCGCCCGGGACCCCCGTCCCGCACGAGAACGGGCGGGAGACGCCTGTCACCGCACCGCGCGGGACGGAGATCGAGGTCGTCGACTGTCACTTCAATCCGGACTCGACGGGCGGCGGGCGCACGGTGCGCGACAATGAGATCTTCTGGGCGAACTTCGATTGCGACTACTGCACCGGCGTCAAAGGCAAGCTGCCGAAGCGCTGGGTGGTCGAGCCTCCCCCGCCCGCGCCGGGCCTTCGCCTCACGCCCGGCAATCGCCGAGTGATCCTCGAATGGGACAATCGGAGCGAATGGACTCCCGATCCCACGCAGGCGGGAATCGACCCGGCCGGCGGACGCTTCGACTTCCACGGCTACCGGATCTACCGGGCCGCGGGATACACGCGCCCCGTGGGCACGATCGGGCCGTCGGAGGAGCAGTGGGAGCTGGTCGCCGATCTCGTGCTCTACGACGAGCTTCGCCCGCTCGTCGACTCGACCGACACGAACGGGGACGACCGGGCCGATTCGATCGCGACCACCGCCCCGGTCCTGCTCGACGTCGAGTCCGGAGCGCGGTACCTTCCCCGGCCGATGGACCCGCTCACGGATCCCGCGAGCGGGGACACGCTGTTCGCGACCGGAAAGCGCTCCTATCTGGATCCGCTCTGCAACTGCGTGCGGAACCTGACCAACTACAAGGTGCCGCTCTATCCGGTCGGTCGCTACGTGTACACGGACACGGAGGTGCTGAACGGCTTCGTCTACTTCTATGCGGTGACCGCGCGCGACTCGACGGGAGCGGCCGGAGCGGACGGCTCCCCGGGAACGCTCCGGTTCCGCGAGGGCCGACGGGTGGCGGTCGAGGCCGACGGTGTCGTGCCGCAGGACTCGACGGCGACGTTCGCGAAGGGCGGCGTCTATGTGGTTCCGAATCCGTATCGCGGAAGGGCCTCCTGGGATCTCACGCCGAGTCCGTCCGATCCGTCGGGAACGCACGTGGACTTCCACAACCTGCCGCGCACGGCGTGGACGATCCGGATCTTCACGATCAGCGGGGACCTCGTGCAGACGATCCACAGCGACGACGTGATGACGAACGGCAAGCCGCAGCGCGAAACTCTCGACGACGGACAGGCCTCGTGGAATCTGATCTCGCGCAACGGGCAGGACGTCGTGAGCGGGATCTATCTCTTCTCCGTGACGTCGTCCGAGGGCACGAGCCGCGGCCGGTTCGTGATCGTGCGATGAAGAGTCCCGCACGTGGCATGCTCGTGGCGGGCGCGGGCCTCCTTGCGCTCGGTCTCCCGATGGCGCCGCCCGCGATCGCGCAGGAACCCGCGGCCCTCCGGCTCGTCGTCGACGCGAGCGATGCCCCGCAGCAGATCCTCCACGCAACGCTCACGGTGCCCGCGAAGCCCGGCCCGCTCACGCTCGTCTATCCCAAGTGGCTCCCCGGCGACCACGGCCCGTCGGGTCCGGTGAGCGATCTCGTCGGGCTCCGTCTCGAGGCCGCCGGTCGTGCGATCCCGTGGGAGCGCGACTCGACCGACTGGTACGCGTTCCGCTTCGACGTGCCGGCCGGCGCGAACGCGGTCACCGCCACGTACGATTTCGTCTGGCCGGCCTCGCCCGACGCGAACACCGACGACGGCGTGTCGCCGAAGCTCGCCATGGTCACCTGGAGCTCGCTCGTCCTCTATCCGAAGGGCTCGCGCATGAGCGAGCTTTCGATCGCGCCCGAGATCCGGCCGCCCGACGGATGGACCGTCGCCTCGGCCCTCGAGGTCCGGCGCTCGACGGGCGGGGCGATCGTGTTCGAGGCCGCGACTCTCGAGCGGCTCGTCGATTCGCCGGTCCTCATGGGCGCGCACGTGAACCGCCTCCCGCTTGCCCCCGGCACGTTCCCCGCGCACGAGATCGTGCTCGCGGCCGACAGCCGCGAGGCGCTCGAGGTCCCTCCCGAGCTCGAGCTCGGATGGCACCATCTCGTGGACGAAACCCTCGCCCTCCTCCGCACCGCGCACTACCGCCATTACGCGTTTCTCGTCCCGCTGTCGGATCAGGTCTCCCAGTACGGGCTCGAGCATCACGAGTCGAGCGAGAACCGGATGCCCGAGCGCACGCTGCTCGACGACCCGCCGCGGCTCGGAAACGCAACGCTCCTCGCGCACGAGCTCTTCCACTCCTGGAACGGCAAGTACCGGAGGCCCGCCGACATGGTGCGGGACGACTTCCAGGCGCCGCTCACGACCGAGCTCCTGTGGGTCTACGAAGGGCTCACCGAGTACTACGGGTGGGTGCTCGCCGCGCGCGCCGGCCTGCTCGAGCCCGACGAAGCGAAGGACGAGATCGTGCGCGTCGCGGCCCAGCAGCTCGCACGCCCCGGGCGCGCGTGGAGGTCGCTGCGCGACGTGTCGGTGTCCGCGTACCTCACATACACGTCGCCGTCCGAGTGGATCGGGCTCCGGCGCGGACAGGATTTCTACGACGAGGGCCAGCTTCTCTGGCTCGAGGTCGATGCGCGGATCCGCGAGAAGACGAAGGACAAGCGAAGCCTCGACGACTTCGTGCGCGCGTTCCTGGGCGGCGGAGAGAAAGGGCGGCCCGAGGTCGTTCCCTACCGGCTCGAGGACGTGGTGGCGGGACTCGAGGCCGTTACTCCCGGCGACTGGGCCACCTTCTTTCGCGAGCGTGTCGATCGCGCGCCCGGTCTCGATGTGCGCGCGGGACTCCGCACCGCGGGCTTCGAGCTCTCGTTCCGCGATTCGCTCACGCCCTATCTCGAGTCGTACGAGGCCTATGCCGAAGCCCTCGATCTGCGGCACTCGCTCGGACTCAGGATCAACGACGAGGGCTCGGTGCGCGACGTCCTCCCCGGGACTCCGGCGTACGAAGCGGGTCTCGGCCCGGGCATGACGATCACCGCCGTGAACGGGCGCAAGTGGCGGGACGGCTTGCTCCGCGACGCGCTCCGGGAGGCGCGAACCTCGCAATCGTCGCGCGCGGACGACACGATCGAGCTCCTCGTCGAAAGCGGCGAGTTCTTCCGGGTCGTCGAGATCGATGGGCGGACGGGCGACCGGCAGCCGTTCCTCGAGCGCCGAAAGGGCACGCGCGACCGCCTGAAGGACATCCTCGCGCCCCGGGCCAAGGCCCGGAACGTCAACAGCTTAAAGCGCTTGCCCGGGCGGTCTTCGCCGTGATAATTTCCCGGGGCTAGAAGGCTTCGGGCCGGGGCATCCCGGCCCTTTCCATGTGAAGCACGATTGGAGCAGCAAGGAGGAGTACCGTGGCACTCGCTTGTGACCTGTGCGGCAAGGGGCTTCAGCGCGGCAATCGCGTGAGCCATGCGCACAACGTGTCCCGTCGCACCTGGAAGCCGAACCTCCAGAACGTGCACGCACTCGTGAACGGCCGGCCGACGCACGTCAAGGTGTGCACCCGCTGTCTCAAGGCGGGCAAGGTCGTCAAGGCCGCGCGCAAGTCGCGCGCCGCCTGACCCTCGCACGACCCGGCTCCCGATGCAAAGGAAGCCCCGGTCCCCCGGGGCTTTTTCATTCCCTCCGGGTGCGCTGCTCCTCCTTGCGGTCCTCGTCCTCTGTGCGCACGCGGACGCGTTCACGCTCGGCTTCTTCGCCGACGACTTCCACTTTCTCGATGCCGCCCGTCGCGAACCCCTGTGGCAGAACACGCTCGGCTGGCACGGCATCTGGCCCTGGTACCGACCTCTCGCGCGCGAGTTCTACTTTCTCCCGCTCGCGCACGCGGGCAGTGCCGCACCGGAGCTCGCCCGTGCGATCGCTCTCGCGACCCTGTTCGCGGGCGCACTCGCGCTCGTCTCGATCGGGCAGCGTTTCGTCTCGCGCCGTGCGGGCGTCGTCGCCGCGGCCCTCTTTGTCGCGACGGGATGGAGCAAGTTCCTCATCGCGTGGGCGAGCGGCTACCAGGACGTGCTTGCGATCGCGCTCACGCTCGGCGCGGTCGCGCTCGAAGCGGGCAGGCGACGCCGCGGCGCTCTCGTCTGCGCCGCGCTCGCGCCATTCGCGAAAGAAAGCGGATTCCTCGCGTTTCCGCTCGCCGTGCTCGCGGGATCGCTCGCGCGCGGAGCGCGACCCGATCGGAGCGTGCTCGTCCCGTACGGGGCACTCGCCGCGGGAGCGGTGGCGCTTCACGTCCTTGCGCGCCTGAGCTGGCCGCGCGGCGGATCGGCCGCCGTGATCGACCGCTCGCTTCCGGGCGTCGCGGGCGTCGTGATCGAAAGCGTGCGCACGTTTCTCCCGGGCACGCCGCTCCCCGCGACCCCATGGGTCGTTGTCTGCGCGGTCGCGGCCGCTCTTTGTGCCGGGCTTCTCGCGTGGCGCGCCGCCGCGGCGCGGCCGAACCGTGGAGCCGCGATCGTCCTCGGCGTGGCCGGCGCGCTGTTCGGATTCCTGCCGCTTGTCGCCGCCCAGATGGCCGAGATCGCGCGTCCCCAGGCCTATTACGGCTTCGTCGCCGTCCCGTGGATCGCGCTCCTCCTTGCGCTCGCGCTCGACCGGCTCCCGCGCGCGCTCTCGGCCGCGACCGTCGCGCTCTGGGTCTTTCTCCTCGTCGCCGCGAACGGATTCCGCGCTCCGGATCTCGACCGCGCCGCCTCGTGGGAGTTCCGGCGCTGGGACGCGCCCGAGGCCGCACGACTCTCGGCCGTCGCACGTCGCCTCACGGCCGATCTTAAGCGCGAGCTCGCCACGCGTCCCGAGAGCGTGATCGTGCTCTTTCACAGTCTTCCGTACGGTTCGTTCTTTCAGACGGGCGACGGGCCCGCGACCCGCGAGGCGCTCCGCGACCCGCGGGCGCGTGCGTACTTCGCGCCCGAGCTTCCGCTCGCCCCCGTGCCGCCACGTCCGGAACGGCTGCGGGTGCTCGGTTTCGACACGGCCACGTTTCATTTGCGCGGGCAGGAACTCGAGGTCGCCGATGCACTCCGGCTCGCGACGCGCAATCTGAGCGAAGGACGTCAGGGGGCCGCGTACGGGTGGACGGCGGCCGTGGCGCAGGGATCCGAACTCGCCCCGCCGCTGGCCTACGCGCGCTTTGCGGCCGTCCTTCTGGCCGAGGGTCCGGGCGCGTATGGAGCGGCCCTCGCGGCGGCCGGCGTGGACACGAGTGCCACGGCCGCGGAGGCGCGCGCACGCGCGGTGCTTCCGGAAGCGCCGGCTTCAGTCGTCCAGGGTTTTGCGCGCGTGTTCGGAAATCCGCGGGGGGCTCAGGGTCACGAGGACCTGGGGAGGATCCTGCTCGAGCACGGAGCTGCAGGAACGGCGGAGCTCGAGTTTCTCATCGCGCTCGCGCTCGAGCCCGAGCGCGCGGGCATTCGGGACGAGCTCGAAAGACTGCGACGGGTCCGCGAGGCGGACCCGTCGCTCCCTAAGCCTGCTCAAGACGTGCGATCACGACCGTGACGTTGTCGGGCGCGCCACGCGCGCGCGTCAGCTCGACCAGGAACTCGCACGCGTCCCCGGGCCGGCCATCGCCTGCGATCGTCCGGAGCTCCTCGTCCTCGACCAGGTTCGAGAGCCCGTCCGAGCACAGAAGAAGCGTCTGACCGGGCTCGAGCCGGATCGGGCGCGCGCTCATGTCCACTTCGACCTCGGAGCCGACGCCGAGCGCGCGTGTGAGCACGTGGCTCGCCGACTGCGAGACCGCATGCGAGCCGCCCATGGCCGCGAGCTCCGCGGCTACCGTGTGGTCGCGCGTCAGGGGATGGATCGCCGTCCCGGCGATCAGGTACGCGCGGCTGTCGCCGATGTGCCCGATCACGAGCTCGCGCCCGACGATCGAGGCGGCGGTGAGGGTCGTGCCCATGCCTGCGAGCGACTCGTCCGCGAGCGAGCGCTCGTGGATCGCGCCGTTCGCCGCCAGCACGGCGCGCTCGAGCGCCGCGCGCGCCGCCTTCGCGTTCCGGGGCCCGTTCTTCTCCTCGTAGACCTGGCCCACGGTCGCGACGGCGAGTCCGCTCGCGACCTCCCCCGCCGCACCGCCGCCCATACCGTCCGCGAGCACGAGCAGGCAGCCACGCCCGCGCTCCTTCGCGACCGTGATCCCGTAGGAATCCTCGTTGTTCTTCCGCTGGCATCCGACGTCGCTCGTGCCCGCGATCACGAGCCGGAGCCCGCCCCGGCCTGCGAGCGGCAGGATCGTCTCCTCGACGCCTTCGACGGCGGGCGCCTCGGTGCCGGGGAGATCGAGGTACAGGATGCCGTCGTCCGACGGCGCGGACGGACGCTTCCGGGGCACACGGCGGTTCGACTTGACCCGCGCCAGGTGCTCTTCGAGCGCGCGCGAGTGTCCGCGCCCGTCGGCGTACGAATCGAGATGCTCGAGCTCGAACTCGTCGAACAGAGTCCCGTCCGCGTACAGGCGCGACAGCGCTTCAACGACCTCCGGGAAGAACTGCGTGCCCGAGTGCGCGTTGAGCTCGTCGAACGCCGCCCGGGGCGGAAGTCCGCGCCGGTACGGCCGGTCCGAAGTGAGCGCGTCGAACGCGGCGACGACCATGATGATGCGGCTTCCGAGCGGAATCTCGGACGCCGGAAGCCCGCGCGGATAGCCCTTTCCGTCCGGCTGCTCGTGGTGCGCGTGCACGATCTCCCCCGCTCCCGGGAACACGGGAAGCGACCCCAGGATCTCGGCCCCGATCCTCGGGTGCGTGCGCAGCTCGCGCTGCTCGCGCTCGGAAAGCCTGCCGGGCTTGATCAGGATGTCGCGCTGGATCGCCGTGCGTCCGATGTCGTGGAGCAGCGCCGCGAACTCGAGCTCCTCGACGTCGCGCTCGGGCATCCCGAGATGGCGTCCGAGGCGGACCGCGATCTTCGAGATCCGGTACGCGTGGCCCCAGGTGTGGGGATCCGCCGCGTCGACCGCGGACATGAGCGTGCGGACCATCGTGACGTGCGCGCGCTTGGTCTCGACCCAGTGCCGGTGGAAGTAGCGCGCGAGGATGAGCGGCAGCAGGAAGAGCGCCACTCCGACGGGGCCGATGCGCACCTGCGTGAGCGCCAGCAGGAGCCCGAACGGCAGGAGCTTGAGCGCCTGCGGCAAGGACTCCCGCACGTACTGGAGCGCGCGCCGCGGCGAGGCGCGTAGACCCGAGAACGCCGCATCGCATCCGCCGACCACGAGGTTCACGGCGAGATACGCGCCGCACGCGGCCGCGAGAGCCGCGAGCTGGTCCCAGTCGAGCGCCACGTCCTCGCCCATGCGTCCGCCGAGGGCCGTGTACGCCGCGCCGCCCGCGCCGATCGCGAGGACCGCCTGCCCGAGCCGGACCAGGCCCGGCACGAGCGGGTTCCAGCGCTCGGCCGTGTTGCCGACGAAGCGCGACAGGACTCCGACCCAGCAGGCGACTCCCGGACCGAAGAGGAGGATCGCGGCGAGATCGAGCGCGGGCATGAGGCTCGCGGCCGACGCGCGGCCCGGCATCGGAATGGGCGACATCGCGGCGACCGAGATCATGGCCATCCACAGGACGAGCGCGGACGTCGAGAGGAGCGGCCCGTCGACCAGCGGCGGCACGCTCGTGTTGAGGAGCAAAAGCGTGACGGCGCCGGCGCCCAGGACCGCGAAGCCGAACGTCCGGTATTCGGAGCGCGTCACGTTCATGCGGCCTCCCGCGGGACGACGAGCCGCTCGAAGGCGCCCTTGTCCATCGCGTGTTCGTACGCCTCGTCCCCCGAGATGACTTCGCGGCGCACGAGGTCCCTGAGCACGTTGTCGAGATTCTGCATGCCCTGGGTCGCGCCCGCCTGGATGACGGAATCGAGCTTGTGCGTGTTGCCCGCCCGGATCATGGACGCGGCCGCGTACGTGTTGATGAGCACCTCCGCGACCGCAAGCCGCTTGCTGCCGTCGAGCGAGCGCACGAGCTTCTGCGACACGATGAGCCTCAGGCTGTCCGCGAGCATGGCTCGGATCTGCTCCTGCCGCCGCGCCGGGAATACGTTCACGATCCGGTCCACGGTCCGCGACGCGCCGCTGGTGTGGAGCGTGCCGAACACCTGGACTCCGGTCTCGGCCGCGGTGAGCGCGAGCGAGATCGAGTCGAGGTCGCGGAGCTCGCCCACCAGGATCACGTCCGGATCCTCGCGCAGAGCACTCCGGAGCGCGTCCGCGAAGCCCGGCGCGTGCGTGCCGATCTCGCGCTGGTGGACGACCGAGTTGAAGCTCGAGTGCACGTATTCGATCGGATCCTCGATCGTGAGAATGTGGCAGTGCCGCGTCTGGTTGATGAGGTCGATCATGGCCGCAAGCGTCGTCGACTTGCCCGAGCCCGTCGGGCCGGTCACGAGGGTCAAGCCCTTGGGCTGGAGCACCTGGAGCCGGACCGACGCCGGGAGCCCGAGCGTGTCGAGCGCGGGCACGGTCGGACGGATCAGGCGGATCGCGGCCGCGAGCCCCGCCGAATGCCGGTACGCGTTCACGCGAAAGCGCCCGAGCTCGGGGATCTCGTACGCGAAGTCGACCGCGTAGCGGCGGTTCAACTCCTCGACCTGACGCGGAGTCATGAACTCGGTCAGGATCTGCTGCACGTCGTCGACCGACAGGTCGCGGAAGCGGACGCGGTGCAGAACGCCGTTCAAGCGCACGGACGGCGGCTGCCCCGAGACGAGATGGAGGTCCGAGCCTCCCTGGTTCGCCGCGAGCTCCAAGAACGTGAAGATGCGCGAGGCCATGTCAGGCCGCCTGGGCTCCGCCCGAAGCTCCCGCCGGGCCGCCCGCAGCTGCGGGATCGACCATGGCGAGGAGGTCGGGCTGGGTCACGTAGAGCATGAATTCCTTCTTGTCCTGGGCCTTGAGGAACGCGTCGTTCGGGTCCACGTCGCCCGACTGGACGAGCGACAGGAGCGTCTGATCGAGGAGCTGCATCCCGAGCCTCCGGCCGGTCGCGATTGCGGTCGGGATCTGGTGCGTCTTGCCCTCGCGCACGAGCTGCGCGATCGCCGGATTCATGATCATGATTTCGGCCACGACCCGCCGCCCGCGCCCGTCGGCCGCGCGCACGAGCTCCTGGCTCACGACCGCCTTCAGGTTGTCGGCGAGCGTGTGCCGGATCTGCGCCTGGGCCTCGCTCGGAAATGCGTCGACGATCCGGTGAATCGTCTGTGCGGCGCCGCGCGTGTGGAGCGTGCCGAGGACGAGGTGCCCGGTCTCCGACGCTTCGATCGCGGCCGCGATCGTCTCGGCGTCACGCATCTCGCCGATCAGGATCACGTCCGGGTCCTGGCGGAGCGCGGAGCGCAGGCCGTCGTGGAACGAGTGCACCTGCGCGCCGACCTCGCGCTGGACGACGAGCGCCTTCTGGCATTCATGGCGGAACTCGACCGGATCCTCGAGCGTGATCACGGTCACGTTCCGCGTCGTGTTGATCTCGTGGATCAGGGCCGCGAGGGTCGTCGTCTTCCCCGTCCCCGGACCTCCGGTGATGAGGACGAGCCCCGAGTGGAGCCCCGCGAACGCCGAGACGACGCGCGGGAGCCCGAGATCGGGCAACGCCGGCACGCGCTCCGGGATGAGCCGGCAGAGCGCGGCGAGCCCCTTTTGCTCGCGGAACACGTTGAGCCGGAAGCGTCCGGAGCCTTCGGTCGCGTAGGACAAATCGACCGCACCGTTCTTCTCGAGCTCTTCGACCGCTTCGGGCGGGAGGATCTCGGTCAGGAGCGCGTGCGTCTCCTCGGCCGGGAGCGCCGGGCCGTCGAGCGGCAGGAGCTCCCCGTCGATGCGAAGGATCGGCGGGAGCCCGGCCGTGAGATGAAGGTCCGAGCCGCCGCGTTCGCGGGCTGCGCGCAGCAGAACGTCGATCGAGGCCATGGTCACGCGGCGGCCGCGAGGCCGCCCCTTTCGTTTTCGAGGGCGGCGCGCATCGCGACGGCGTCCGCCGGACGGTCTTCGGGATTCCGCGCCATCGCACGGTGGACGAACGCGCAGACACCCGCGGGAAGCGACGGCATCCGCTCGGCGAGCGGAACCGACGAGCCTTCGAGATGCTGGAACAGGACCTTGACCGGCGTCTCGGCCGAGAACGGCCGCACCCCGCTCAGCGCTTCGTAGAGCACGACCCCGAGCGAATAGAGATCCGCCCTCTGGTCGATCGCCTCGTCACTGATCTGCTCGGGGGCCATGTACTCGGGCGAGCCGATCAAAAGCCCGCTTGCGGTGAGCCGGCTCCCGGGCGTCTGGCGCGCGGACGCGAGCCCGAAGTCGACGACCTTCGCCGTGTCGTTCGCGTCGACCAGGATGTTCGCGGGCTTGATGTCCCGGTGCACGACGCCGACCGCATGCGCGGCCGCGAGCCCTTCGAGCACCTGTGCGGCGATGTGGAGCATGCGGCCGACCGGAAGCGGACCCTCCTCGGCGAGGATCGTTCGCAGGTCGCGCCCCGGGAAGTACTCCATCGAGACCGCGTACGCGCCGTCGAGATCGAGGAAATCGTGGATGCGGATCACGTTCCGGTGCGTGATCCGGCGGGTGAGCTTGAGCTCCTGCACGAAGCGCTGGAACACGGTCTCGTCGATCGAGAGCTGCGGGTTCAGGATCTTGACGATGATTTCCTCCCCGATCGTCGCGTCCTCGACCAGGTACACGGAGGCGAAGCCGCCCTTTCCGACGGTGCGGACCACGCGGTAGCGACCGAGAAGAAGCGTGCCCTCGGGGAGATCGCCGTAGCGCATGCGCCGGACCGCGTCGCCCGACACGCCCGGGATCGGCGAGACGGGCGTGGGCGTGGCTCCGGGGACCGGCGTGAACGACGAGCGGAGGCCCTGTGGCGGTGCGGCGGGCGTCGGCGGCCCGGCCACGACGGGCGGGGCCGCAACGCCGGTGAGGCTCGCTCCCGCGGATCCGGCGGCGGGGTTTCGCCGGAGCGCGTCCTCGAGGAGAAGGCGCTCGTCGCGCGAGAGCTTCTCGCGCGGAAAGACGAGGAGGGCCGCGAGCGCATGGTCCCGGACGTCCGCGCGCTCGCCGTCGAGCTGGGCCACGAGCGGACCGAGTGCCCGCGGATCTCCGATCGCGCCGAGCGCGCGCACACACAGTCCCGCTTCGTTTCCCTCGAGCGGAACTCGCAACAAAAGCGGCATGACGGCGCGGGCGTCCCCCGCCTTCCCGAGCGCGTCGATCGCGCGCTCCCTCACCCACCAGTCGGGATCGTCGAGCGCCTTGAGGAGAACCGGAACCGCGGCCGGCCCCGGCGCGGTGGCCAGGATCTCGATCGCGTGGCGGCGCAACGGCTCGCCGCCGGTTTCGAGGAGACAGGCGGCGGCCTGCACGACCTTGTCCCCGCCCAGACTCCCGAGCGCGTCGGCCGCCCGCGCGCGCACCCACCAGTCCTCGTCGCCGAGTGCTCGCACGAGATCCTGGATCGCCTCGGGGGTCGCGACCGCGTTCAGCACTTCGACAGCGGCGCGGCGCGCGAGATCGAAGTCGTCCGCGAGGAGCTCGATGAGCTGCGGGACCGCGGACGCATCCGCGAGCCCCACGAGCGCGTCGATGACCGAGGACTGCACCTGGTAGTCGGCGTCGCGGAGCATTTCAATGAGCGCGGGCACGGCCTCCTTCGCGCGCAGGCCGTGGAGAGCGGCGATCGCCTCCTGGCGCGCGGGCGCGTGCGCGTCGCCAAGCATCTCGATGAGCGCGGGCACCGCTCCCTCGTCGCCGCTCCCGACGGCAAGCCGCGCGGCTCGCACGCGGATCCACGGATCCGTGTGCGACAGGAGCGGGAGGAACTCACGCACCGACAGGTTCTCGAGCCGCTTCTCGAAGAAGCGGAACAGGAGGACCTGCGATTCGCGTGGAAGCGCCGGCAGCACGAACAGGGCGCGGTCGATCGGAATGCGCGCGGCCTGGCGGGTGAGCAGGCTCTCGATCACGGACTTCGGCACGCGGCCCTGCTCGAGGAGGTCGAGGAGCCGCGAGACGTCGTAGCCCATGCCGCGGGCGAGCACGTCGGCCACGCCGGAGACGACCGCCTGATCGGGAAGCGCGAGCGCGTCCAGGTAATGCGAGACGGTCTCGTCGGTGAGGAGGCGGCCCAGGACCTCGATCGCGTGCGGCCGCGCTTCCGCGTGGGGCAGGCACTCGAAGAGTCCGGAGAGTGCGGCGCTGCCGGCGGCCACGATCTCGTTCTTCACGGTCGCAAGATCGGCGGGCGGAAGCGTGCGCGCGTGTTTCAGTTTCTGGACGCGGCGGTGGGCGAGGACCTGGTCGACGATTTTCAACGGTCACGCCCTCCGTGGCTCAGTCCCCAACGAAACGAATCCGATCGAACGCTCCGCCGCTCAGCGACCGAGCAGATGGCTCCCCCGCGAGAGGACGAGGGACGCGGCGGCGCCGACGGCGGTGCCGAGGACGAACAGGACGAGGCCGGCCGCAAGGAGCCCGATGCGGGCCCGGGGCGGCAGGGCCTCGAGGAGTGCCGTGAACGCTGGGCCGGTCCGCGGGGGTGCTCCGGCGATCGCGGGCGCGCCCGGGATCATTGGCCCGTACCCCGCTTGCGCGGGAGCAGGAATGGCGGTGCCGGCCCCGGTCGACGCTCGGAACCTCGCCTCCGCCTGGCGCGTCGTTTCGATCATGTCCTGGAGCTCGCTCGTCTTGAGGACCGTCGTCCCCTCGAGCGCCGTCGGGGACGCGCGCCGAGCGGGATCGTCGTCCGAGCGGCGGTCCATGTCGTAGGTCATCCAGAGGGAGAACTTGCCAATCTGCACGACGTCATTCTCGCGCACCTCGGCGCGCTCGACCCGGACGTCGTTGATCATGGTGCCGTTCGCGCTGCCGAGATCCTCGAGGAAGTACGTCTCGCGCGTCGTGCGCGTGAGCTTCACGTGATCGCGCGAGATTCCCGGGTTGTCGAGGAACACGTCGCACTCGGGATTGCGCCCGATCGTGACCGTATCCTGCATGAAGGCGAACGCCCTCACCGGACGTCCCTTCAATGTGACCCGGATTCGGAGCAGCCGCTGTCCCGGCATCGAGTGCGTTCCTCGCAACGATCCCCACGCATGTCCGCTCCGCGCTTCCCGTTCGGGGAAGCGGGGCGGGCTCCCTTGGCTCTCCTCTTATCGGCTTCGGGGCGAGAGGAGTTGAGGCTTGAAACACCGGCGGGTGCTGCGACGAGTGAGGTTGCTGCGCGGCAAGTGAGCCCGTGTTCGCGCGCTGCCTCCCGGCCGGGCGGGCCCATGGATCGCGCTGCCAGATCAGGAGTTGGACGGACCAACAACCGTCCTTGGGGAGCGAATGAAAGGCGCCCCGGGGGAATGCCCCCGGGGCGCCGTGAGCCGGTCCGCGGCGTTCGCTACTCGCTGCCGTCGAGCAGATTGCCGAGCCCTCCCAGGATCGACCCCTCCTCCTTCCGGCCGCCGGTCTGCGGGGCCGCCGCGTAGATCCGGTTTGCGAGACGGGAGAGCGGGAGCGACTGGAGCCACACGCTTCCGGGACCGCGGAGCGTGGCGAAGAACAGCCCTTCGCCGCCGAAGATCCACGATTTCACGCCCTTCACCATCTCGATGTCGTAGTCCACGGTGCCGCTGAGCCCGACGATGCAGCCCGTATCGACGCGCAGGGTCTGGCCGGGAGCGAGTTCCTTGCGTTCGATCGTCCCGCCGGCGTGGAGGAACGCCCATCCGTCGCCGGTCAGGCGCTGCATGATGAAGCCCTCGCCGCCGAACAGGCCGACGCCGAGGCGCTTCTGGAACGCGATCCCGATCGAGACTCCCTTCGCCGCACAGAGGAACGAATCCTTCTGGCAGATGATCTCCCCGCCGAGCTCCGCGAGGTGGAGCGGCACGATCTTGCCCGGATAGGGAGCGGCAAACGCCACCTTGCGCTTCTCCCGGGACTGGTTGCCGAAGACCGTCATGAACAGCGACTCGCCGGTGAGGAGCCGCTTGCCCGCGCCGAGCAGCGCGCCCATGACTCCGCCCCCCTTCGATTGCGCGGAGCCATCACCGAAGATCGTCTCCATCGCGATTCCATCTTCCATGTACATCATGCCGCCCGCCTCGGCGACCACGGCCTCGCCGGGATCGAGCTCGACCTTCACGAACTGCATGTCGTCGCCGAGGATCTCGTAATCCACTTCGTGCATCTGCGGCATGCTCGTCTCCTCCTTGCGTGGGGGCGATCCCCCGGATGGGAACCGGAGTCCCTCTACGAACACCGACCGGCGGAGTTTCGGTCGCCTTTGACCCGTCGCAGGTCCCGGGGTCCCGTCGAATCGGTCGCGCCTGCACCTCGAGCGGCAGCCTAGCACTTCGCCCGAGCCACCGCCGGGTTCGCCGGAGGATCGCCCAATCACCGGCCGCCCGAGGCATTACGGACGCGCGGCCCGTCCGCGCCCGCGTTTGGGGACTTTTCCTCAATTCTTCCCGTTGCCCGGAATCGGGCCCCCGCTTAGCATCCGCGGGTCCTGCAGCCGGTCCCGGCAGGGACTCACGGAACGGAGGAACCCCATGCAACGAAGGATCGTCGGAGTTTCCCTGGCAACGTTGTTTGTCGTCGCCACCTTCGCGCTCACGGCCCGCCCGGCCGACGCCGACGCTGCGTTCGGAGGCCGCATCGGGGGGAGCATCGATCCCGATGGTTTCGTGATCGGCGTCCATGCCGATATCGGCCCGCTCGCGCCGAACTTCTACATCACCCCGAGCGTCGACTTCGGATTCGGCGACATCACCACGTTCACCATCAACGGGGACGCCAAGTACATGTTCATGGCCGGACAGGACACGCGGCCGTACATCGGCGCCGGTCTCACGTACGCGTCCTACGATGTCGAGGGCGGGTCGGCCGACGAGTTCGGCCTCACGATCCTGGGCGGCGTCCAGTTCAAGGACACGTCGAGCAAGCCGCTGTTCCTCGAAGGCCGACTCGGACTCGGCGACCTTCCCGAGTTCAGGATCCTGGGCGGGATCACGTTCCGGTAGTCGATCGCCGGGCACGGCAAGCACGGCCGGCACGGCCAGCACGAAAAAACGGGCAGGGCGCGCGTCACTGCGGCCCCGCCCGTCGCTTTGCCACGTCCCTCCATGGAATGCATTCCTAGCCCGAGACGCCCTCCTCGAGCAGCTCCGCGAGATGACGCTCGTCGAGCGAGCGCGCGCCCGGATGCAGTGGATCGTACGCGCGCGCTCCGCGAATGAGCTCCTGCGCTTCGCGTTCGCCCTTCCGGCCGAGCAATCCGGCAAGTGCGACGCGCGCATCGGTGAAGTTCACGTTGAGTGCCAACGCATGCCGGTACGAGACCGCGGCGGCCGGGATGTCCCCCACCGCCTCGCACGCACGCCCGTGCGCGTACCGGACGTCGGCGTACGCGGGAACGATGGCGAGCGCCCGCTCGTACGCGTGCCGCGCTTCCGCGTGCCGGCCCTGCCGGGTCGCGATCTGACCGATCCGGAAGTGGGACGGCCCGTGCGACGGATCGAGCGCGGTCGCGCGCTCGAGGCGCATCGTCGCCCCGGCGAGATCCCCCTGGGCGAGAAGGGCGAGCGCGAGCGCATAGTGCGTGTCCGCGGTGTCCGGCAGCCAGTGGATCGCGCGCTCGAACTCGCGCGCCGCTTCGCGCACCTTTCCGCGCTCCAGGAGGAGCGTGCCGAGATCGAGCGCCGCCGCCGGCGCCTCGCGACCGCTCTCGATCGCCCGGCGGAGGGAAGCGAGCGCCTCGTCGTGCCGGCCGCGCGCGACGAGGCAGAGCC
>JBOHUC010000178.1:0-6686 GCA_050733935.1 Candidatus Eiseniibacteriota bacterium | reverse complement strand
CGATTACGGAAGGCGATGAGTTCGATCGTGCCCGTCAGGAGGAGGCCGAGGCGCGCGAAACGCGGCAGCGGGAGCGCGAGCGCCGTGCCCTCGAGCGCGCGGCCGCGCAGGAGCGGGAACGCGTGATCGCGAAGACTTCGGGCGAGATTCCGCTCGCTTCCGAGATGTCAGAGGACGACGACGCGGGCCCGGTCGAAGACGACGACGCCGAAGCCATCGAGGCGAGTGCGGCCGACGATGAAGGGGCTCCGCGCCCCGGCGACGATCCGGACGCTCCGCTCACAGCGGGCATGGCCGGCGTTGCGGGAACGGCCGCGGCCGCGCGCGCGATGGGTGCGAAGCCTCAGGGCATGATGCGAATCCCCGAGGTGCCGAAGGTGCCGTATCACCCGGGCGATCGCCCGGGTCTCGAGCTCCTCGAGGATCCGCCACCGTCCTTCGAGGCGCCGACCGAGGAGGAGCTGACCGCGGAGGCGAAGCTCCTCACGGCCAAGATGCTCGACTTCGGGATCACGGGAGCCGTGACCGAGGTCCACCCGGGCCCGGTCGTCACGATGTTCGAGTTCGAGCCGGCAGCCGGTGTGAAGGTCGCGCAAATCACGAGCCGGGAGAGCGACCTCGCACTCGCCATGCGCGCCCGGCAGATCCGGATCCTGGCGCCGATTCCCGGGAAGGCCGCGGTCGGCATCGAGATTCCGAACAAGAAGCCCCGGACGGTGTATTTGAAGGAGGTGCTCGCGTCCGAGGCGTACGCCTCGGACAAGGGCGCGCTCAAGATCGCGCTCGGCGTGGACGCAGGTGGCAATCCGTTCACGTACGACATCTCGAAGATGCCGCACGTGCTGATCGCCGGCGCGACCGGGGCGGGAAAGAGCGTCTATCTCAACGTGCTCGTGACGGGCCTCCTGTACAGCCATGGTCCGGAGTCCCTCAAGTTCGTGATGATCGATCCCAAGATGCTCGAGCTCACGGGCTACAACGGCATTCCGCACCTGCTCATGCCGGTCGTGACCGACGCGAAGCGCGCGGCGCGCGCACTGCGCTACGCCGTGGGAGAGATGGAACGGCGCTACAAGCTCCTCGCGGGAACGGGAGCGCGGAACATCGAGGGCTTCAACGGCAAGCTCGCCGGACCGAATCCGCCTTTGGGTCCGGAGGGAGAGCCGCTCGAGCCGTTGCCGTACGTCGTGGTCCTCGTGGACGAGCTCGCGGACCTCATGCTCACGGCCCCGCTCGAGATCGAGGAGCCGATCGCGCGGCTTGCCCAGATGGCGCGCGCGGTGGGCATCCACCTGGTGCTTGCAACGCAGCGTCCCTCGGTCGACGTCCTGACCGGGGTGATCAAAGCGAACTTCCCGTCCCGCATCGCGTTCCAGGTGGCGTCGAAAGTGGATTCGAGGACCATCCTCGACATGAACGGGGCGGAGACCCTGCTCGGCCATGGGGACATGCTGTTCCTGCCGGCGGGCAAGCCCGAGCCGTACCGGATCCACGCGCCGTGGCTCTCCGAGCCCGAAGCCTCGCGCGTCGCCGACTACTGGCGGGCGCGGGCGCCGGAGCGGCCGCCGGTCGCGATCGAAGATGCGATGGCGGACGAAGGCGGCGACGAGAACGACGACGAGCTCGTGCCCGAGGCGGTGCGCCTCGTCGTGATGCACCAGCAGGGTTCGACGTCGCTCCTGCAACGGCGCCTGAAGATCGGCTACTCGCGCGCGTCGCGCCTCATGGACCACCTCGAGTCGCTGGGCGTCGTGGGTCCGTTCATGGGGAGCAAGGCGCGCGACGTGCTGGTCGACGAATCGTACCTGGCGGAGCTCGAGAAACGATGAAGGCTGCTGCACCCACTCTCGCGTTCGTGACGCTCGGATGTCCCAAGAACCAGGTGGACTCCGAGGCGATGCTCGGCTTGCTCGCGAAGGACGGCTTTCGTCCGACGGGCAATCCGGGTGCGGCCGACCTCGTGGTCGTCAACACCTGCGCGTTCCTCGGGAGCGCGGTCGAGGAGAGCCGCCGCACGATCCGCTCGCTCGCCCGCCTCAAGAAGACGGGGAAGCTCAAGGGGCTCGTGGTCGCAGGCTGCTGGGCGCAGCGCGACGGCACGAACATCGCCTCCGAGATCCCGGGCGTCGACGCCGTGCTCGGGACCGGATCGGTCGAAAAGATCGTGGGCCTCTCGCGCGCCGTCTTGTCGCGCAACGAAGCCCGCGGGAAGGCGCGCCGCGCGCCGGGTGTGCTCGACGAGGTGGGGGAGCCGGGCGGCGCGCTCGTCCCGCTTCCGCGCGCACTCTCGACGCCGCGTCACCTCGCGTACCTCAAGATCAGCGAGGGGTGTGATCATCGCTGCACGTTCTGCATCATCCCGCACCTCCGGGGCGACCAGCGAAGCCGGCCGCTCGCTTCGCTCGTCGAGGAGGCGCGTCTTCTCGCCGCCGCCGGCGTGCGCGAGCTCGTCCTGATCGGCCAGGACACGACCGCTTACGGCATCGACCTCCCGGGGCCCGACCGCCCTCGCCTTTCGACGCTGCTCAAGGCCCTCGGTGAGATCGAGGAGCTCGTGTGGATTCGCGTCATGTACACGTACCCGCGCGAGTGGGACGAAGAACTCATGGAGACGCTCGGCGGTCATCCGAAGCTCGTCAAGTACGTCGACATGCCGCTCCAGCACATTCACGACGTCATGCTCAGGCGGATGGCGCGCGCGTCGAACCGCGAGAAGACCGAGAAGCTCCTCGGTGAGATCCGCCGCCGCATCCCGGGCGTGAGTCTTCGGACTTCGTTCATCGTCGGCTTCCCGGGGGAGACGAAGGAGCACTTCGAGTCGCTCCTCTCGTTCGTGCGCGACCTCGAGTTCGACAAGGTCGTGGTCTTTGCGTACGAGCCCGAGCGCGAAGCGCCCTCGTCCGGTTTCACGGGCCGCGTGCCGGAGCGCGTCAAGCAGTCGCGGCGCGAGCGGCTCCTGCTCGCGCAGCAGGAGATTTCCTCCCGCCGCCTGGCCCGCCGCGTGGGCGCGATCGAGACGGTGCTCGTGGACGGTCGGGCCGAGGACGGCCGCTGGGCGGCCCGCACGCAGGGCGAAGCGTACGAAGTGGATGGCAACGTGTTCGTGGAAGCTGAGAATCTCGAAGCGGGCGACTTCGCGCGGGTGCGGATCACCGGCGCGGGTGCCTACGATCTCTGGGCGACGGCCCTCGAGCCCCTCCCCGTCCCGATCTCCGGAGCAGCCCGATGACCCCACCGTCGTTCCGCAGAACCTTCTTTGCAGGAGGCGCGGTCCGTCCCCTCGTGCTCGCGCTCGCGTGCGCCGCGGCGACCGGGCTCGCTTCGGCTCCTTGGATCGCGCGCGGCGCGCAGGCCCAGGAGAAGTCCTCGGCCCCCGTGGAGCGCGTGCTCCCGCCGTCGAACTCGGCGATCCTGCTCGACGCGCTGCGCGGCGCGTCGTCGCGCCTCGTCAAGCAGGCCCCGCTCACGCCCGGCACGAAGGTGGCGCTCCGCCCGTCGGGGGAGACGCCGCTCGATCAGGACGTGCGCGATGCGGTCATCGAGGCGCTCACGAGGCGCGGACTCCAGTGCGTGCTCCTCCCGCCCGGCGACAGCGCTTCGGTGCCCGGAGCCGCACCGTCCAGTGCACCGGCTCCGCCTCCGGCGGCGGGAACATCCGGCACGCCACCGGCGGGAAGCACGCCGCCGCCGTCGCTCTCCGGAATGAGCCAGGACTTCGCGGCCCTCCAGGCCGAGCGTCAGGCGCAGGCCGCGCGCGCCGAATCTCTCGCGCGCATGACGCCGGGAGGCGGCACGGACGGGAGCGCGACCGGAGCGGACGGCGTCACGAGCCCGGGCGGTGCACCGCCCGCGGGTGCCGCCGCGAGCGCGCCGGCGCAATCGATGTCGGGACCGGCGGCCGGAACGAACGGACCGCTTCCGATCCTTTCGATTCGCGTCCTCGAGGCGCGCGTCGACTACGTGCGGCAGTTCCGTGGCGGCCTGTTCGGCGCGCAACGGATCGAGCGGCGCGCGCTCGCGAGCCTGACCGGCCGGCTCTCGCCGCCGGCGAGCGATGCAGTGAGCTGGACGGCGAACTCCGATTCCACGGTCGGCGACGTCGTGCTCAAGTCGGATCTCGCGTCGCTCGAGGATCGCCAGCGCCCGGAAACACGCGGGACCGTTCCCTCGGCCGGATTCAAGAAAGTGCTCGAACCGCTGCTCGTCGTGGTCTTGATCGCCGGCCTCGTGAGTCTCTTCTATCAGAACCGGCCATGAAATGACGTGGTATCCGCCGGTCACCGCGCGCATGCGCGCGTGTCCGTTCGTGCGCGCGTCCGGACTCGTGCGCGCACGTCCGTTCGCCCTCACCCTCGCTCTCGCGCTCGCCCCGGTCGCCCTCGCACTCTCGGGCTGCGCGACGTCGGACACGCGCTCGCTCGCCCCGGCCTCGAGCGGCGACCAAATGCGCTTGGCACAGCTGCGCTACGATCGACGGGAGTACACGGAGGCGATCGAGCTCCTCAAGGGCTACATCCAGTACCAGCCCGGAGCTTCGGACGTGGGGGCGGCGCACCACCTGCTCGGCATGTGCTACGTCGCGCGCCGCGAGTGGCCGCTCGCGACCGGCGAATTCCTGATCGTGACATCGGACTTCACCGACTCGCCACAGCTCGGGGACTCGCACTACTGGCTCGGCTATTCGTACTGGAAGCAGGCGCGACCGGCGCCGTACGACCAGGACTTCACGCGCCGCTCGATCTCGCAGTGGGACCGCTTTCTCGCCCTGTTTCCGGATCATCCGCGCGCGGCCGAGGCGCGCGACTATCGCGCGCAGGGGCGGGCCCGCCTGGCGGAGAAATCGGTCAAGAACGGAGAGCTCTACTTGAAGCTCAAGCAATGGAGCCCGGCCGCCGTCTATTTTCTCGAAGTCGAGCGCGACTTTCCCGACACGCCGTGGATCGATCGCGCGCAGGTCGGTCATGCCGAGTCGCTCCGCCAGCAGGGAAAATTCGACGAGGCCCGGAGGCTGCTCGAGCCCGCGCTCGACGGCATGGCTGATCCCGATCAGCGGCGCAGGGCCGAGGAGCTGCTCCGGAAGCTGCCGCCTTCGAACGTGCCGTGACCACCGCCCGGCGCGAGCGGCGCGAGCGGCTCGGGATTCTCGGCGGCACGTTCGATCCGCCGCACCTCGGGCACCTGATGCTCGCCGAATGCGCGCGCGAGACGCTGTCGCTCGACCGCGTGCTGTTCGTGCCGGCGCGCCATCCGCCGCACAAGCGCGACCGGCGCGTGAGCCCTCCCCCAACCCGCATTCGACTCCTGCGCGCGGCGCTCCGCGGGACCGGCTTCTCGATTTCTTCGATCGAGCTCGAGCGCACGGGTCTTTCCTACACGGTCGACACGCTGCTCGCGCTGCGCGAGCGCCATCGCTCGGCCGCGCTGTTCCTCCTCGTGGGCGAGGACAGCCTGGTCGAGCTTCCGACCTGGCGCGCGCCGCAACGCATTCTCGAGCTTGCGACCGTGGCCGTGGCGTGTCGTCCGGGCGCCAGCGGCATGGGCGCGCGGCGCATTCCGGCCGCGTGGCGGAAGCGCGTGACGTTCCTTCCCAACGCTCCGGTCGACATCGCGTCGCGCGATCTCCGGGAGCGTGTGCGTCGCGGACGCTCAATCCGTTTCCTCGTTCCCGACACGGTGGCACGCCTCATTGATTCCCTCGGGCTCTACCGATGACGGCCCCGCCCGGCGCGGGACGCCCGCGCGTCTTCCTGCTCGACGGCCTTGCGCTCGCGTACCGGAGTCACTTCGCGTTCATCCGGCGGCCGCTCACGAACGCGCGCGGCCAGAACACGAGTGCCGTGTTCGCGTTCGCGAACACCGTGATCAAGCTCCGCGACCAGGAGAAGCCCGACTACTGGGCGCTCGCGTGGGACTCCGATCAGCCCACACGGCGGCACACGAGCTACGCCGACTACAAGGCGCACCGCCCGCCCATGCCGGAGGATCTGGTCGCCCAGCTCGGCGCGATCCAGGAGGTCGCCGGCGCGCTCGGTCTCCCGAAGATCGAAGTTCCGGGCACCGAGGCGGACGACGTCATGGCGACGCTCGCGAGCCGCGGCGTCGCCGAGGGCATGGACGTCGTGCTCGTGACGAACGACAAGGACCTCCAGCAGCTCGTGGCACCTCACGTGAACGTGCTCGCTCCCGGAGGCGGTGCGAAGGACGACGCGTGGCTCGACGAGGAGGCGGTCCGCGTCAAGTGGGGCGTGCCGCCGTCGCGCCTGCGCGACGTGCTCGCGCTCATGGGTGACTCGAGCGACAACGTGCCGGGCGTTCCCGGCGTCGGCGAGAAGACGGCGGTCGAGCTCATTACCAAGTTTGGATCTCTCGAAGGCCTGTACGAGCACCTCGCGGACGTGCCGCGCGAGTCGCTCCGGAAGAAGCTCTTCGACCATCGCGCCGACGCGTTCCTGTCGTTCGATCTCGTCCGCGTGGACGACGATCTCCCGATCGAGGATCCGTGGGACCAGATGCGACTGCGGCCCGTGGATCCGGTGCGCCTGCGCGCGCTCGCGCAGGAGTTCGATCTCGTGAAGCTCCTCCGCTACGCCGACCTCGCGGAGGCGGGAGCGCCCGCGCGCACGCCTGCACCCCCGCGCACGGCTGCGCCCCCGCGCACAGCTGCGCCCGCGGCGCCGTCCACCGAC
>JBOHUC010000177.1:0-8798 GCA_050733935.1 Candidatus Eiseniibacteriota bacterium | reverse complement strand
CGCGACGTTGGGCGACTCCGCCCCCGGCCTGGGGCGACGGGGGGGCCGTGCTGCTCCGTCGCACGGACGATCACGCGCCGATCGCGCTCACGCAGGAGGGCGGGATGACCGAGCGGTTCGAGGACGACGCGGGTTCCGCAGAACCGCTCGGACGCTTCGGGCTTCCGTCGGCGCGACTCCATCTCTCGTGGCTCGGCTTGCCGGTCGCCACGCTCGGCGCGATTGGCGCCGAGCCGTTGCGCGTTCCGTGGTATGCGGTCGGCACCGTCGAAGCCCCGGACCTTCCGGTCTCCGCGCGCAACGCGTTCCGCGGCGAGAGCGGCGAGGTGCGCTTTCTCCCGTGGCCGATCGTGCCCGGTCATCCGCGCGTGACGGCCTGGGCGGGAACCGGAAGCCCGACGTACGTGCGCTCGGGGTTTCTCGCCGCGTCGACGGCCGGCCCGGTTTCGGGCCTCCTCGCGGTCGAGGGGGCACGGCTCGGCGGTCTCGAGCCGCTCGACGGCGAGGGCGATCATTCGCTCGCGGGTGCGGTGCGCTACGAGCCCTACGGCTGGACGTTCGAGGGCGCTTACCGCTCGAGCCGCCAGTCGCTCACCGGCGTCTCGAGTGAGTTCGAGCAGCGGAGCGGCGAGGCGGGACGGATTGCGGCCACCGCGTATCGCGACCGGGTGACGATCAAGGGCTCGCTCGAGCGCTCCCAGGAGACGCTCGTCGGAACCTCGCCGACCGTCTTTTTCCTCGAACAGACGGGGAAGGCCGACCGCGCGACCCTCGAAGTGCGGCACGGCGTGAAAGGGCGGGAGATCTGGATCGCGGGCACGTACGGTCTTGAGTCGCGCGTGCTCGGCGGGGACATTTCGTTCGCGCGCCGTGAAGCGTCGCTCTTCTGGGGAGCCGCGGGGATCGAGCGCCCGCTCGGAGCGCGCCTTGCGATGAACGCAACGCTCGGGGCCGGAGCCTACGGCGGCGGGGACGTCGAGATCGCGCCGCTCGTGCGCGGGACGTACGCGCTCTCGCCGGGAACGCGCGCGTGGGCCGGGTTGGGGCGCGGGCTCGGAGCCGAGATCGATGCGCGTGCGACGGACCCGTTGGGCAATCCGCTCCCGGGCGATCCTCCGGTCCTGCGCTCCTCGACCTGGATCGCAGGCGCGGGCGTCGCACACCGCTCGGCGTCCGGCGACTCCGGCGGTACCTGGCGCGGTCCGTGGCCGCGCGGCGAGCGGGACGTTCGGGTCGCGCTCTACGCCGGCGCGAGCGATCCCGGATCCGATCCGCCGCGCCGCCTGTTCTCCACGGACGCGATCGTGGATGCGCAGACGTTCGAGCCCACCGACGAGACGCGATTCGTGGGGCTCGTCGTGAACGGAACGTTTGCGCCCGTGCGCGGTCTTCGCGTTTCGGCCGGCGGACACGCTTTCGGCCGTGAGCTCTCCCCGGCCCTCAGCCCGTCCGACCCCGACTGGCGGATGCGGCTTACGGTCGAGGGCCGGGAGAGATTCCTGTCCGGCGATCTCGATCTCAGGCTCGGCGTGAACGGCGAGGTGATCGGCGCGCGCCCCTCGACGCCGGTCGGGGATCTGCCGACCGCAACCCGCGTCGGTCTCTTCGGCGAGCTCGGGATCGACGAGTTCGCGCTTCGCGCCGAGCTCCGAAACCTCGGCGGCACCGACCGATTCCTCCCGGTCCCCGGTGCCGACGGCCTGCCCCTTCGCGCCGAAGAGAAGCGCTGGCTCCTCGAAGCACGCTGGACGTTCTGGGACTAGAACATTATGTCAAACATGCCCCGGGGCATGTTCGCCCCGGGCCACCTTTGTCGCTCCCGCTTCCAACGCCTCCGCTGCTCGCTCCCGCGGAGACCTTCCATGCTCACGCCCCAGGAGAGACGGGCGCTGCTCGCGCTCTCGTTGTTGCTTTCGCTCGGCGGCGCGTTGCGCGTCTTCGAGGCAACGTCGCCACGCATCCTTTCGCTCACGCTCGGTGACTCGCTCGCGCTCGGCTTCGATCGAATCGAGGGCCTGTCGGGCGGGTTGGTTTCGGACGCACCGACCGCTCCGGCTGAAACCGGCCCCGGGTCGGTCGCGGCGGGGGCCACGGATCCCTCGAAGCCTTCCGTCGAACCCGCGCCTGGATCCGCTCCCGGACCGGGCCCGGCCTATGACGCGGCGGGAAGGCTCGATCTCAACCGGGCCACGGCCGAAGAGCTCGAAACCCTTCCGGGCGTCGGACCCAAGACCGCGGCCCGGATCGTCGAGGATCGCGAGCGCC
The DNA here is from genome assembly GCA_050733935.1 of Candidatus Eiseniibacteriota bacterium. Classification (GTDB taxonomy): domain Bacteria; phylum Eisenbacteria; class RBG-16-71-46; order RBG-16-71-46; family DASYSL01; genus JBOHUC01. The sequence continues at coordinate 6,533 of JBOHUC010000177.1, read as the reverse complement.
GCGGCCGCTTCAAGCGCGCCTCCGATCTCACCCGGGTCAAGGGCATCGGTCCCAAGACGTTGGCCCGCCTCCTCCCGCTCGTGACGGTGACCGTAGCGGCGGCCGTCCGGCCGGATTCTTTGCGCTGAATCCGCCCTCGATTGCGTCCTGCACGGCGCGGGCGGCCTGTGCGGACGCGTTCAGGCACCGCATTTTCCCCTGATGCGACCCCCGAACATTGCCGATGAACAACGCGAGGTTGCGAAAGGCGAGGCCCCGCCGTGCAGGCGGCAAGGGCCTCGTCCTTGCCATGGACGGCATCCCGATTCATCCCGCTCCCCGGCGGGCCATCGCACACTGATCGCACAAGGAGAGCGTCTTGTTCGACGACGTGGGACAGAAGCTTCTGGAAGCGAATCTGATCGACGAGAACGCCCTCCAGAAGGCCGCGCTGTCGCAGAAGAACAGCGGCGGCTCCTTCATGGGCAATCTCATCAAGGTCGGTGCGATCACGGAGGAGGACCTCGCGGAATTCCTCTCGGACCTCTACCGCGTTCCCGCCGTCGACCTGCGCAAAGTCGAAGCCGATGCCGGGTGCGTCAGGCTCCTGCCGGCCGAAGTCGCATTGAAGTTCATGGCGCTCCCCCTCGCGCGCAGCGGCCGCCGCCTGACGGTCGCGATGGCGAACCCGACCAACATCTTCGCGCTCGACGACATCAAGTTCATCACCGGCTTCGAAGTCGACCCGGTCGTGGCTCCCGAGCCCCAGGTCAAGAAGGCGCTCGACAAGTACTACGACCAGGCCGGAACGATGGCCGACGTGATGAAGAACATGGAGGCCGAGGACCTCGCGATCGTCGAGGACGAGGACGAGGAGTCGCTCGAGTCGAACCTCTCGCTCGCCGACGAAGCGCCGATCGTCAAGCTCGTCAACTCGCTGATCGCGGACGCGGTGCGGAAGGGCGCCTCGGACATCCACATCGAGCCCTACGAAAAGATGCTGCGTGTCCGGTTCCGCATCGACGGCACGCTGTACGAGATGATGGCGCCGCCGTTCAAGTTCAAGGCGGCGATCATCTCGCGCTTGAAGATCATGTCCGAGCTCGACATCGCGGAGCGCCGCGTCCCGCAGGACGGGCGCATCAAGATCAAGGTCCTGAACCGGACGATCGACCTGCGTGTCTCGACCCTGCCCACGATCTTCGGGGAGAAGATCGTGATGCGTATTCTCGACAAGACGAACCTGAACGTCGATCTCGAGAAGCTCGGTTTCGAGCCGCAGGCGTTCGCGGAGTTCACGCGCGCCGTCTTGAACCCCTACGGGATGGTGCTCGTGACCGGCCCGACGGGATCCGGAAAGACGACCACGCTCTACTCGGCGCTGACCAAGATCAACACGCCCGAGGTCAACGTCATGACGGCCGAGGACCCGGTCGAGTACAACCTCGAGGGCATCAACCAGGTCCTGATCAAGGAGGACGTGGGACTCACGTTCGCGGCCGCCCTGAAGGCATTCCTGCGCCAGGACCCGAACATCATCATGGTCGGCGAGATTCGCGACATCGACACCGGGGCCATCGCGACCAAGGCCGCGCTCACCGGACACCTCGTGCTCTCCACGCTCCACACGAACGATGCGCCGAGCGCGATCGGGCGCATGGTGGACATGGGCATCGAGCCGTTCCTCGTCGCGTCGTCCCTGAACCTGATCCTGGCCCAGCGACTCGTCCGCCGCGTGTGCAACAACTGCAAGCGCCAGGTCGAGCCCCACGACGAGCTCCTGCGCGAGCTCGGGCTCTCGCGCGAGGAAGCGCAGGAGTACCCGTTCTTCGAAGGCGCAGGCTGCGTCGATTGCAACAACACGGGCTACAAGGGCCGGCAGGGCGTGTACGAGGTCATGACCGTGAGCCCGGCCGTGCGGGACCTCATCCTCGATCGCTCGTCGGCCATGATCATCAAGCGCCAGGCGATGTCCGAGGGCATGTGCACGCTGCGGATGGATGCGATGGCGAAGCTCAAGCGCGGTATGACAACCGCGGAAGAAGTGCTGAAGGAGACCGCGGCGGACAAGATCTGACCGCCGAGAACCGACGACGATCCGGTAGGGTCCGGAGGACGCGAACGTGATCACGCTGAAACAGCTGCTCGAAGACATGATCCAGCGGAAGTCGTCGGATCTTCACATCACGGCCGGCGTGCCGCCGGAGTTCCGGATCGACGGGGCGATCTCGCCTTCCGAATACGAGATCCTGACGCCGGAGATGACCGCCCAGCTCGCCTACTCCGTGCTCTCCGACGAGCAACGGAAGAAGTTCGAGACCACCCGCGAGCTCGACTTCTCGTTCGGGATCAAGGGGCTGTCGCGCTTCCGCGCGAACGTCTACCTGCAGCGCGGGGTCGTCTCGATGGCAATCCGGCAGATTCCCTACGAGATCATGTCGTTCGAGGCCCTGGGCCTTCCGACCTCGGTGCGGGAGTTCACGAACCGGACGAAGGGGCTGGTCCTGGTCACCGGGCCCACCGGATCGGGCAAGTCCACGACGCTCGCCGCCATGCTCGACCGCATCAACGCGACGCGCGCCGCGCACATCATGACGATCGAGGACCCGATCGAGTACATCCACCACCACAAGAAGTGCATCGTGAACCAGCGCGAGGTGAACGCCGACACGGACTCCTTCGTGACCGCCCTGAAGTACGTGCTCCGGCAGGATCCGGACGTGATCCTGATCGGGGAAATGCGGGATCGCGAGACGTTCCACGCCGCGCTCACGATAGCCGAGACGGGCCACCTCGTGTTCGCCACCCTCCACACGAACTCCACGTTCGAGGCCGTGAACCGCATCGTGGACGTGTTCCCGGCGGATCAGCAGAAGCAGATCTACACCCAGCTCGCGTTCGTACTCGAGGGTGTGGTGACCCAGCAGCTCATCCCGCGTCAGCGGGGCGGCGGCCGCACGATGGTGGCCGAGGTCCTGGTCTGCACGCCGGCCGTGAAGGCGGTCATCCGGGAGGGCAAGACGCACCAGATCTACTCGCTCATGCAGGCCGGCCAGAAGTTCGGCATGCAGACGATGAACCAGGGACTTCTGATGGCCGTGCAGGACAAGCAGATCTCCGTCGAGGAGGCGCTCAACCGATCGTCCGACGCGACCGAGCTCGAGCAGATGCTGGCCAAGACCAATCAGCGCGCGACGATCTAGGGCGCGTCGGAAAACCGGAGAGGAATCATGCCCGTTTTCGTCTGGAAAGGCCGCACGATGGCCGGGGAAACCCAGTCCGGCGAGTTGACGTTCGACCGCCAGGAAGAGGCCGTCGAGTTCCTGCGCAAGAAGCGCGTGCTCGTCACGTCGCTCAAGGAGAAGCCGAAGGGCCTCGCGTTCAAGATGCCCGGCGGCGGGGGGGGCGTGAGCACGAAGGACATGGCCATCTTCACCCGCCAGTTCGCGACCATGATCTCGGCGGGTCTGCCGCTCGTGCAGTGCCTCGACATCCTGGCCGCGCAGACGGCGAAGCCGCACTTCGCGAAGGTGATCGCGGACGTGACCCGCGAGGTCGAGGCCGGCTCGACGCTCGCCGACGCGCTCGGCAAGAACAAGAGGGTGTTCGACGACCTGTTCCGCAACATGGTCCAGGCCGGCGAAGCGGGCGGCATCCTGGACGACATCCTGATGCGCCTTGCGCAGTACATCGAGAAGGCCGACGCCCTCAAGCGCAAGATCCAGGGTGCAATGATCTACCCGGCGGTCGTCATGCTGGTCGCGCTCGGGGCGACCGCGTTCATGCTCATCTTCATCATCCCGACGTTCGCCAAGATGTTCACGGACTTCGGCGGCGACCTGCCGCTCCCGACCAAGATCGTGCTCGAGGCCTCGAACATCCTGCGCCAGTTCTGGTGGATCGGCCTGGGCGGTGCGATCGCGGGCGTGATCGCGCTCAAGAAGTGGTACACGACCGACGTCGGACAGAAGAAGATCGACGCGTTCCTCCTCAAGATGCCGGTGCTCGGCGACGTGCTCCTCAAGGGCTCGGTCGCGCGCTTCACGCGCACGCTCGGAACGCTCATCACCTCGGGCGTGCCGATTCTCTCCGGGCTCGAGATCACGGCCCGCACCGCCGGCAACCGCGTCATCTCGGACGCGATCCTGATGGCGCGCGCCTCGATCCGCGAAGGCGAGACGGTGGGCGCCCCGCTCAAGCAGTCGAACGTGTTCCCGCCGATGGTCGTGCAGATGATCTCGGTTGGGGAGCAGACCGGCGCGCTCGACGAGATGCTCACGAAGATCGCCGTGTTCTACGAAGCCGAGGTCGACCAGGCGGTCGAGAACCTGACCTCGGTCATCGAGCCGATCATGATCGTTCTGATGGGCGGCATCGTGGGCGGCATGGTCGTCGCCATGTACCTGCCGATGTTCAAGCTCATCCAGGTCGTCGCAGGGGGGCACTAGGTGACGCACGCTTCCACGAACGTGTCCGCGCACGTGGCCGGCTGGCGTCGGGACGGAATTCCCGACGACGAGGCCATGCGGATGCTGGCCGCGCTCATTCGCTGGCGTTGGGTGGTGGGGGCCGGAGCCCTGGGCTTCGGGCTCCTCCTCCGGCCCGACGTGCCGGTGTCCGTGCGCATCTCACTCCTGGGAGCGGGTCTGCTCGCGCTCACGCTCGTGTCGGGGGCCTATGCGCTCCTCGCGCGCGTGTGGCCGAAGGGAGCCGCACTGGTGTGGTCGCTTGCGTTCGTGGACTGTGCGTTCGTCACCGCCCTTGCGGCCGCGACGGGAGGGACGGACAGCCAGTTCGTCCTCTTCTACGTGGTCGTCGTGCTGTGGTCCGGCGTCGTTCTGGGAACGACCGGCGGGCTCGTCACGGCCGTGGTGGCCTCGACCGGCTACATGTGCCTGATGCAGCTCTCGTCGGTCCTCTCGGTCGAAGCCTGGCGCGCGGCGCCCGGGGTGGCGACGGCTCCGGTGCCGTACAGCCCGGCACTCGTCGGCCTCCTGGTCGCAGGCGGCGTCGCGGCCGGCGTGCTCGGCGGCCAGGCGCGTCGCACGCGGCAGACACTCGCGCTTGCTTCGCGGGAAGTGGAGCGGGCGCGGCTCGATACGGATCGCATCCTCGAGAGCATGTCGAGCGGGGTCCTGACGCTCGACTCGACGGGAACGGTGCTCCACTACAACCACTCGGCCGAAGAGTTGCTCGGCGTCCCGCTCAAGGAAGTGCGCGGGCGCTGGTGCGAGGACGTCTTCGGAGAGGGACAGAAGCCGCTCCTGTCGCGCGTCACGACGACGCTCGAGACGGGCCGGAACGTGAACCGGGAGGAGGTCCTGATCCGGACGAAGGACGGCCGCGAGATCCCGGTCGGTCTTTCGACCTCGTTCCTGAACGACGAGCAGGGGACGCGCCGCGGGGTGATCGCCGTCTTCGCGGACCTCTCCGAGTTCAAGGCGGTCGAGGAGCGCGCCCGCCGGTCCGAGACGCTCGCTGCGATCGGCCAGCTGTCGGCCGGCATCGCGCACGAGATCCGGAACTGCCTGAACCCGATCTCGGGGTCGGTCGAGTACCTGCAGCGCGAGCTCACCCTGGACGGGGAGAGCGCGCACCTGATGGGGCTCATTTCCTCCGAGTGCGAGAGGCTCAACCGGTTCGTGACCGAGCTCCTCGAGTACGCGCGCGAGCCGCGCTTCCACTTCGAGAACCTGCCGGTCGGGGAGCTCGTCGCCGACGCGCTCGATCTCGCACGGCGCCATCCGGCGTACCGCACCGAGATCGCGCTCGCGTTCGAGGACGGAGCCACGGGCACGCTCGCGCGGGTCGACCGGGAGCAGTTCAAGCGCGTGATCGTGAACCTGCTGCAGAACGCGATCGAGGCGATCGAAGGGCCGGGACGGGTCTCCGTCCGGACGACCCTCCTTTCGTCCGGACGCGTAGCCGTCGAAGTCGCAGACACCGGCCCCGGCATCGCGCCGCAGCACCTCGCGCGCGTGACGGAGCCGTTCTTCACCACGAAGCGTGGAGGGACGGGCCTCGGGCTCGCCCTCGCGGCGCGGATCATGGACCGCCTGGGTGGGAGGCTCGCCGTTGCGAGCCAGCCGGGCAGCGGAACCACGTTGACTCTCGAGCTCGAGTGCGCAGGGGCACTCGCGCACGCAGCCTGAGGCCCCCGACCGAGGGAACGTACAACATGGCAGGCGAAAAGATCCTCGTCGTCGACGACGAAACCAGCATGACCCAGTTCTTGAGCATCGTGCTCAAGAAGGAGGGTTACCAGGTCACGGCCGTGAACAGCGGCCGGGAAGCGCTCGAACGTGCCCGGAGCGAGTCGTTCGACTGCGCGATCACCGACTTCAAGATGCCGGGAGCCGACGGCATCGAAGTGCTCTCGGGTCTCAAGAAGCTCGACCCGAACCTGCCCGTCATCCTGATGACCGCTTTCGCGTCGCAGAAGTCCGCGATCGACGCGGTGAACCTCGGTGCGTTCCAGTACCTCGAGAAGAACGCGAAGAACGAGGAAATCCGGGTGGTCGTCAAGAACGCGCTCGAGATGCGGAAGGTGCGGA
>JBOHUC010000176.1:0-79323 GCA_050733935.1 Candidatus Eiseniibacteriota bacterium | reverse complement strand
TCAACGGTTCCAGGACTGCCCACTGCTCGTCCTTGAGGTCCACGGCCACCCCGAGATCGCTTGCCCGCGGGGGCACTCGGGGCGCATCCTACACCCTCCGACCATTTATGAGACTGCTTCTAGGCTCATACCGCATCGCAACGACGCCCGAGGCGAACTCCCGCCGGCTCACGAGCTTCAAGTCGATAACCCTCGATAGGCCCGCGAACAACGTCGGCCCGTGGCCCGCAAGCCTGGGATGCACGACGAACTCGTACTCATCGATCAATCCGAGCTCCGCCAACGCCAGGGGGAGCTTCACGCCCCCCGTGCCCAGTCCCTTCCCCGGCTGCTGCTTGAGCTGTTGCACGGCCTTCCCCAAATCCCCGCGCACGAGCTCCGCGTTCCAATCGACCCGGTTCAGGGTGCTCGAGACGACGTACTTCTTTGCCGCGTCGATCGCCCGGCGGAAGGGTTCCATCCAATCGGGCATCTCTCCAGTCCAAGCCGGCCGAAACGCTTCCTCCATCATTTGGTAGGTCACCCGGCCAAAGAGAAGGGCATCTACCTGGGAGAGGCTGTCCGTGTGGTAACGATGCAACTCTTCGTCCGGCACGCCCGCCCGATGATCGACGCACCCGTCCAATGTGACGTTGATGGAATACCGAAGCGGTCGCATGAGTTTGGGTTCCTAGAAGTCGTACTCCTGCACGTCGCGCTCCGTCTCTTCCTCGGTGCGCAGGGCCGCGGGCAGGGTCGCAGTGAGCTGTACGGCGCCGCACGCCACGCACACGCGCGCGAGCACCGGGCTTTCGTGCTCCTCGTCGACCACGAGCCGGGGGATGCCGGGCGCCTCGAACCGTGCCGAGACGAGCTCGGTTCCGTGACAGCGGACGCATGCGGCAGGCTGGGTCATGATCCGTTCGGGTCGGACTTTCCGCGAATGCGGTTCCAGAGCAGGCGCAGGAAATCGAAACGCTGATCCACGACCCGTTCCTTGAGCGGGATGATCGCGTTGTCCGTGATGTGGATTCCTTCGGGGCAGACCTCGGAGCAGCACTTCGTGATGTTGCACAGGCCGATTCCCGCGTCCTTCCACAGGTAGTCGAGGCGGTTGCCCGCGTCCATCGGGTGCATCTCGAGCCCCGCGACGCGCACAAAGAACCGCGGCCCGGCAAACTCCGCGTGCTTCCCGTGCCCGCGCAGCACGTGGCAGACGTTCTGGCACAGGAAGCACTCGATGCACTTCCGGAACTCCTGCACGCGATCGGCGTCGGACTGCTGCCAGCGCCAGTTCGCGTTCGCTCGCGGGGTGAACGGGGCGATCCTCTTGTTCACTTCATAGTTCCACGAGACGTCCGTCACGAGGTCCTTGACGATCGGGAACGTCTTCATCGGGGAGACGGCGATCGGCTGGTCCGCGGGCAGGTGATCCATGCGGGTTTTGCACAGGAGCGACGGCCGTCCGTTCACTTCGGCGCTGCACGACCCGCACTTCGCGGCCTTGCAGTTCCAGCGCACGGCGAGATCCGGCGCCTTGTGCGCCTGGATCCAGTGGATCGCATCGAGCACGACCATGCCGGGCTCGACCGGAACGGTGTACTCGACGCGTTGTCCGCCCTTCGCGTCGCCCCGGTAGACCGAGAGAACCGCCTCGCGCGCGCCGCTCATCCGACCCGCTCCTTTTCTTTCGGCTGCGGCTCCTTCGCCGCCTCGAACAACGCCTTGAGCTCGGTCGGCATCGCGGCGAGCGGCGTCGGCTCGACCGACATCCCCGAGGGAGTCTGCCGCGCGCATAGATTGACGCCGCCGAGCGCCGGATCCAAAGCCGGATGGTCGAGCCGCGAATGCGCGCCCCGACTCTCGCGGCGAAGGAGCGCACTCCGTGCGAGCGCTTCGGAGACGAGCACGAGGTTCTCGAGGTCGCGCGTCAGGTGCCAGCCCGGGTTGTACATGCGAGAGCCGTCGGCGCGAACCTTTGCCACCCGCGCCCGGAGTTTCGCGAGCTCCTCGACGGCGCGGCTGAGATCCTCCTCGGTGCGGAAGATCCCGACGTACTTGCCCATGCACTCCTGAAGCGCATGATGCACGTCATACGGACTCTCGCCGTTCGTGCGCTCGAACGGAGCGAGCATGGCGCGGGTCTCGCGCTCGATCTCCTCGCGCGCGACCTGCGGCGAGGCCGAAAGCCCGCGCGCATACGCGGCAGCGGCCGCTCCGGCACGACGTCCGAACACGAGAAGATCGGAGAGCGAGTTTCCGCCGAGGCGGTTCGCACCGTGGAGACCGGCCGCGGCTTCGCCCGCGGCGAACAGGCCGGGCACGGTCGCAGCCCCGGTGTCGGGCTCGACCCGGACGCCGCCCATGATGTAGTGGCCGGTCGGTCCGACCTCCATGGGCTGCTTCGTGATGTCGACGTCCGCGAGCTCGAGGAACTGCGTGTACATGGACGGCAGCTTCTTCCGCACGCGGTCGGCCGGCAGGTAGCTGATGTCGAGGAACACGCCGCCGTGCGGGGAGCCGCGCCCTTCCTTCACTTCCGTGTAGATCGCGCGCGCAACGTTGTCGCGCGTCGAAAGCTCGGGCGGCCGGCGCGCGTCGGTCTGCTTGCCCTGGACCGAGGCCTCGAGCCAGCGCCGCGCTTCCTCTTCCGTTTCGGCGTATTCGTGACGCCGCGCTTCCGGCAGGTAGCGCCACATGAAGCGCTCGCCCGCGCTGTTCCTAAGGATCCCGCCCTCTCCGCGCACACCCTCCGTCACGAGGAGGCCCTGTACGCCCGGCGGCCACACCATACCGGTGGGATGGAACTGGAAGAACTCCATGTCGATCAGCTCGGCGCCCGCGTGGTACGCGAGGGACTGGCCGTCGCCCGTGTACTCCCACGAGTTCGACGTGACGCGGTAGGCCTTGCCTATTCCTCCAGTGGCGAGCACGACCGAAGGCGCCTTGAACACGACGAAGCGGCCGCTTTCGCGCCAGTAGCCGAGCGCGCCCGCGATCCGGCCCGCGTCGGTGAAGAGATGAATGATCGTGCACTCCATGTAGACGTCCATGCCCTGGTGGACGCCGCGGTCCTGGAGCGTGCGAATCATCTCGAGTCCGGTGCGATCGCCGACGTGCGCAAGGCGCTTCCACGTGTGACCGCCGAACGCGCGCTGAAGGATCCGCCCGTCCGGGGTGCGATCGAACAGCGCACCCCATTGCTCGAGCTCGCGCACGCGGTCGGGCGCCTCCTGCGCGTGGATCTGCGCCATGCGCCAGTGATTGAGGAACGAGCCGCCCTTCATCGTGTCCTTGAAGTGCGTCTCCCAGCCGTCCTGCGGATCGACGTGCGCGAGCGCGGCCGCGATTCCGCCCTCGGCCATCACGGTGTGCGCCTTGCCGAGGAGCGACTTGCAGATGAGCCCGACCGACGCTCCGCCGGCCGACGCTTCGATCGCCGCGCGGAGGCCCGCGCCGCCGGCTCCGATCACGAGGACCTGGTGTTCGTGGGTTTCGATCGAGTCCGTCACAGGAGCCTCGTGTCGTGGATCCATCCCATGGACAAGGCGCGCACGTAGAAGTCGGCGAAGCACACGGCGAGCAGGCTCCACCAGGCCCAGGCCATGTGATGGCCGTTGAGCCAGCTCACGCCTTTCCACACGCTCTGGCGCGGGCCGCCCGAGACGACGCACGAGAAGCAGTCCACGTTCCCGCCGATCAAATGGCGCAGTGAATGGCACGAGAACGTGTAGAGCGTGAGCAACGTCGTGCTCGCGAGAATCGCGAACGAGCCCGTCGCCACACCGAAGCGGCCCTCGAACGTGAACGCCTTCAGGACGTCCCACCACAGGAAGAGGAGGAGCGGCAGCGCGAGATAGAGGAAGTAGCGGTGGAGGTTCTGCAAGACGAACGGGAAGCTCTTCTCGCCCCCGTAGCCCTTGTGCGGCTCGCCGACCGCGCACGCCGTCGGATCGGCGAAGAACGCGCGATAGTAGGCCTTCCGGTAGTAGTAGCAGGTGCCGCGAAACCCGAGCGGAGCGCCCAGAATGAGAAGCGCGGGCGACAGGGGCCACCACGCGGGCTTGACGAGCGGAGAATAGAACGGCGAAAGGTAGTTGCCGAATTCGTAGTGGTTGCCCGCGAACGCGGCCCACGTCGCGTAGGCGCCGAGAAGGAGGAGCGCGCCCCCCTGAACGAGCGGCTGAAGCCACCAGGCGTCACGGCGCTCGCTCGCGCCGAACGGAAGTCCATAGGCTGCGCCGACGCCGCGATCCGTTTGCGGCAGATTGGCCATCGAGATCCTCGCCGGAAGAAAAGGGGGCCCCACTTCGCGTTGCGGTGGGGCGCGTGGCACTCTAGCATCTCGATCCGGTTCTGAGAAGGCCCGGGCGCGCCGTCACGGTGCGCGTGAGGGTGCGCGCAAGGGTGCGCGCGGCCGGCGAGCCGCGAACGGAGGTGCGAGGCGCGTGAAGGCGATCGGGATTCTCGGAGGCGCGACGCTGCTCGCAGTCGCCGTCTGGCTGTTCCGGCCGCTCCGGCCCGCGGGGCTCGCCTCTCATCCCGCTCCGTCACTCTCGTACGAAGAGTCGCTCCGGCTCGTCGCCGAGCTCGAAGCGGAGGACGCGCGGCAGGCGAACGCTTCGGGCGGGCTCATGGAGGGCTGCGGGACGAAGCTCCTCACGCACGGGTCGCGCACTTCCCACGTCGTCGTTTTGTTCCACGGCCTCACGAACTGTCCCGCCCAGTTCGACAGCCTTGCGGGCGTGCTCCACGCGCGCGGATTGAACGTCCTCGTGCCGCGACTCCCACGTCACGGCCTGGCGGACAAGATGACCGACGAACCCGGGCGGATCGACGCGCGCGAACTGTGCGCGTTCTCCGACCGCATCGTGGACATGGCGCAGGGTCTCGGGGAGCACGTCACGATCGCCGGGCTCTCGATCTCGGGGGCCATGGTCTCCTGGCTCGCGCAGGAGCGCACGGACGTCGACCGTGCCGTCGCGATTGCGCCGCTCGTGGGTGTCCCTCAGGCGCGCGGCGCGCTTCGTCCGCCGGCGACGCGCCTGGCCCTTGCGATCCCGAATCTCTCGATCTGGTGGGATTCGAAGCAGCGCGAGAACCTGGGCGGCCCGAAACACGTCTATCCGCGTTTTGCGACTCGCGCCGTTGCGGCGTCGCTCCTCGTCGGCGCCGCGCTTCAGAACGCGGCCGCGAAGCGCGAGCCCGGATGCCGATCGATCGTGGTCGTGACCGTGGGCGGGGACCGGGCGGTGGACAACGCGGAAGTCGCCCGGCTCGTCGAAGCCTGGCGTGCGTGGCCGGGGGTCGAAGTGAAGACGTACGAGTTTCCGGCCGGACTCGCGCTGAGCCACGACGTCGTCGATCCGGAGCAAGTCGGCGGAAACCCGGCGCTCACGTACCCCGTGCTCGTCGAGTACATCGACCCGCGTTGATGCCACGCTGCCCGTGACCCCCGAAGAGGGACTCGCCGCCGCGATCAAGCTCGTCTGTGCCCTTCTGGTCCTGCGCTGGCCGCTCGCGGGCGCGCTCGCCTCGATCGCGGCCGACGTGGCGGACGTCGTCATCATGAACTACGTCGATCTGGGCGGCGGCGGCATCCGGAACTACCACGTCTTCGACAAGCTCACGGACGTTCCGGCGATGATCACGTTCGGAATCGCAGCCCTCAGGTTCGAGCCCGGGGCGCGAAGGATCGCGATGATCCTGTTCTCGCTTCGCATGACGGGGATCGTCCTGTTCGAGGTCGCGGGCTTCCGGCGGGCGCTGTTCCTGCTTCCGAACCTGTTCGAGGTCTGGTTCCTGTTCGTCCTGATCCGGGAGAAGTGGCTCGGGGGCCGCCCGGGCCGGGAGGCGTGGGCCCCCGTGTTGCTCGTCGGGCTCACCGCAGGCAAACTCGTTCAGGAGTACGTGCTGCACCTCGCGCAATTCCTGGATCGCTATTCGCTGTACGACGTCGTGGAGCGGATTCTCGGAAACCGCGGCCGCGGCCGCTGAGAGGCGGATCGTACGGTTCGAGGGGGAGAAGATGAAACGAACGGCATTACCGCGGGGTTCTTCGGTCGGCCTCGTGCGCGGCGCGCTGGCCGCGCTGGCGGGAGCACTCCTGACGACCGCAGGGGGCGCGGGGGGCACCGCCCTTGCGACTCCAGCGCCCTCACCGCCGGACACGACGACACGAACGATCATTTTCGTGCGTCACGCGGAGAAGAATCCGCACCCTGTGGGAGGAGACGCGGGGCTCAACACGCGGGGTCTCGTGCGCGCGCAGACGCTCGCTCACGTCCTTGCAGATGCCGGGATTCAGATCGTCTACACGAGCCAGTTCGGCCGCAATCGCCAGACGGCCGAGCCGATTGCAAAGGCGATCGGGGATTCGGCGCGCGTGTATGACGCGAACGACCTTCCCGGGCTTGCGGACCGCCTGCGCGCGACGCCGCCCGGAGGGACGGTGCTCGTCGTCGGTCACACGGACACGATCCCACAGACGATCGAGGAGCTGATCGGCCGCCGTCCGCCGGAGGGCGAGCCCGTCGACTACGATCGCATGTACGTGCTCATGCTGAACGCGGACGGGACGTATCGCCTGCTGCACCTGCAGTACGGCGCACCGTAGGGGGGGCCGCACGATCACTTCCAGAATCCGCGTCCCGACGCGACCCATCCGCCGACGAGTGCCGTGAGCGTGAGCTCGACGGCTCCGCAGCCCGCGAACGTGAGCGCGAGATCGCGCGTGAAGAGGCCGATGTGCTCATGGCCCCACGCGGTGTAGGCCGCCATGAACGCCCAGGCGAAGCCCGCGGTGACGAGCGCGGTCCGCACCCGCGCTCCGAACCGGGGAACGAGACACACGAAGAGAAGTGTGACGGAGATCCCGATCAGCATCCGCACGACGATGTGCGGAACGAGATCGGACGGCTGACCGATCACGCGGAGCCCGTGATCGCGCAGCGCCGCCTGCAGGCGCTCCACGCCGACGGCGTGCGCGAGCGAGGCTCCGACGACGACGTTCGTCACTGCGGCGACGAGGCCCGCGCCGAGCACGCGGGCCGCCGTCACGGACGCCACTCCGCGAGCGTTTGCTGAAGCGTCGGCGCAACCGGCTCGAGCTCGGGAGGCGAGTCCCAGTCGATCGGCCCGTTCGCGAAGCGATGGACCATCCGGGGCAGGACCACCGCCCCCCAGGCCCGGTCGAAGTACGCGTAGACCTTGTCCCAGTCCGCCCCCTCGCCCCATCCCATCTGCGTGAAACGGAAGCGAGTCCGCGCCGGAGCCAGTTCTTCGAGCTCGAGGACGACGACCGTCCGCCGGTCGCGCACGGTCGGGAAGGTGGGGGGCGCGTTCCACGTGAAGACGAAGCGCCGCATCGGATCGACGTCGAGGATGCGCATGCCCTCGGCCCCGCGGAGACCGGGCTCCGCCTTCGGGAAGAACCACACGTCATAGGTTCCATCCACGCGCAGATCCACGTGGCCGGCGGGTGCGAAGAACGTCGCGATGCCTTCGGCCGTCGTCCAGGCGTTCCACACCTCCTTGACCGGAGCGTCGACCGTGAGCTCGGCGTGCAACATGCGCTCCGATTGTCCGAGCGCGGTTGCCGCGCCGGCCGCGCGCACGCCGCCTGCGCGCCCGTCGAGACCGAAAGTGACGAGAGTGCTCATGAGTCCTCCGAGAATCATCGTTCGGGCATTCACTGGCAGGCCCCCACGTACGCCACGTCGAACACGTGGGCCCATCCGCCGCTGTAGTTGCTCCGGGCTTCCTCGGCTCCGGCGCCGAGTTTCTCCCAGCCCCGGTGCTCGAGCTCGACCCGCGTTCCCTCGGGGACGGCGACGAAGCGCACTTCCACCTCCTGTGCGGTGTCGGCGTCGTGTCCCGGATGCCAGGTCATGACGAAGCGGCGCGGCGGATCCCAGGCGAGAACCGTCCCCCAGATCCCGCGCTCGCCGGACTTGCTGGTCTCATAGACCTGGCCGCCGACGCGCGGTTCGATCGCGCAGCTCACCGTTTCTTCCTGATGGATCGAGTACTGCGTGTGCGGCCACCAGGTCGCAATCCGCGTCGTGAAGATGTCGAATGCCTCCTCCGGCTTGCGCCGGACGACGGCCGTGCGTCGCAGCGGCTCGAGATAGGGTGCGATGTTTCGAACGTCAGCCATGGCGGGGTCTCCTTTTCCGGCGTGGTCGGGGGGGCGGCAATTCGCGCTCGGCTTCCGCGCGAAACGCTTCCAGGACATCCGCCCAGAAGCGGTCGAGATAGCGCCGAAGCTCGACCAGGCCGTTGAGCTCGACGCTGTAGATCCGCCGCGTTCCTTCGCGGCGTACTTTGACGAGGCCCGCTCCCTCGAGAACCTTCAGGTGCTGCGAGACGGCGGGCCGCGACACGTCGAGGCCCTCGGCCAGCCGGCCGACCGGCTGCGGGCCGCGCCGGAGCCGCTCGAACACCGAGCGGCGCGTGGGGTCGGCCAGAGCTTCGATCGTCTTTCCGTAAGCCATGACTAACTGTTACTCGCCACTTACCAATGTGTCAAGCGGGAAATGTGTGGGACTCCCCGAGGACACATGGCCGCCGACCGCGAGCTGTGAGCCGCGAGCCGCGAGCCGCGGGGCCGCGGGCCGTGGGCCGTAGGCCGCGGGCACGACCGGACGGGGACGCAAGCGGATCTAGACGGGCACGGGAGACGGAGCTGGTATGTGCGTCCCCCTCCCCCCGCGTTGCCTCAGAGCGGCTCGCAGACGTTCCTCGAGAGGCGCGGAAGGAGGGACCCCGGCCTTCTCGACTGCCCGTCTGGCCTCGCCCGCACGAAGTCCAAGTCCACGCAATGCAGCGATCACGTCTTCCTGTGGATCGATGCGTTTCTCTGCCGCAATCCGTTGTGCCTCCATGCGCTTGCCGCTCATGAAGGCCCTGCCGAAGACGCGCTCCGCCTCATACTGATTGTGAGTGCGACACAGAAGACGCATTTGGGTGGCTGCGGCTGCCTGTCCGCCACGCGCCACGGGGTCGACGTGGTCGAACTCGAGAAACCTCGTGGCCTCGCAGCGATGACCGGTCTCACTGACGTAGGCGCACCGGGCCTGGTCTCTTTCCCAGACGGCTCTGCGAACGTTTGCCGGGACATGGCGATCGTGGACGGCCGTGCGCCGAGCAGTGCGGCTGCGTGCAGTCTGCGCCTGGGCGGACCCTGCCGGGGACGCTTGGGCCGGGGAAGCCTGAGCTGTGCGTGGCTTCACGGTCGCCGCGAACTTCCGCTTCTCGAGCCGGGCAATCAGAGCGTCGAGTGCACGGTCGAAGATCGTCGCTGCATCCCCTGAAGGGACCGCGTGGCTCAGCAGTGCCCGCGCGTGCTCGAGCTTCTGATAGGTGTCGGCTGCAATCGCAAGCTTAAGCAGCATAAGCGCTTGCGGAAGTTCGAATGGGCGACCGTCGGTTCCTGTCGCTTCGGCGTGCCGTCCGAGTGCTTCCTGGGAAACGGGGGACACAACTGGATTTGATTCCAGTTGAGAGCAATCAACCGCACTTGAGTCCAGTTCATCGGAAGGCCCGAAGGACTGCGGCTCAACGGCTTCCAGGGTCAGTTGGGATTGGCCCCGCTCGCAGCGTCCGGACAGGACGCCCTCGATCTCCGACACGGACCGATGGGTCGCCGCATCGATCAGCTCGGCGGAGTTCTCCTCACTGAGATGTGGCGCGAGGAGCAGCGCAGCAGTCATGTGGATCCGGCCCTCCGACACCGCGGCCAGGAGTGCAGGAAAGCGCCGGCCAGCTCGAGCCACCTGGATGCGCTTGTAAGCCGAGTCGCCCGAGAAATGGAGCTCGCCGACGCAGTAGGCATGCATCGACGGGTACCCGGCCGGCGCGTAGAGCCGGCGCGCATCGACCTCGGCGATATGGGCCAGGAGCGCCGCCGTCGTGGCTCGATCCTGGTTGACCAGCGTGTGCAGACCGTGAATCAGGGCATCGTCGCTGAGATGGGTCAGCGAGTAGGCGCGCATGAGAGTGACTCCTCGGGGGCGCACCTTGATGTCTGGCCCGGTCGATGACCGGACTGGGTGGGGCACTCCTTTTGTATCACACGGGCATTTGGCTGCGGCACGGCCCCGCTATTCTCCGATCACAAGGCGAAATGAGATTTCGCATGGACGGAGAGGCGATGGAGCCCGCGAGCCCGGCCGCGGCGTCGTGATGCGCCATTCCTGAAGTCACCGGGAGCAAACGACGAACGGCCCTCCAGAACCGGTCAAGAAAAAATCGCGCACTGAGTCAAATAAACTTCGCTGCAGGGGAACTCAAGTCGTCCGCGCGATGAGGCCATGGCGATTGAGGGACATGGGCCGGCGGGGTTAGGCTCCGGTGCCAGCACGCGTCGCGTAAGAGGTTTCCACCCCATGGTCGAACGGGGCCTTGGCCCCTTTAGGAGTCCGGCATGCGACGCGCTTACCGCACCACGTTCGCAGCGCTCGTCCTGCTCCTGCCGCCGGTCGCGCCCCCCGTCTTCGGTGCAACGGCCCCCAGCGCCGCCGCCGCAGCCGCGCCCGCGTACGGGGTTCAGCGTCTCGCCGATGGCGTGTTCGCCGTCGTGCGCCGCGAGCCTCTCGGCCTTGCAAACCACTCGAACACGCTGCTCGTGATCGGCGACCGCGACGTGCTGGTCGTCGACACGCCGTTCACGCTCGAGGCCACGCGGGCCGTGATCGGCGAGCTGCGAAAGCTCACGAAGAAACCCGTGCGTGCGGTCGTGAACACGCATTGGCACGACGACCACACGTTTGGAAACCAGGTCTACCGGGACAGCTTTCCGAACGCCGAGTTCATCGCCCACGAGCACACGGCCGAGGACATGGCATCGGTCGGCGTCGAGAACCGGAAGACCCAGGTCGAAGGGGGCGCGCTAGGGCTCGCCGACATCCGACGGGCGATCGAGCGGGACACGAGCTTCACTGGACTCCCGATGACCGGGGACGAGCGCGCTTCGTACGCGAGCACGCTCGCGATCGCGGAGACGTATCTCGCGGAAGTGCCGGAGTTCCGGATCACGCTTCCGACGAGGACGTTCGCCCGGCTGCTCACGCTCGAGCAGGGAAAGCGCAAAGTGGAGATTCGCTGGTTCGGTCGCGGGAACACGCGCGGCGATGCGGTCGTATTTCTTCCCAAGGAACGAGTGCTCGCGGCGGGCGACCTGGTCAATGTGCCGGTGCCTGTAGCCGGCGCGTCATTCCTCGGTGAGTGGATTGCGGCGCTCGATTCACTACGCGCCTTGGGGCCTCTTGTGATCGTGCCCGGTCACGGGCCCGTGCTCGAGGGCGACGCGCAGATCGTCGCGACCGCGCGACTGCTTTCCTCTGTAAAGCAACAGACCGACGCTGCTGTGGCGCGCGGTGAGTCGCTCGAGCAGGCGCTTTCGAGTGTCCGCCTCGACGAGCATCGCACGGCGATCGCCGGCGGCAACCGCATGGTCGAGTACTTCTTCGACGGATGGTTTGCCATGCCGGCGATCATGGGCGAATTCAAGGCTGCCCGGTCCGTGAAAAAACCCGTCAGCGGAGGAGAATGATCCGCGTGCGATCCGCCTCCACGCCGTCGACGACCAGCGACAGGAAGTAGACTCCCGGCGCGACGTGCTTGCCCGCCGCATCGAGCGAGAAGCTCGCGATCCCCGCGTCCCGGCGTCCGGCCGGGATCGTCGCGACCGTCCGTCCTGCGACGTCGCGCACCCGGAACTCCGCCTCACCCGCACGCGCAAGCTCGAAGTCGATCCGCATCGCGCCCGCGGAAGGTTCGGGGCTGCGGCACGAATCCGATGAGCCGCGACGGCCGGCGGCCCGGCGGGAACATCGACGAGGTTCGCCGTGACAGAAACGCTGTAGTTTCCCGTCCCGCCGTTGTCGTTCACGACCACCACACCGTACAACCCCGACTGACCCGGGATGAACGCGTGGACGGCCGAGGTCTCGAGGATCGCATCGGGGCGGCTGGCCCAGTAGGGAGTGCCAGGAGACGGGTTTCCGAAGAGCATGAGCCGGTAGTCGGCGGTCGCTCCGCCGGCCGGCACGATCTGGAACGTGTAGGTGACGCCGATCGTGAGCGGGATCTTCCACGCATCGAGCACGTTGTTCGGAGGTGGCACGACGAGGAGCGCGTCGCCGTTCACCACGAGCGCATCGCCCGCGCCATGCCACTCGACAAAACCGGCTGACGAGGTCTGCGGCAGTCCCTCGATGCCCGCGTGGGCCGTATACGCGCGGAGTGGCAGCGTCTGGAAGTCCGCCGTCACGAGCCGCGTTCCGAGCCCCGAGACTTGCGAGCCGACAACGCTGTCCGTGCACGCGTTGAAAGGCCCGAACTGCGAACGCGGGTAGGGCGCGACGTCGAAATTGTAGAGGTGCCCGTTCCCGCGGACACCAACCACCGGCCAGGAGTGGGCGTTCGGCGTGAAGGCCGGCCAATAGTCGAGCACCGCGAAGAAGAAAGGCACGCCCTCCGGCAGGTTGCCCGCAAAGAAGGGGCAGTGCCCGACTGCGAGGTAATAGGTTCCCACCGCGCCGCTCTCGTTCACGATCACGATCGCGTAAGAACCGGTCTCCGTCGGCGTGTAGTCGAAGCGATTCTCCATGTCCGGCGCGAGCGTGGCCTCGAGCGCGGCCTCGTTCCTCGGGAGACGCCCCGGACCGGTCGAGGTGGGCGCGAACACGTAGAGCTTGAGCGAGCCCAGGTCCGAAGGTGGATAGATCCGAATGGTGTAGGGGATCCCAATCTCCAGATTGGCCTGGCGGACGGCGAGAAAGTCGTTAGGGCCGGTGGCAATGGGCTCGAAGACCGTGTTCAGGACCATCGACGCCGCCGGCTGTTCGTACTCGATGTGCGCGTTGGACCCGGATCCGCCTGAGGTGCTCGCGATGATGAAGTCCGACTCCGGCGACCCGACGCCGCCGTCGATCGCGATGACGTCGGGACCGAACTGATTGGAAACGATGATCGTGTTGCTCGAGCAGACGGGATAAGGCTCCGACTGAGTCCGGATCTCGAGATTCCAGTCATCGCCGCTCGTGTTCCGCATGGCGACGGCGGCCCATCGCATCTCCACGGAGTTGAGCTGGAACGTGGCCGGATCGTCCGGGACGGAAGCCGGGACGCTATTCTCGAGAGTGTTGACCACGCAATCGCCGCCCCCGCCGCCGGCAAACGCGGGTGGCGAAGGCAGTGCGCCCGCAGCGGCCACGCAAACGACGATCGCTGCGAGAAAAGCCCTCGGAAGGGCAAGGGACCGCAGTGGATTCGGCAGAGAAAACGCAATCGGACGTCGGGTCATGGCGGGTTACTCGGCGAGCGCAGAACGGCAAAGAGCGAACTGGCTCACATGGGAGTGGACGGGGGGAGGCTTCCCGAGGCCGGGAAGAACGGGAATTATCCATCGGCGGCCGGACGGGCGCAAGTCCGTCGTCCAGGCGCCCGGGATGACTCAAGTCGGCTCTTCGCGCTTCCGATATTGTTGGGGAAGGACTTGTGCGGGCCTGCGAGGGCATCCGGCGATCGAGCGGGAGGGCGGGATGAAGCGTGCAATCGAGATGCGGAGCCGCGTCGCGGCGAGCAAGACGTTCGTGCTCCTGCTTGCCGCGACTCTGCTCGCAGCCGGCTGTGCGAGCTCGAACAAGCTCGCGCAGAAGAGCCAGGCGCAGCTCGCCGAAGGCGAGGTGCGGAAGGCGTACGCCACCGCGCTCAAGGCGATCGCGAAGGATCCCTACAACGGAAACGCCATTTCGGCCCTCCGCGCCTGCGGAAACGCCGTGCTCGAATACGATGCAAGGCGCTTCCGAAGCCTCGCGCCCATGGACACGATCGCCGCCGCCGAAGTCGCCCTCGCGATGGACGAGCTGCGCTACGAGACGGCGCAATACGGCGTGACGCTCCATTCCGATGCACGCCTGGCGGACGAGGAGGCGCGCGTCCGGACGAGCGCCGCCGCGCAGCTCGTCGACGAAGGGGAATCGCTGCTCGAGGACCGTCGCCCGAAGGCCGCGTACGCCGAGTTCGAGCGCGCCCGGAGCTTCCGTCCGAACGACACCTCGATCGTCGAGCGCCTCGCACGCACTCGCGAGCTCGCGGTCGATCGCGTGCTCCTTCTTCCGTATGCGAACGACACGCGCGCCCGCATCGACTCGCGCGAGCTCTCGTGGGACATGTACCGGCACGTGAAGGACGAGGCCGGCGATCGGCTTCCGTTCACGCGCCTCGAGGATCCGGAGACGGTCTGGGCCGAGCTCTTCGGTTACGGTCCGGGCCGCTTCGCGAGCGAGGCGGCGTACGGAATTGCCGAGCAGCACGACGCGACGCGCGTTGCCTGGGCGCGCATCTACGGCGACCGCATCGAGTCACACTCCGAGACCTTCCACGGCATGGTCTACCGGAAGGAGCTCGCCCCCCAGCCCGACGGCTCGACGGTCACGCGCTGGCGTGAGATCCCGGTGATCGTCCGGATCGAGGATCGGTGGGTATCGGTTGCCGTCGAGTGCGAGGTGCACCAGATCGAAAACCGGAAGCTCATTGCGCGCCGTTCGGCCGATCGCGGCGCAGGCTGGCGCGCGGTCATGACGACCGCGGACCTCACAGGCGATCCGCGCGACTACGCGCTCTACACGCCCGAGCAGTGGAACACCGAGCGCGACGCCTGCAAGACGCGCACGCGCGCGTGGTCGGAGGCCCTGGGCACGCTCGACGTCGAGACGCTCGTCCGTTCGTCGCGCGGCCGTGCGGGTACGCTCCAGGTGCGCGGCACGGGGGCGACGTCGTACGGCTCGATCCGCCGGTCGGGTGAGAGCTACCGCGTCGGTTACGGGCGCCTGCCCGGGGAATCGATGCTGCTCGAAGGCGCGCTCCAGGACGCGTGGAAGGAAGTGCTCGCCACGCTCGAGGTTTCCGACCGCACCTGATCCTGAGCATGGCACGGCCCAATGCGACCGTTGCCGCCGGGAGCTGTTCTCCGGGGCGGCGCCCGGTGTAGAATCAACGCGCTCACGTTCACCCGCCCTGCGCCCTGGCTCGATCGTGGAATCCTCCCCATGCCCTCCCTCAAGGCGATTCGCATCCCGCTTGCGCTCCTGCTCGGCGTTCTCTTCGCCCCGGCCGCGACGGCGACTCCGATCCAGATCTACGGCGTGTGGCATGCGGGGAACGACTACTGCATCTGGGGCAGTGCTCGAACGCTCGAGGAGTTCGACTCGAAGAATCACTGGATCATCGACCGGGGCGACGGAGTGCCCTCCGTCAACATCGTCATCCTGAGCTTCATCGAGCCGTACAAGCTCCTGAACCGGACGACCGACGCCGCGACGCTGGACGGCGTCCCGCGAGGCATGACGCAGGAGGTCGTCGACTACTTCAAGAGCCGCGGCATCCGGGTCATGATCTCGATCGGCGGGATCACGTACGTGGACGAATGGGAGGCGGCCCTCGCGCAGGACGCGACGCAGCTCGGGTTGAACGCCGCCGAAGTCGCGCACAGGCTCGGCGTGGGCATCGAAATCGACTACGAAGGGAGCTCCGAGGCGAGCGTTGCGGCGCTCCAGCAGTTCATCGACGCGTACCGCTCGGTCCACCCCTACGACGTGACCGGGTCGAATCATGCGGCCCGCCTCACGGTGGATCTGGCCGCGGGGGACCGCTGGCTCATCGAGCTCACGACCAAAGCGACGCGCGACTGGCTCGTGCCCATGAATCCGATCCTCGACTACGCGAACGCGATGGTGCCCGCGCGGCAGCCGAGCGTTTCGGGCGCGATCGCGAACTGGCGGGAGCACGTGGACGGGAAGCCCCAGTACAATCCGCCCATCCTGCCGCTTGCGCCCTGCAAGTTCACAGGAAGCCTGTTCCTCACGCAGCGGAACGTGACGCCCGAGTGCGCGAGCTTCAATGCCTCGATCCACTACGCGACGCGGGATTTCGTCCAAAACGTGGCGCCGAACGGCGCGGGAACGACTCCGGGAATGCTCGGCTACATGTTCTGGGCGGCGGAGTGCCAGGGCACGCGCTCGGATTGCACGACACCGCCGAACTCGTGCGAGGGCGGGATCGGTGCGGGATCGGAGTTCTTCCAGATCCCGATTCCCATGCCGCCGCTTCGCCAGGACGGGATCGTGCTCGATTCCGACACGCCCGGTCCCGCGGAATTCGCGCTCTACGCGAACGCCCCGAATCCGTTCCGCTCGAGCACGAACGTGCGCTTCGCGCTCCCCGAGCCGGGCCGGGTCGACCTGCGTGCCTACGACGTGGCCGGGCGGGAGATCGCGCGCATTGCCGCGGGCGGCTTTCCTGCGGGAATCCAGTCGATCCCGTGGAAGCCGGTGTCGCGCACCGGCGCGATCCTTCGACCCGGGACGTACTTCTACCGGCTCCGGGTGGTCACCGAATCGAACCGGACGTTCGACCGCACGCTCCGCATGACGTACGTTCGCTGAGCCGGCCGGGCATGGCGACGACCCCGGAACGGAAGGTCCTCGACACGCTGGCCACGCTCGGCATCGATCACGAGGTGATCGAGATCGATCCCGCGTACGCGGACACGGCCGTCTTCTGCGAGAAGTACGGTATTCCGGCGGAGCGTTCTGCGAACACGATTCTCGTAGCCTCGAAGAAGGAGCCGCGGAAGTTCGCGGCCTGCGTCGTGCTCGCGACCACGCAGCTCGACGTGAACCGCCGCGTGCGGGGGCTGCTCGAAGTCCCTCGCGTGTCGTTCGCGACCGCCGAGGAGATGCGCGCGCTCACGGGCATGGAGGTGGGGGGCGTGACGCCGTTCTCGCTGCCCTCGGGCATGCCGCTCTACGTCGACGCGCGCGTCATGGAGCCGGACTGGATCGTGCTCGGCGGCGGCGGGCGGTCGATCAAGCTCAAGCTCCCGCCCGACGCACTCGTGCGCGCGGGTGCGGTCGTCGTCGAAGGACTCGCCCACCCTCGAACGGAGTCTGCCCGTGAAGCCTGAACCCTTTCATTACTCGTTCTTCGTGCGCGATCTCGCGAGCACGCGCCAGTTCTACGGCGACATCCTCGGCTGCGAGGAGGGTCGATCCACCGACACGTGGGTGGATTTCGACTTCTTCGGCAGCCAGATCTCGGCGCACACGACCGGGCCGGTCGTGCAAACGCTCGACGCCGGAGTCGTCGACGGCGTGCGAGTCCCGATGCCGCACTTTGGGGCGATCCTCCCGTGGGAGCGGTTTCACGAGCTCGCGGAGCGGATTCGCAAGGCCGGCGTGTCGTTCGTGATCGAGCCCCGGATTCGCTTCGCGGGACAGTCGGGGGAGCAGGCGACGATGTTCCTGCTCGATCCGAGTCAGAACGCGCTCGAGTTCAAGAGCTTCAGGAACCCCGAACACGTCTTCACGGCATGAGAACGGCCTCGGTGGCCGTGGTCGGCGCCGGGGTGATCGGAGCGAGCGTCGCCTACCACCTTGCGGCGCGCGGTCTCACCGACATGCTCCTTCTCGATCGCGCTGCGCGCCCCGGTACGGGGTCGACGGGATTCGCGACCGGCGGCTTCCGCATTCAGTTCGACAGTCCCGTGAACGTGAATCTCTCCGTTCTCGCACGCGAGAAGCTGCTCGCGTTCGAGGAGGAGACGGGCGTCGACCCGCTCTACCGGCCGGTTGGCTACCTGTGGCTCGCGCAGAACGACGCGGAGATGGATGCGCTTCGCCATGCGCGAGACGTCGAGCACGCCCACGGGCCCGGCCAGGTCGTCGAGCTCGAGGTGAACGAAGCGCTGCGACGAAACCCGGCGCTCGATCCCGCGCACCTCTCTGGCGCTACGTTCTGTCGGCAGGCCGGCTTTCTCGATCCCCGCCGGATGCTCGACGGTTATCTCGCGGCCGCCGGGCGACGCGACGTCCACCTCGAATCCGACACCCTCGTCACGGGGTTCACGCGGGACGGAACCGGACGCATTCGAACCCTGCGCACGCAGCGTGAGGAGATCGCGGTCGAAAGGGTCGTGAACGCGGCAGGCGCGTGGGCGTCGGAGATCGCAGCTCTTGCGGGCGTCGAGCTTCCGGTCGTTCCCGTGCGCCGCCAGGTCGCCGTGACCCGGCCGTTCGAGGGACTCCCGCCCGACATGCCGATGACGCTCTTCGTCGGCGACGGCTTCCATCTGCGCGTGCGGGACGGCCGCGTGCTCCTGCTCAAGCCTAGCCCGGGTGTTCCCGGGCGTCCGTTCGACACGAGCGTCGAGCGCGATTGGGTCACGTCCGTGTTCGAGCTTGCGTGCCGGCGCATTCCGGCGCTGCGTGCAGCCGTGATCGATGAGGCGGCGTGCTACGCGGGACTCTACGAAATGTCGCCCGACAAGCACGCGCTCCTCGGAGCCGCGCCCGGGTGCGCGAACCTGTATCTCGCGAACGGATCCTCCGGCCACGGGGTCATGCACTCACCCGCGCTCGGCCACCTGCTCGCGGAGATCCTGCTCGACGGTCGCGCGAGCACGTTGAACGTCGAGGCATTGCGGCCCGGGCGTTTCGCCGAAGGGGCGCCCAATCCGTCCGACGGGTTGCTCTGAACGGGTTGCCGCCCGCGTGCCCTCGAGCGCGGATGCCCCTTGCGGGCCCGCACGCAGGGGAGCATGATTCCGTCCCCCCGACCAGACTCGTACCCATCCCCCCATTGCCATTCAGAAGGAGGTTCGCGATGACCCGTGGACAACGTGTCGTCACCATGGCCGCCGTGATTCTGGCCACCACTTCTGCGATCGCGCAGGCGGCGCCGCTCTCGAGCGAGGCGCTCGACAATGCCACCGTGCAGCCGGCGGGGCCGCGTTCGGGTGTGAACGGAAAGGCTTTCTTCAACATCGAAGGGAGCGCGAACGGCACCTTCGCGAGCTACGGCGTCGCCGATTTCAGTTTCGGCGTCCTGCCCGACGCTGTGATTGCCATCAACTCGATCGCGATCGAGCTCGTGCAATCCAACGCCGCGTTCTCGGCGGCGGGGGACGTCGTCTTCTCGCTCGACACGAGCGCTTCGCTCGCGGACATCCAGCCGGGCGGGACATCTCCGCTCGCGTTCGACGGTGCCGATCCCGGAACGGCGACCGACGTGTCGCAGGGCGACCTGACACTCCTGCCGCTCGGCGGCGGACCGCACACCTACACGCCCACCGCCAACGGCGACGTCAACGCCTACACGTTTCCGCTCGTCGTTCCGACGGTTACGGCGCTCATGAATCGGCTCAATTCCAATTCGACGATCCGGGTCGTGGTCGGAACCGCGACCGCGACTCTCGCCGGCACGTGGGCCGGGGCCACGAACTCGACGTTCGCGGGGCCCACGCTCAAGCTCGACGTCACGTTCGACCCGGGAGTTCCGTCACAGCCCGAGTCGTGGGGAAGGATCAAGGCCTCGTATCGCTGACCTGCGGCACGCTGTCCTTGCGCGCGACCACTTCCGCCTTCGGGAGTGGTCGCTTTCTTTGGAGCGGTTCGATGAGCCAGGCCGCGGCGACCGCAGAGAGGAGCGCGCACAGCGCCGCGGCCCACGCCTGCGCGCGAAAGCCCTCGGTGAACGCTTCCGGAACTGCTGCACGAATGACGTCGGCCTCCGGTCCGGTCGCCGAGGCGGGAGGCTCGAGCGCGCCGAACTGACCGCTGCGCGCGAGCACTGTCCGGCGGATCTCCGGACCCACGGACGCTTCGGGGACGCGTGCGTCGAGCTCCCGCTCGAACGTTCCCGTGACGAGAAGTCCCGCGAGCGCGACGGCGAGCAACCCACCGATCCGCGCGACCGCGTTGTTGATCCCCGACGCGACGCCGACGCGGTGGCCCGGCACCGCGCCTAACACCGTCGTCGAAAGCGGAGCGACCGTGAGGGACATGCCGAGGCCGAGCACGACCACCGCGGGGAAGAACGTCGTCCAGTAGCTCCCCGAAGTCCCCGGGCGGGCGAAGAGCGCGAATCCAACCGCCGAGAGGGCGGGCCCGATCACGAGCGGAATCCGCGGGCCGATGCGCTCCGCGAGGCTTCCCGACCAGCGGGAGAGTCCGCCGAGGAGGGCGACGAACGGCAGGATCGCCGCCCCGGCCGCGGCCGGCGAGTAGCCGTGCACCTGGATCAGATCGAGCGGCAGGAAGAAGAAAACGCTCCCGAGCGCCCCGTACAGGAACAGCGTGAGGAGGTTGGCACCCGCGAACGTGCGTGAACGAAAGAGCGCGAGCGGAACGATCGGATGCGCGCTCCTCGATTCGACGGCGATGAACAGGAGGAGCGAGAGCACACCGAGCGCGAGGGAGAGGAGCGTCAGCGGTGCCGGAGCTCCCGCACGTCCCCATTCGAGAAGGCCGTACACGATCCCGCCGAGTCCTGCCGTGACGAGCGCCGTGCCGGGAAGATCGAGCCGCACGGCCTCGTCGTCGCGACTCTCGGGGACCCGTAGCGCGAGGATCGCGAGCACCGCGAGACCGAGCGGCAGGTTGAGGAGAAAGGCCCAGCGCCAGGAGTGCGCAACCAGCCAGCCTCCCACGAGCGGTCCGAGAGCGGTCGTGATCGCGCTGAACGCGGACCACGTTCCGATCGCGCGCCCGCGCTCGGCGTCACGGAACGATGCGCCGATGAGCGCAAGACTTCCCGGGACGAGCAAGGCCGCGCCGATGCCCTGAAGCGAACGGGCCGCGACCAGCTGGGGCACGTCGCGCGCGAGCGCGCAGGCGGCCGAGGCGATCGTGAACAGGAGAACACCAATCGCGAACACGCGGCGCCGGCCGAACCGGTCTCCGAGGGCTCCTCCGACGAGCAAGAGCGCGGACAGGAACAGGAGGTACGCCTCGACGACCCACTGGACGTCGGTGACGGTCGCATGCAGCTCGCGCTGGATGGAAGGGAGCGCAACGTTCACGACCGTGCCGTCGATGAACGCGAGGCTCGAGCCGAGGATCGCTGCGGTGAGGACCCACGATGGCGCCGGCCGACCGGAGGCGGGGCCGGCGCCGGCTCGGGCATCGGCACGAGCCCGAATGGCCAGCTCGTCGCACGGCGTCCGGACCGGTCCGGTCATGAAGCGTGCGCGTCGTCGCTCTCGTCGGCGGGCGGCGTGCGGGCGACGCTGTCCCACGTCGGAGGGTCGCTCGCCGGGAACGTGTCCTCGAGAACCTCGTCGATCATCTCTTCGCGATCGGGAGGCCCCTCGCGGTCCGGAGACGCGTCCTCACGCGAAGCCTTCGGCTTCCTCGCACCGTCTGGCATCATGCTTCGAGGGTCGGCCGATCGCGGGCGGTTGTCAATCGCACGGGCACGCACGGGCCGGGAGCACGCCGTTCGCGTCCCGGGCCGAAGCCCGCAAAGACCGTGAGGAGAGGGGATTCGGATGAGCGCACAGTTACATCCCGCCGCGACGCCCTGCCCGAACTGCGAAGCTCCGGTCGCGGGCGAATTCTGTGCGGCCTGTGGACAGAAGCGCGTGCGCGCGGATGACCTCTCGGTCCGTCGATTCTTCGATCAGCTCGCGGACGAGATCATGGCATTCCGGCTCAACTCGAAGACCGTGCGCAGTCTCGGAGGCCTGTTCGCGCCCAGACAGCTCACGGAGCAGTATCTTGCGGGCCGGCGCGCGCGATTCCTGAGCCCGATCAAGATCTACTTCCTCTGCGCCGCGATCTTCTTTTTCGCCGCACCGTGGGCGGGCTTCAACCTGGCTTCCATGCTCGCCCGGAATCCGGAAGGTGAGATCGCGAAGCTCGTGGACACTCGCAGGAACGAGCTCGGACTCCCGCCGTCGGTGTTCGCCGAGCGATTCGATGTGAGGGTTCCGACGGTCTTCACGCTCACGCTCACGCTCGGCGTGCTCGCGTTCGCGCTCGCGCTGCAGCTTTTGTATAGGGGGAAACGCCTTCCGTTCGGCGCCCATCTGGTCTTTGCCGTCCACTACGTCGCCGTGCTCTATCTCATCACGCTCGCAACTGGTGCACTCCTCCAGGTCACTCCGTTGCCGCAATCGACCGCCGCCGGGCTCGGCGTCATCCTGATGGCGGTCTATCTCGCCTTCGCGCTGGCCCGCGTGTATCGAGACCCGGCCCGCGTGACGCTCGCGAAGTCGCTTCTCCTCCTCATCGTGACCCTGACGTTCACCTACCTCGTGAACTACTGGGCCATCGTGTTCACACTCCGCCTGATCTGAGTCGGCGCGCAGGCCGGCCTGCTACTGGGCCGACTTGCCCCACTGCGCGAACCAGAGAGCACCGATCTCCCTGGCCACATCGGGCTTCGGATTGCCGATCATCGCCGACTTCCCCGCGACCACGACCTTGCCGTACACGACTTTCTTCGCCGCCGAATAGAGCCCGACCATGTTGTTCGCCTGGCAGTCGTGGTCCTTGCAGGCATTGAAGGCCGTGTATGGGTTGCCCGCGACCATGACTCTCTGGGGTGGGGACGAGGGTCCGTCGAGCTTCGCGAGCCACGGCTCCTTCGAATACTTGCCTAGCGCTTTCTTGTACGAGGCGGCGAATCCGGGATCGGCGAGCAAAGCCGAAGCGCCCGCCATCTCCTCCGCCGCCGAAGCGCCCGCGGTATCCGAAGCCGCCGGCGCGGAGGCGCTCGTCGAAGGCTTCTCGGACGCGGCGTCGCAGCGACGGTACTTGAGCTTCCGGGCGTCCGGCGCGATCTGGTCCAGGATCTTGTTGTCACCGCCCAATTCCCCGATGTACTTGCCGCCCTTCGCGTCGCCAAAAATGATTGCGACGAGCTGCAGGTCGCCGGGGAAGGTGCCGATCAGCGCCACTTCGAATCCTTCCGGCTCGCTCTGTCCGAAGTAGGAAAACGAAGACGACACTCCCGTGCTCGCGACACGGTTGTTGCCATCGAGGAACACGAGCGCGGTCTCGAACACCGTGAGTTTCGGTGAGGTGTTCTTCGCGCAGTCGGACATGTACGTCCCGCCGTAGATCCTGTAGGTGTCGGGATCGAGCTGGTCCTGCGCGAGCGCCAGACCCGGGGCCGCGGCACAGGCGGCGAGCGCGAGGGCCCGCCGGGCGATCCGCCAAAGATTCCATCTCATGGAAAGTCCTCCTGTCCGCGTACGAGAGATCCGCACTCGAGCATTGCGCTGAAACCCGGGCCTGACCGTCACCTCGGCCCGGACAAAATCCACACAACCGGGAGATGCGCGGCGCGTCCACAGAAAACGGCGGAGACCCAAGGCCGAAGGTGCCCGGGGTGCGAAATCTGAGGAGGAAGGCCGGCCGCGAGGCGGGCGCGGGCGTTCCGGACCCGCCCGGAGCGGTTTTCCGGCGTCGCGGGGGCATGCAGCCGTTGCGGACGCGGACGCCTAAGGCATAAACTCGGCCTACTTCAAGCGCGAACCCCTCCGATCGAACACGAATCCTCCAAGGAGGTCTGAGATGTCGGTTCAAACCGGGAATGCGCCTCTTCAGATCGGGAGCACGGCTCCGGATTTCGAGGCGGAAACGACGGAAGGCCGGATCCGTTTTCACGACTGGATCGGTGACGGCTGGGCTGTTCTCTTTTCTCATCCGAAGGATTTCACGCCGGTCTGCACGACCGAGCTCGGTTACATGGCAAAGCTCAAGCCCGAGTTCGACAAGCGCAGCACGAAGGTCATCGGGCTCAGCGTCGACCCGGTCGACAGCCACAAGAAGTGGTCCGAGGACATCCGGGAGACGCAGGGATACTCGCCGAACTACCCGATGATCGGCGATCCGACCCTGGCCGTCTCGAAGCTCTACGGAATGCTCCCCGCCGATCTCCCGGAGACGTGCGAGGGACGGACCCCGATGGACAATCAGACCGTGCGCAACGTGTACGTGATCGGACCCGACAAGAAGGTCAAGCTCATGATCGCGTATCCGATGACGACGGGGCGCAACTTCGACGAGGTCTTGCGGGTGCTCGACTCGCTCCAGCTCACCGCGAAGCACAAGGTCGCGACGCCGGTGAACTGGAAGCACGGCGACGACGTCATCATCGCGGGCTCGGTTTCGGACGAGGATGCGAAGAAGGTGTATCCGGACGGGTGGAAAGCGCCCCGGCCGTATTTGCGGATCGTTCCGCAGCCGAAGGCGTAGCCGCACCCTGTTCGTGCAGTCAGGGCCGGGCGCGTTTGCCCGGCCCTTTCGTGTCGCACAGGGGGGCGGGTTCAGCCGCCTTCGGACCAGCTCTCGAGAGTGCTCGCCATCTCCTCGAGCACATCCTCGCGGCTGCGCCCGGTTCGCTTCGGAACCGCGAACGAGTGATCCGCCCCCTCGATGACGTGAAGCGTGGCGTGCGATCCCAGGCGATCGAGGATCGGACGAAGCAGGTCGAGCTCCGCGAGTGAGTCACGCGTGCCCTGGAGGAACAGCATCCTCACGCCGACCCGGGCCAGGTGATCCGCGCGGGACGTGGACGGGGCGCCCGCGGGATGAAGCGGAAAGCCGAAGAACACGAGTCCGCGAACGCCTTCGAGGGCTTCGTCAGCCGCCGCGAGCGACGTCATCCGGCCGCCCATCGACTTTCCTCCGGCGAGGAGGGGCAGCTCCGGCTCCGCCGCCCGCGCCGCGGCCACGGCCGAGCGCACGGTCGCAAGCAGGATCGGCTGCGGATCGATGCGTTTCGAGCCCCGCTCGACGTAGGGAAACTGATAGCGGAACGTCGCGATCCCGTGCGCGGCGAGCACGCGTGCCGCGTCGTCCATGAACACGTGCCGCATCCCGGCACCCGCTCCGTGCGCGAAGACGAGGAGCCTCTTCGCCGCCTCCGGCCGCACGAGCACGGCCGACACATCGCCCGCGGACGGGCTCGCCTGGAAACGAAGCTCCCGGGTCGCGGCGTCGGCGGCCTTCATGAGCGCCGCTTCCGTTTCGCAGGGGCTTCGTCTTCGCCTCCGTCCTCGGCCCTGTTCCCCGCGCCGGTCTTCTCCATGCGGCGGGCAATCCGCGCGATCGCGGCCTTCATGTCCACGCCCTTTCCGAGCACGCGCGTCAACGGATCGGCCATCTTTTCGAAACGCCTGGGAATCGTCTCGATCGTGTAGCGCGCCGGATCGAGCCGTGCCGTCACTTCGTCCCAGCGCAAGGGACACGAGGCCGGAGCGCCCGGCAACGGCCGCACCGAGTACGGCGAGACGATCGTGTTGCCGCGTCCGTTCTGCCCGTAGTCCACGTACACCTTGCCCTCGCGCGCGCGGATCGAGCGGGTCACGGTCGAGATCTCGGGGACCGTGTCCACCGTGAGGAGTGCGAGCAGGCGCGCGAACTGGCGCACTTCTTCGTCCGTGTACTGCCGCCCCATGGGAAGGAGGATGTGAAGACCGGTCGCGCCCGAAGTCTTCACGAAGCTTTCGAGCTCGAGCTCCTCGAGGATCGTCTTGAGCGTGCGCGCCACCTGGACGACCTGGGTGAAGGGCGCTCCCTTGGGATCGAGGTCGAGCACGCACCAGTCGGGATGGTCGAGGGATCCCACGCGCGAGCACCAGACGTGGAGCGGAATCGTGCCCATGTTCGCCACGTAGCGGAGCGACTCGACGTCATCGATCACGAAGTAGCGAATGTCGCGGTCCGCGTCGTTTGAGTGAATCGTCACGGTGCGCACCCACTCGGGGGTGTACACGGGGGCGTCCTTCTGGAAGAACGACTTGCCCTCGATCCCGTCCGGATAACGCGTGAGCACGACCGGCCGGTCCTCGAGGTAGGGGAGGAGAAGCGGCGCGACCGCCTCGTAGAAGCGGATGAGATCGCCCTTCGTATAGCCCTCGGGCCAGTATTTCTTCGTGACGTTCGTGAGCTTGACCGTGCGCGCGGAGGCGTCTCCGGCGCTCGAAAATCCGCGCGCTGGGGCGGTCGGCCGCGGGGAAGTCCCCTCGTCTGTGCCTTTCGTGTCGCCCGTGTCGTCCGTGGCATCCGAACCGTCGGAGCCGTCGGCGACCGCGGAATCGAGCGACACCGGCTCCTCGCGCCGGCACTCTTCGGGCTTCCGGTCGGGGCGGAGCCCGAGAAACGTCGGATGCCGGAGCCCGCCGTCCCGCGTCCACTCCGTGAAGCGCACCTCGCAGACGAGCCGGGGCTCGACCCAGTGATGTCCGCGCCCGCCCGGGGTTCCGACGTCGAACGGCGACGTGGAGCGCGCGAGCGGCTCGAGCAGGGCCGCGATCCGGTCGAGCCCTTCTTCGTCGAAGCCGGTGCCCACCTTGGTCACGTAGACGAGCGTCGGGCCGTCGTAGAGGCCGACGTGAAGCGCGCCGAAGCGGGCGCGCGATCCCTGCGGATCCGTGTATCCGCCGATCACGAACTCCTGCCGCTTCTGACACTTGATCTTGAGCCAGTCGGCCGAGCGGCGGCTCTGGTAGGAACTCGCGAGCTTCTTCGCGATGATGCCCTCGAGCCCGAGCTCGGACGCAGCTTCGAAGAATTCCGGTCCGTGCGCGGGCACGTAGTCGGAACGCTGCACCGGACCGATCGGTGGGAGCGTTCGAGCGAGGAGCTCTTTCCGTTCAACGAGCGGGAGCTTCCGAAGATCGTGACCCTCGAGCGCGAGGCAATCGAAGAACACGCCGCGCACGGGCACCTTTGCCATCGCGGCCTCGATGTCGCGCGGACGGCTCAACCCCATGCGCGCCTGGAGCCGGCCGAAGCTCGGCCGTCCGCTCTCGTCCTCCGCGATGATCTCGCCGTCGAGCAGAAAGCGCGGGACGGCGAGAGAGGCGAGACCGCTTGCGACCTCCGGGTAGCGCTTCGTGATGTCCTCGCCGCTCCGTCCCAGCATGCGAAGCTGTTCCCCGTCGCGCTGCACGAGCACGCGCACGCCGTCGTACTTGATCTCGAAGCCCCAGTCGGGTCCGGAAGGGGCGCGCTCCGTGAGTGTTGCGAGCATGAGCCCGACGTCCTTGACGTCCACGTCGCGCCGCGGAGCGTCGAAGGAGCGGATCAAGTCGCGCAGGGCATCGAGCGTTCCGGGAACGTCCCGCATTTCCTCGACGGTGAGTCCCGAGATCACGGACTCCGGGTAGCGATCCACGGCCTCTCGCTCCGAGACGCCGCCGTCGACCTTCTTGAGGAGGAGCCACTCCTTGTCCTTCTTGCCCATGCGGACGAGCGTCCAGCGGCCGCGCAGCTTGAAGCCGAACAGCTCGAGCTCGAGCTTCCCGCGCACGTACTGCTCGAGCAGATCGTCCTCCTTGAACGATCCGTACGGCCCGTGGTCCCACACGATCACGGATCCGGCGCCGTAGTTGCCGGCCGGAATCACGCCCTCGAAGCTCGCGTACTCGAGCGGGTGATCCTCGACATGCACGGCGAGGCGCCGCTCCTCCGCCCGGGTCGACGGTCCCTTGGGGACCGACCAGCTCTTGAGGGTGCCGTCGAGCTCGAGCCGAAAATCGTAGTGGAGCTGGCGCGCCCAGTGCTTCTGCACGACGAACCGCGGTGCGCGCGGCGTGACCCCGCGAGCGACGCGCTCCTCCGCCGGCCCGAAGGGTTCCGGAGTGCGCGCGGGATCGCGCTTCTTGCGGTAGAGATCGAGGTTTTCTTTGCGAGTGGCGCTCACGCGATCGGCCTCGGACGGCGCCCCCGGTGCGACAAGCGTATGGCTCGTCGTTCGTTACCGGAGGTGGTGTTGAGTGTACCAGAGATGGATGTTAGGCTTTTTCGAGTCCTTTCACCCGGAGGCCCCACCGTATGCCAGCACACTCGATCGGATCGGGCACGCTTTCGTTCGGGCTGGTCTCGATCCCCGTCAAGATGTTCACCGCCGCATCCTCGGGCGGCGTGGCGTTCAACCTGCTGCACGTGAAGTGCGGTGGGCGGATCAAGCAGCAGCAGGTCTGCCCGACGTGCAACGAAGTGCTCGATCGTTCGACACTCGTCAAGGGTTACGAGTTCTCGAAGGATCAATACGTGCGCTTCACCGACGAGGAGTTGAAGGGCCTCGAAGGCGAAGCCTCGCAGTCGATCGACATCGCCGAGTTCGTGCCGCTCGACCAGGTGGACCCGATCTACTTCGAGAAGACCTACTACCTGGGCCCCGACAAGGGCGGAGACAAAGCATACCGGCTTCTTGTCGACGCGATGAACAAGACCGGACGGGTCGCGCTCGCGAAGTTCGTGATGCGGGGCAAGGAGAACCTGGTCATCATCCGCGCCGCGCAGGACGGACTCATGCTCCACACGATGTACTTCGCCGACGAAGTCCGGGACTTCAGCGAGATCGAGAAGGGGCAAAAGGCCACGGTCAAGACCGGCGAGCTCGATCTCGCGCTCCGTCTCATCCAGGAGCTCACCGGGAAGAAATTCGAGCCCGAGAAGTACCACGACGACTACCGCGACCGCGTGCTCTCGGCCGTCGAGCAGAAGGTGGAGGGCAAGGAAGTGACAGCGCTCGGACCGCAGGTCCAGCGCACGCAGGTCATCGACCTCATGGACGCGCTCAAGCAGAGTCTCGAGGGCCGCGCGTCGAAGGGGGCTTCGGGCGAGGAGAAGACGCCCGCGAAGGCGAAGCGCGCGGCGGCTTCCACGCAGGCGCCGGCCGCCAAGGAGAAGAGAGCAGGTTCCCGGTAACCGCACGTAGCGGAGCAAGGACGCGATGAAGCGCTTCTCCACACGGGATGCGGCCAAGATTCTCGAAGTCAGCGAGGATCAGATCCGGACCTACGCCCGTCTGGGCGAGATCGTGCCGCTGCGCGGAGCGGGCGGCCGGCTCGAGTTCGAGTTCCATCACCTGCTCCTGCTCAAGACGACTCGCGGTCTTCTCGAAGCCGGCGTTCCCGCGCGCCGGCTCCGTCGCATCTGGACTTCGCTCCGGCGGCAGCTCACGAGCGACCTTCCACTCACGAGCATCACGATCTATGCCGACGGCGATCGGGCGATCGCATGGGATGGCAGCGCGCGCTGGCAGCCCGACTCGGGACAGTTCCTGCTCAACTTCGATGCG
This sequence comes from Candidatus Eiseniibacteriota bacterium, assembly GCA_050733935.1. GTDB lineage: Bacteria > Eisenbacteria > RBG-16-71-46 > RBG-16-71-46 > DASYSL01 > JBOHUC01. The sequence continues at coordinate 50,457 of JBOHUC010000176.1, read as the reverse complement.
GCCGAGATGGCCGAGCTCGCGGGCGGGGACACTCCGGAGGAGAGCGCGCCCGCGGCGCGCGTCGAGTTCGGGCTCGTGGAGTCGGTCGAGCCGCACGCCCGGGCGGCCCCGGCCGCGCGCCACGGAGTGGCGACGCTCGAGGATCGCGGCACCTCTCCGTTCACGGCCGAGCAGTGGTTCCATCTCGGCTGCGAGCTCGAGAGCCGGTCTTCGCTCGAGGCCCGGCAGGCCTATCTCCAGGCGATCGAGCTCGATCCCGATTTCGGCGACGCGCATCTCAATCTCGGGCGCCTCGAGCACGAGGCGGGCGAGCTCGGACGCGCGGAGGCGCAGTATCGCGAGGCCGTGCGGTGCACGCCCGAGGACTCGACGTGCCACTTCAATCTCGGAGTCCTGCTCGAAGATCGTGGCCGCGCCGAGGAGGCGATCCTCGCGTACCGGCGCGTGATCGATCTCGACCCCGACTCGGCCGACGCGCACTACAATCTCGGACTGCTCCTCGAGACGCACGGCCGGAAATCCGAAGCGATGCGCCACCTCATGACGGCGCGCCGCCTGTACGGACCCTCAGGACGCGACTCGGAATAAGGAACGCGATTCGTCAGCTTCCTCAGATGTGAAAGCTCTAGCGGGTGGGGTTTTCGAGGGAGATCTGCCGCACCCAGACGCCGCTGACTTCGCCTTCCCGTCCGGCGAGGGCGCGGAAGCGTGCGAATGCAGGCGTGGGACCTGCGGGGCGTGAGGGTCCGGAAGGCACGGGAGAGACGCCTCCGATGCCGCGCAGGCGTTCCACGGAGGTCTCCCCGACCGTGGCGTATTCGATCGGCCGTCCCGGTCGCGGAGCCGGAAGGCGGTGGAGCTCGGCCTCGAGCTCGGAAACGGGCTCGGGACTCGCGACCACGAGGAGGTACTCGCGTCCTCCGCGACTCGTCACGGTCCAGCCCTGATCGCGTCCGCCGATCGCGCCCGGGAGCCGGTACACCGAGTCCGCAGCGAGCGGGTTCGGCGTGTCGAAGAGCGGCTGCGGAAAGAGGAGGTAGCGCTCGCCGCGCTCGTCTTCGTCGAGCACGTACACCCACGCGGCGCGCGTGGCGTGGAATTCGAGAGACAATCGGTCGCCGGGCTTCACGCGATCCCCGCTGACGAGCCGCGCTTCACCGCGTGCGTCATGACGAAGGAACGAGGCCTGCACGGCGTACGTCGTGACGGGTGCCGGGGACGACGGGGATGACGGCGATGCGGGTCCGGCCGGCGCGACGACGGGCACGGTCGCGGGCTTCCGCGTACGCAGGAGTGTGGTCGTGATCGCGGCCGCGGCCGCGGCCGCCGCGACCAGCGAAACGAGAACCACCGGCGAAACGCGACGCGGTCGATCCGATACGGTGCGCCCGTCCCCCGGAACGGCGAGCCCGTCGAGCGCGTTCGACACGGCGCGGGCCTGAGAGGTGCGCAACGCGGGATCGGACGCGATCGCCCGCTCGACGATTTCGAGGAGCCCGTGCGGCACGTCAGTCCGGATTTCCCGCAGCGCGGGCTTCGGTCCGACGGCGGCAGCTTTCGCGAGGTGCGGCAGAGCCTCGGCCGGAAACGGGTGGCGCCCCGCGAGCGCAAACCACAGCACGAGCCCGAGCCCGTAGACATCAGATGGTTCCGAAGGGGACGCACCCGTGAGCAACTCGGGCGCCATATACATCGGCGTTCCGGCGGACCCGGCCGCGCCGCGCGCGGCGTCGTCCTGGCTCACGCCCAGTCCGAAGTCTGTGAGGACGTAGCGTCCCTCTGCATCGTGCACGATGTTCGCGGGCTTGACGTCGCGATGGAGGAGACCCGCCGCATGCACCGCCACGAGGGCGGAGGCGATCTCGCGCCCGAGGCGTGTCGTTTCCCCGGGCGTGAGCGGTCCGCGCGCACGCACTTCCTGCTCGAGGTTCCGCCCGCGAACGAGCTCCATCCACATTCCGAGGCGTCCATTGCGACGATCGATTCCGTGGACGGCGGCGACGTGCGGATGGCGGATGCGGGCTGCGGCGCGTCCCTCTTCGAGGAGCTGCGTGTCCTCGACTCCTGCCGGGAGGAGCTTGAGGGCGACTTCGCGGTGCAGCGCGGGGTCCCATGCGCGGAGGACTTCGGCGTTCGCGCCCGTGCCGATGCGCTCGAGGAGGAGGAGCTCTCCCCATCGCTCGGGCATGGGCCCGCCCGTCGCCTCCTCTTGCAAGCGACGGTTGAAGTCGGCGATGCGCGACACTTCCTGAAGCGCGTCGAGTCGCATGCGGCCATCCAGCTCGAAGTCGCGCGAAGCGGCGGCCCAGTCGACGGGATGCCCGTCGGACACTGCGGCCAGCAGATCCTCGACCGGGTCGCGATCAGCGGGCATGGCCCATTGCCTCGGCCAGGCGCGCGAGCGCGCGCTGAACCGCCATCCGCACCGCGTCACGGCTCGGCCGTCCGGTCATGGACGCGATCTCCTGGTAGTCGAACGCAAGCTCGATCCGCAAATGGAGCAACTCTCGCTCCTCCGGCTCGAGTGACGCGAGCGCACGCTCGTAGCGATCGAGAACTTCGGCGCCGATCGCGTGCTCCACCGGGGACGGAGCCGGATCGGCGAGTGTCTCAGGGACGCCCTCCGGGCCGGGCCGGCGAGCCGCCCAGCGCACTTCATCCCTTATACGATTGAGCACGGCATGGCGAACATAGGCCTGGAATCCTCCCGGGCCGCGAACCTCGATGCCCCCGAGACCCTGGATGACGCGTAACAGCGTCTCGTGAACGAGGTCCGAGGTGTCGAGCAGGGAGCGTGCGGAGAGCGGGAGTCGTCCCCGCGCCCAGCGCTCGAGACGGGGGAGGTAGCGCGCGATCAAGGCATCGAGCGCTCCGCGATCCCCGTCTTTCGCTCGCCGGAGGAGATCAGTCGTGAGGAGAAGCGCGTCGGACGAAACCTGGGTACCACTGGAAGTCGGTCGATTCACGGGACTCCTCGGGGGGCGGATCCTCGTCCGTCTCGGTACCGGTCCACTACTCTACTTTGCGGAAGTGCTCGCCCGCGTCCACTTTCGAACCCAGCGCGTCTCGTCGGGGCGGGGGAAAGCCGCTCTGACGTTTTTCTAACCTTTTGTGCGGCAGAGAATTGAGCCGAGGTCGGCCGCCCGGAAGTCGAGCGGGGACACAGGGCACCATCCGGAGTACGATCGGGCTCGGTCCCGAGTCCGATCCCCGAAGTCGATCAGATCAGCCCCCTCGATCCCGTCCCACCCCGAGGAGAACGAAGCTCACGACCAGGAAGGTTCGCCGATTCGAGGTGCTCAGGAGTCGGTGTACGCCTCAGGAGGGCCGCAAAAATGCCAGGCGCTTCACCGTACGGACGTCCGATCAGGCTCGCAGTCGCAGCCTCGGCTCTCGTCCTGTTCGCTGCGTGCAGCAAGGGGAAAGAGACGTCCTCCACGCAGGCGACTTCTGCCACGTCTCAGACCTCGGACGAGCCGTCCGAGACGCTCGTCGCCACGAGCACGACGTGGACGCCCGAGGCGATGGAAGAGCTGCTCGCTCCCGTCGCCCTCTACCCGGATCCGGTCCTGCTCCAGGTCCTCACGGCGGCCACCAATCCGCAGGAGGTTCTCGACGCCGGTAACTGGCTCATTGCGAACCCGAATCTCGAGGGCAAGGCGCTCGAAGACGCCGCCGAGAAGGCGGGCTTCACGGTTCCGGTCCGCGGGTTGATCCAGGCGCCGAGCGTGATCGACCAGATGTGCATGAACTTGAGCTGGACGGAGGAGGTCGGCCAGGCCTACGTCAACGACCAGCAGGGCGTGATGGACGCGGTGCAACGGCTGCGCGCGCAGGCGCAGAGCGTCGGAACGCTCGCGAGCTCCGACAAGATGAAGGTCGAGACCAAAGAAGAAGGCGGCCAGGAGGTCATCACGGTTTCGCCGCCGAGCCCGCAGGTCGTCTACGTACCGACCTACGATCCGGTGGCGGCCTACGCGCCGCAGACTTCGAGTCCGCCGCCGAGCTCCTCGTCCAACGACTCAGACGACGACGACGGCTCGGCGCTCGCGGGCGCCCTGCTCGGGTTTGGGATGGGAATCATGGTTGCAGAGGTCTTCGATCACGACGACTACTATGGGCCGTCGTACTACGGAGGCATGTGGGGTCACCCGATGCCGTACTACCCGCCGTACCCGTACCGGCCGGTTTACGGCGGTGGTTTCTATCCCGCGCACGCCTACAACCGCCCGAACGTCTACGTGCGCAACAACACGAACATCAATATCAACAGCAACAACAATTACTGGAACCGCCAGGGTGGCAATTCGCGGGACCGGAACCGCGCAAACCCGAAGAGCCCGATCTCAGAGGCGCGTCCGAATCGCCCGGAACTCAATCAGCTCAACGCGGACGCGAAAAAGGGCCCGAAGCGTAAAGGTCCCTCGAGCTCGGAAGCCTTGAAGGGAAAAGGCGGCTACGCAGGAGCCGATTCGAAGACGCGCGATGCGGCCTCGCGCTCTCGCGCCGGTGCGAGCGCGGGCACGAATGTGGGCGGGAAGAGGGCCGCGCCCAAGGTGCAGGGCACGTACGCGGGTGCGAAACCGAATGCGCAGGGGACCGGTCGCGTCGGCGAGGCGCGCGCCGGAGGGGCTACGTCCAAGGCGACTCCGGGCCGCTCCACGGTTTCGACGAAGACCGCATCGTCCCGCGGGGGACAGACGGATCGCGGGTACGCAGGGCAGTCGACTCCGCGCAGATCCGAATCCGCATTGCGTCCGGCGCAATCGGCGTCCTCCCGTCCGGCCCAGTCGGCATCGACGCAACCCCAGGTCGTGAAGTCCCGTCCCACCCGGCACACGGACAACACCGCGGTCGGGGGCGTCAATCACGGTTCGGCCGATCGCGCGGCGAGCGCGCGCGGGCGGCAGAGCTCTTCCTCCAGTGGAACGCACTCCAGCGGAACGCAATCGAGCACGCGGACCGGCGGCGGTGGCGGCCGCCGCGGACGATAGGAGGTGATCATGGCACGCAAAGGCTTCGCGGTTCTCAGCGTTCCAGCGATTGCGTTGATCGCGATCATCACGCTCACGGGCTGCTCGGGATCCGGCGGGGGATCGGGAGCGCACGAATCGTTCGCGACTCCCGAAGCGGCTGTGGACGCCCTGGTCGCAGCCCTCGAGGCGCACGACCGGGAAAGGTCCGCGACGCTGTTCGGGCCCGGCAGCGAGGACCTGATCTCCACCGGGGATCCCGTGCAGGACGGATCGGATCGGGACGCGTTTCTCGATGCGTACCGGGCAAAGCACTCTCTGGTCGAAGACGGGGCGGACAAACGAACGCTCATCGTCGGCGAGCAGGACTGGCCGCTCCCCGTGCCCATCGTGCAGCGGGGTGGCCGCTGGTATTTCGATGGCAAGGCGGGAACCGATGAGATTGCGTTCCGCCGCATCGGCCGGAACGAGCTCGGCGCGATCGCAGTGGCGCACGGATTCGTGGATGCACAGAAGGAGTACGCATCGACCGGCCACGACGGCGACCCCGCGGGAATCTACGCCTTGAAGCTCATGAGCGACGAAGGCCGACAGAACGGTCTCTACTGGCCGACCGCGGGCGATGAGCCGCCGAGCCCGGCGGGACCGTTCGTGGGAGATGCCGCGGCCGAAGGCTATCGCGCGGTGCAGGGGATGGCCTATCACGGTTACCGGTACCGGATGCTCTACCGTCAGGGCTCAAATGCGCGGGGCGGAGCGCGCGAGTACTTCACGAACGGAGTGCTCACGAAGGGCTTTGCGCTCGTCGCGTGGCCCTCCGATCCGGGGAACAGTGGTGTCATGACGTTCATCGTGAATCAGGACGATGTCGTCTATCAGAAGGATCTGGGCGAGGAGACGGATGCTGTGGTGGCTGCCATGACCTCGTTCGATCCGGACAACACCTGGAAAGCAGTGCCCGAGTAGGAAAACCTGAGAAAGGAGACAGCATGCTGCTCGTCCGGGAGATCATGTACTGCAAGCCGGGCAAGGTTCGCCCGCTGGTCGAGAAGTTCGTCGCAATGTCGAAGCTCATGGACAAGATGGGCATGCCCAAAATGAAGATCATGACCGACCTCAGCGCCGAGCGTTACTGGACGCTCGTGTCCGAGATGGAGGTCAAGAGCATGGATGCGTTCGAGGAGATGATGTCCGGGAACGGCCACAACGAGCAGGACATGAAGGAGTTCGAGAACATCATGAAGGGCTACCACGACCTCGTGGACGGGGGTCGGAGGGAGATCTACAAGATCGAGGGCTGAGACTGAGCTTCGCTCCCCGCCGGCCCCGGTTCGTTGAAAGAACTTCCGGCGGGGAGCGAAAGAATGGGAACGCCGTCACCCCGGCGGCGCTCGTTTCGCGTGGCTTCGCGCGGACTTTCCCGGCGGCACATTCCTTGCCTTGGTTTGCGGGCGATCCCACCGTCGGTCGGTTTCACGCGCCACCTCATCGGGTCGGGAGCACAACAGGAAGACACGAGGAAAGGAACCGCCATGGCCAGCACACTCGCCGCCCGTCTCAAGGAAGCCGAGGCACACGCCGAACGGCCCGTGGCTGCCGTTACGAGCGCGCTCCAACCGGAGACCTCGGTCGTCCCGCCCAGCGTCTTCTTCTGGGCGGCGGCCGGCTCGTTCGCGACCGCTTTCTTTCTCGATCGCGTGGGCCGGCACACCCAGAGCCGACAGGTCGGGCGATGGGTGCTCCCGCTCGTCGCGATGGGAGTGGGAAGCGGTCTTGCGAAGGCCACCGGCCCCGAGCGGAGGCGCTGATGCGGTCCCACCCGGGCATCGAAGTCGGTCTCACGCTTGTTTCCTCGGCCGGGGAGGTGGTGGCCATGCTCGAGAACATGGAGGACGGGGCACCGGAGGCCGAGTTTGCGCTGTTCGACGTGGGGGTCGACGACGGCCACTACGGGGACTGCTACCTGTTCGAGGTGCGCACACGGGCCTGATCCAGGGCCACGGGTCGTCGCCGAGCCTGCATCCACCTCGCTCAACGCTCTACACGCCTCCGCTCCCGCGGGGGCGTTTCTCTTTGAACCTTCAAGCGACCCGCTCCCGGCACTTCGCGCGGTGATCCAGGGGGCGATGCAAAATACAATTCCAGATCCGGTCCGAATCGAAGGGAACAGCATCAGGAACTGTTGAACGGGCCGATGGCTGGGCTAGGATCAGTGTCGGCTGGAGCCGGTCGCCGGACGATCGGCTGCCCTGAACCCGAGAACCGAGCAACTAAAGAAGAACCAAAGAGGGCTGTTTCCGTGTTCCTGATGCTTCTTGCGGCGTTCCTCGTGAGCGAGCCGGGCGTGCGCCCGACCCTTCCGGATCAAATCGACTCGCCAAGCCTCGTCATTCACAAGGCGAAGCGGGAGCTCCATCTCCTTTCCGCGGGCACGCCGCTTCGCACGTATCGTGTCGCGCTCGGGCTCAATCCCGTGCCCCCGAAGGAGCGACAGGGCGACTACGCGACTCCGGAAGGCACGTACTACATCTGCATGAAGAATCCGCAGAGCAAGTTCGAGCTCTCCCTGGGCCTGAGCTATCCCGGCCCGGCGGACGCCGACCGCGGACTCGCCGCCGGACTCATCACGCCGCGCCAGCGCGATCGAATCGTCGCCGCATGGAACGCAAAGGCGACTCCGCCGTGGAACACGAAGCTTGGCGGCGAGATCTTCATCCACGGCTTCGGCTCGGGCGCCGATTGGACGTGGGGATGCGTTGCGCTCGACAACTCGGACATCCAGGAGCTTTATCGGGTCGTGCCGCTCGGCACGTCGGTCGAAATCCTTCCCTGATCCGCCTCGGCCGCGGTGCGCAGCTCGGCCCTGAGCTCCGTCTTCGGATACGGGTAACCCTTCCGCAGTAGCGCATCGAGCTCCGCGTCCCGTCCGTAAACGTCCGAGTAGAAGTACACCTCGCCGTTTTCCGCCGCGGCCGCCGTCGCGTACAGCACGTAGACCGGCACCGGCCGTTCGAGATCCACGCGCACGTTGTCCGGACCGTTCTCCATCGCCTCCCGAATCCGATTCTTGTCCCACCCCGGCTGTTGTTCGAGCAGGAGCTCGGCGAGCGCCACCGGCTCGCTCACCCGTATGCAGCCGTGGCTGTAGTCCCTGCGGGACATCGCGAACAGCCCCTTGGCGGGCGTGTCGTGCAGATAGATCTCGTGCGGATTGGGAAGCATGAACTTGACGAGGCCGAGCGCATTCTGCGGCCCCGGACGCTGGCGGATGCGCAGGTTCTTCCCGACCCGCGCGAGGTTCTCGGGCGTCATGGGAAGGACCGGCGCGTCGTCGGCGTCGCTTTCGACCAACACGTAGCCGTGGCTCTCGAGATTCTCACGGTCCCAGAGGGCGCGCGTCCCGAGCTCGTCGGTCATGATCTCGAGTGGCGGATTCCAGAACGGCCGGAACACGACGTGCGTCATCTCCGCGGTGAACGAAGGCGTCTCGTGGCTGTTTGCGGAACCGGCCAGGACATCCATCGCGAGGATGTCCTGCTCTCGATCGACGGGGCCGCGGAGCGCATAGAGACGAAACGCCGGAAGGTTGACGAGGACCGGCGGCGTGTCGAACGACGGCGGCATCCAGCGCCATCGCTCGAGCGCGAGCTCGATCTGGCGAATGCGATGCTCGAATGGCCGCGCGAGCTCCTCGGCCGTCTGAAACCAGATCACGCCGTCCGGCAGGAGTCCCATGCGCCGCTGAAAGCGCTTCACCGCCTGGACGAGATCCGCCGAGTAGAGTGTGTCCGCGGCCGGCTTCGGACGGTTGCCGCGGGAGAGATCGCCCGTGGCCGCGAGCAGGCGGCGAAGTCGGGGTGCGGCCCGGAGCGCCATACCGGGCTTCACGTCGCGTGGGAGGTCCGTGACCGGCGCGACCGTGGCGTCGCTCGCCAGCTCGCGATACCGGGCGAGGCTCGTCTTGAGCAGCTGGTAGTGGCGGAAACGCGGCTCGATCCGCTCGAGCACGGCCGACTGCTGCTTCGCGACCCTCAGCGAATCGACGATCGGTGCCGGGTCACGACACACCGGCGTCAGGACTTCGTCGGTCAGCGTGCGGGGGTTGACGCGCCCGCAGTCGAGCGCGGTCACGAATCGCACCGCCGCGACCGAGAGCGCGAGATCGAACCGTTGGAGCTGCTCGGGCGGGGAGCCATGCTGCTTCGCCAGTCGGGCCGCCGTGTTCTTGAGCCACACCGCGTCGTAGTCCGCCGGATCGAGCCCCAGAGTCTCGGCCGCGAGCAGGCGCTCGATGAGCTTCTGCGCCGCATCCGACGGACGCCTGCCGTCCGACCACAGCGGCTGCCAGCCGCCGGGCTCGTAGAGACGCTCGAGCTCTCCGCGAAACTCGGCGAACGCCGGCCACTTGAGGTCCGGGTGGCGGCCCGAGCGGATCACGGTCTTGAGCGCCGTCCGTGTGCCGGACGCTGGAGCCGCGGTCGCCTTCCCGGACGCTTTCGCAGTCGTGCTGGCGGACAGGCGGGTCCCTGTTCGCGCCGCGCCCGCACTTGTGGCAGGCGGGGCGATCGAAGCCGACAGGAAAAGGAATGCGGCGAACAGGGAGAGCAGGATTCGCATGTCCAGACTCCGTTTCATGAATGCGTGCACTCGAAATGGCCGAAATGTCCCCGATTCGACAAGGAGACGAACCGCAAGATTCGGTCCGTTACCTGGAAAGAGCTAACTTGTGCACCTGCAAGCGGTGACCTGTGCCGAATCGGAACGAAGGAAGGACGTTTGTACAAACGGAGTGTCAGGAGTGCTGCGGGGGCTGCCGCTCAGAAGAGCGGCGCGTGGAGGAGTCCCACGCGCCGCCCGGATTCGTTCGAGGGCAGAGGTTGGTCGGGCCGATGAGGCTCAGCCTGCGGACACGCGACGATCGGCGTGGTGGCCGTTCACGACACTCAGGATGTTTCCGTCCGGGTCCTTGAACCAGGCGTTGCGCATGTCGCCCATGACGTGCACGTCGCCCTCGAGCCGCGCGTCCGGGAAATCATAGTGCTCGAACCGGACGCCCTTGCTCTTGAGCGCGCGCACGATCTCGTCGACTTCGTCTCCAACCATCCAGGTCGCGGCCGTCGCGCGGTTCGTGCCCGCGAACTGGGAGCGGTAGACGAAGAACTTCGATGCGCCACTCCCGTAGATTACGCCCTCGTCGCCCTCGGTCTCGACCGGGCGGAACCCGAGCGTTCCTTCGTAGAACTTGCGAGCCGCCGACAGGTCGCGAACCGCGATCGTTGCGCCGACGTTCCTGTCCCGCAACATGAGAAACCTCCTTCGATCTCCCGCGCTCCCTCCCCTCCATCATGACGCGCGCGACGTCGTCCGCAACCGGGGCACGGGATTTTCCACATCGACTTTGCGTGGTCAAGCGAAGGGGTGTTTCAACCGATAACAATGCGGCATCGAGCGTCGGAAAGTCCGGAGATCTCGCATGGTCACGAAATCACCCATCGTGCGCCACGTCGGCCTGCCGAGCGTGGCGTCGCTCGCGCTCCTCGCCCTCTATTTCACTCCTGTCGAAGTGCTTGGCTGCGTCAATCGCGGCCTGATGGCCGTGGGGGTGGTGCTCTTCGCGATGGTGGGGGCGATCGTCACGACGGCGATCGGAGCCGGGGCCGTGCGCGAAGGCCGCGCACAGGCCCGATGGTGGCTCGTCACGTCGGTCGTTCTGCTCCTGCCGGCGCTCCTGCTGCTCCGACTCGCGTAGGTCAATCCTTGCGGTGCTTCGCCATTTCCGCCCGCTGTCCGAGATCGCTCAAGGTCTCGATCGCCTCGTCGCGGACCGCGGGGTCCTTGCTGTGCATTGCCATGCGACGGAGCGGCTCGAGCCCCGCAATTCCCGGGAGTTCGCCGAGCGTCTCGACCGCCTCGCGCCGGACGGTTTCCGACGGATCGCGGTCGGTGATCTCGACCAGAACGGGAACGACCCGCTCGGGCTCGCGATCCCCGAGAGACTCGACGGCCTCGGCGCGCACCGCCTCGTCCTTGTGCTTGCGGCAGAGATCAATGAGCACGTTCGTGGCCGGGGCGTAGTCGAGGTCGCCGATCGTTTCAACGGCCTCACGCCGGACCGTTTCCGACGGATCGCGGTCGGTGATCTCGAGCAGGACAGGAATGACCTTCTCCGGCTCGCGTTTCCCGAGAGTTTCGACGGCCTCGGAACGCACGGACTCGTCTTTGTGCTTGCGGCAAAGATCGATGAGCACGTTCGTGGCCGGGGCGTAGTCGAGGTCGCCGATCGTTTCCACGGCCTCGCGCCGGACCGTTTCCGACGGATCCCGGTCGGTGATCTCGAGCAGGACCGGAATGACCTTCTCCGGCTCGCGTTTCCCGAGAGTTTCGACGGCCTCGGCGCGCACCGACTCGTCCTTGTGCTTTCGACAGAGGTCGGTGAGCACGTTCGTGGCCGGGGCGTATTCGAGATCGCCGATCGTTTCCACGGCTTCCCGCCGCACCGTCTCGGACGGATCGCGGTCCGTGATCTCGAGCAGGACAGGAAGGACCTTCTCCGGCTCGCGTTTCCCGAGAGACTCGACGGCCTCGGCGCGCACGGACTCGTCGTCGAGCTCGCGGCAGAGCGCGATCAGCGCGTTCGTGGCCGGGGCGTATTCGAGATCGCCGACCGTCTCCGCCGCCTCGCGCCGGACGTCCAGGGACCGATCGTTGCGTGCGAGCTCGACCAGCCTTTCGAGCGTGCGAGCACCCGGATGCCGGCCGAGGCCTTCGGCGGCCTCGAGGCGCAGGTCGCTGTTACGGGAGCTGTCGAGAATCTTCTCGAGCAGCGGCTGCGTACGCGGCGAGGCGTGGAGCGAGAGAGCCGTGACGAGCACGGCCGCGCGCAGATCCTGCGGCGCCCGGTCGAGGCGCGTGCTCAGCCAGTCGAAGCTCTCTTCGATCCCTCGTCGCCCCATCGAGACAACCGACAATCCCCCGAGCGGGGGGGAGAGACGTGCGCTTCGGATCGAGATGCGTTCGAACGCCGGGTTCGTTCCGGAGCTCTTTGCACGGACGCGGAACAGGAAGACGACATCTTCGGGGGAATAGCCGAAGCGCTCGGCGAAGGAAGGACCGTGCCGTTCGAGGTCGTCCAGGTCCCAGCCCTCGCTGTCCGAGAACAGGGTCTCGGGTTCCTTCCGTCCCTTCCGCCCTTCACGCCCACGGAACTCGATTGCGTAGACAATCCAGAAATCCTCGCCGTTGAACTGCCTGCGCCCATCCTCGATCGCAAGTTGCCAGCGTTCCGCAAGGGTCCCGTTTGTGTCCTCGGCCTGCTGTGCGCCGGCCGGTGGGGCCGGTTGCGCCGGTTGCGCAGCGGCGGCTTCACGCGCGGAGGCCGTGCGCGTTGCCGGAGCGAGTGCGGCCAACGGCATCGTGAGCGCGAGCGCGAACAGGGCGCCCGTGACGGCCCGACGCCGGCCGATGCCGCGGCGGTCCAGCGACCCGTCGAGGAGGGCGCGCACACGAGTCTCGAGCTGCGACGGCGCGGCCATCGCCGCTCCCGACACGGACAGTGCCCCGCGCGGGGTGCGGGCCGAGCGCACGACTTCGAGCAGGTGCTCCGCGTAGCTCTCGGCACTGGCCCCGTCCGCGAGCACGATGTCGTCACACGCGCGCTCGCGCTCGACGCGAAGGCGATGGGCGGCGTACCACACCCCGGGGTGGAACCAGTAGAAAGCGCAGACGAGATGAGCGAGGTCCTGGATTGCGCAGTCCCGGCGGGCGACGTGTGCGAGCTCGTGGAGCAGAAAGGAGCGCTGCTGCTCGGCCGGCCAGGCCGCAGCTTTGGCCGGAAGCAGAACCGTCGGATTGCGAATTCCCCAGGTCATGGGCCCGACCGCGGAATCGGATGTGAGAAAGCGAAGCGGTTGCCGGACGCCCAGACGTTCCGCGACTTCCGTCGCAACGGAGAGCCACGTGGAGTTGTCGATGCGGTGCGCGCCCGCGGAGATGCGGGCCAGCGTGATGCGACCGGCCGCGAAGTAGGCGAGCACAACAACGGCTCCGAGGAGCCAGCCGAGAAGGGCGGCGACGGGCCACGAGAACGCGAATCCGGTGTCGGCGGGACGAACGTTCGGCGGCGCCTGGGGCGCAACGCCGATCGACGAAGACGAGGACGACGGCGCGGAGCGCTGCGTCTCGCGAGGTGCGGACTGGTGAGGGACTTCCGGGCTTCGAGAGGCGATGGCGGAAGGCGAGGTCGCCGGTCCCGAAGCGAGCGAAGACCGAGGAATCGCGAGCGAAAGCGGCGTGGCCAGCGGCGGGGCCAGGGCCTGGACCCCGGGGAGAACGAGGAGCGCGGCCACGGCCAGCGTCCACACGCCGTGACGCAGCGCCGCGGAACGTCGCGCAAGAAGCCGCGTGACGATCGCCCCGCCCCCGAGAACCAGAGTGGCTTTGAGCACGAGTACCACGAGGAAACCCGTGGCCTGCGATGCGAGCGGGTCCAGGAGGGGGGATCCCATGGCTACTTTCCTTTCTTTCGCGCGCGGATCACGAGCTGCTCGATCCGATCGAGCTCGTCGTGGCTGAGCTTCGTGTCGGCACTCTCGATCAGTGCCGCCATCGTTCGCTCGGCCGACCCCTGGAAGAACGTGCGGACCAGGTGGGAGACTGCGGCGCGCTGGGCGCGGCGCGCCGGGACCACGGGCAGGTAGACGTACCGGGGGCCGTCCTCCTCGTGACGGACGTGTCCCTTTTCCTCGAGGATTCGGAGAAACGCGCGGACCGCGGAGTAGCCCGGGGGATCGGGCATGCGCTCGCGAACCTGGGCCACCGATGCGCGGCCGAGTGCGTAGAGCGCGTCCATGATCTGGCGCTCGCGTCGGGAAAGCGTGGATGGAGTCATCATCAGCGGTCTCTCCGGGCCGGTGCGTTCTTGTGCTAAGAAATTAGCATGTCACCCGGAGGACGTCAACCGTCCTTTTTGGACGGCCACTGCCTGGGATCTCAGGGCTTCCGGACCTGGGCGTTCGCGCTGTACCAGAGTGCATCGGGGTCGATGCGCGCCGTGTTGGTCGTGGCCTGGACGAGGAGCAACTGGCCACCGACCGTCACCGAGTCGGCCACACCGGCGGGGAACAGGAAGGGTTTGAGCTTGTCGAACGGGAGCTTCACGTTGAAGCCCTTCTCCTCGGTCAGGTTCGTGAGCAGCTTCGGGACGTCGACCTTGTCGAGCACGAAGCCGCACGCTCCCCGTTTCTCGTCGAGAATCTTGTTGATCGCGTTCCACGACTCCTTCGAAGGCCTCACGCGAAGCCTGAGCCGGGTCTCCGGAAAGACAGGCGTACAGACGACCTTGTTGTCGCGGATCGCAAGGCCGATGCTGCCCGAGACCTGGTATTTCGCCGGGATCACGTTTCCGGTCACCTTCTGCGTGATGTCCATGTCGCCACACGCGACGTCCGCCACGTTCTTCCCGTCCCAGACAAAGTGGATCGTGGCCTCTCCGCGGCCGGAGGTGACTTCGATGGGCAGTGCCATCGAGATCCGGTCCTTGCCGAAGATCATGTCGGGCTTGGCTGGCGCAAGCGTCCCGACCACTTCGTGAATATTGATGTCGACTGTGAAATTGCCGATCGTGACGATCTTCTTAATCGACTTCTCGACGTGCGCCTTGATGCCGGTGATCCGAATCGTCACATGGCTCGCGACATCCTCGAACACCCGCTCGATGGCGCTTCGTACGAACGCCGTCGGAATGGCGATGACGATGTCCCCCGGGGGGATCCGCTTGAGGTTCGGATCGAGCGCCACGAGCTCGGCCGCGCGCTTGCGGAGCGAGTCCTGCTCCGCCTCGATCCGCTGGAGCTCGGCGTTCCACGCCTCGGTCTGCCGCTCGGACGGCCGGGAGGAACAGCCCGCCACCGCAGCGAGGAAGGCCGCGCCGGCCGCGGCCACGAGAAGCCACGTGCGTGCGCGACTCATTTCGTGCCCTTCTTCTTGCCGACGGCGACCCCGACTCCCTCTTCGCCGCCGCGGACCTCGCCAACCTCCGCGTGGAGCGTGAGCCAGAGCTTGCCGCCCGCCGCGAGGACGCGCTCGACGGACAGGTCGAGGGGCACGACGAGCGAGTCGAGCTGAACAGCACCGGCATCGAGCGCTGGAACCTTGAGATCGCGCGCGAGCGCGACGGGAACGGTGAGCGTAGGGAGGGCGTCCTTCAAGAGCTCGCGACCCTTCTGCGCGACGAATCGTTTCCCGCCCGCCCCGAGGATTTGCTCGAGAATGCCGGCCTGCAGGAGCTCGACCCGATCGATGGCGATCTCCACGTTGAGCATGCCCGTCTTGGGATCGATCACCACGCTCCCGAGGCCGCCGTGGACGCGCACCGCGGTCTTCCGATCCGGAGTCTTGATGCGATTGACGTTCCCTTCGATCGTGATGACGCCGAACTTGTCCCTGAAGCTCACGTTCGCACGCTCGAAGTGAACGACGAACTGTTTTCCGAGCGGGCGCTCGAGCGGGAGCTGGGAGCGGAGGATCTCGGCGACCACGGTGTCGCTGATCCCCACCATGAAGCGATCGGCCGGCACGAGTGAGCCGCGCTCGGCCTCGCCGATGAGCTCGCGGATGCCCTGGTTCTGTCGCAGGAGAAACGCCTTCCGGGCGAGGAACTCGGTTTCCTGTTCGGAGGGCGCGCAACCGGTGACGAGCGGCGCCAGCGCGAGCAGTCCCGCAAGGAGGCCACGAATCAATTTCATAGGAGGCAAATCTAGCATAGCCTCCCGGCCATGCGCGCCATCGTGATGCACGCCACCGGAGGACCGGAAGTGCTCGTGCTCGAAGACGTTGCGGTGCCGGCGCCGAAGGCGGGCCAGGTCCGGGTCGAGATCCATGCCCGCGGCGTGAATTTCGCGGACACGGAGCGCCGTCGTGCGCGCTACGGGCCCACGCCTGTGCCGTGCATCCTGGGGAGCGAGGGCGCGGGCATCGTGGTCGAGACCGGACCCGGCGTCGACGCGTCGTGGCGCGGCCGACGCGTTGCGATTCATGCACCGCCGCCCGACGGGAGCGGCACGTATGCCGAGTTCGCCACGTGCTCGGTCGCGGCACTTCTTCCGCTGCCGAACGGACTCGACATGGTGACGGCCGCGGCGATCCCGCAGCAGGGGCTGACCGCGTATCTCCTCGTCCGTCGCGCCGCGCGCATTCGTCCGGAACAGGTCGTGCTCATTCATGCGGCGCCAGGCGGAGTGGGATTGCTCGCGGTCCAGCTTGGGCGGAGGGTCGGCGCGCGCGTTCTTGGCACCGTGTCGAGCGAGGCGAAGGCCGAAGCCGTGCGCGAAGCGGGAGGCGAGCCGCTCCTCTACGGCGAAGACCTGGTCGAGCGTGTGAGCGCGCTCACGGACGGACGCGGCGTCGATGTCGTTCTGGATTCCGTCGGGTTGCCCACGCAGGCGGCGAGCCTCGCGATGCTCGCCCCGTTCGGCGAGCTCGTTCACTTCGGGGACGCGGGAGGGTTTCCGGCCCCGGTCGATCCCAACGCTCTCTACGCGCGATCGCTCAAGGTCGGCGCGTTCGGTCTCGACGAGCAACACGATCCGGCTGCCACTGCGGAGGCCCGGCGGAACCTCGTCGAATGGGCCGCGGATGGATCGCTTCGGTTCAGGATCCATCGCGCGCTGCCACTCGCCGAGGCCGCCGAGGCGCATCGGCTCATCGAGAGCCGCGGAACGATCGGAAAGATCGTCCTCACGCGCTAGCTTCGCGCAACCTCAGGACCCGCTTCCGGGCGGGACCGCATGCGGCGACGTGTTCTGACCGAAGTCGCGCGGCGGAATGCTCCTCAGGTAGGCGAAGATGGCCCGGATCTCGTCGTCCGTGAGCTGCGCGGTCGAGGTGAGCGGCATGAACGGGTTGATCGGGGCTCCGCCCGGGCGCTTGCCTTCGTGAAGCGCGCGAATGAAGTCCTCCTCCTTGTAGTGTCCGATCCCCGTGCGCGTGATGTTCGCCGCCGCGGGAATCTCCTCCGGTGTGCCGGGGACGCGGCGACCCGCGAGATCGTTGCCGTGACAGCCAACGCAGCCGCCCATGCGCGCGAGGTAATAGCCGAACTGCGCGTTGACGCCCCGCTCGACCGTGGCCGGCGGCTTCATGTCATGGTCGACGTGCTCGGCCGTGAAGAACGGCGCCTGGCCGAACGCCACGAGCGCACGTCCCACGGGATAGAGCTGGCTCTGAGGGAGCTCGTTGTCGACGGGGGGCAGGCTCCTGAGGTAGGCGATGAGCGCTCCGAGGTCGTCGTCGGCCATTGCCTGGTACACCTCCGAAGGCATCATGAGGAGCGTCTGCTTGTCGCGGCCCACCCCGTGGCGGATCGCATTCACCCAGCCCTCATCCGTCATCGAAGCCGCGACACCGCCGCGTCCGCCCGTCAGGTTCGCGGGAACGAGCCGGGCGATCGGCTGCTCGTCCATGTACACCTGCCCCGCCAGATTGGCGCCGTGACAGAAGGCGCACGCGGCGATCGCGTGGGCCATGTGCTTTCCACGCTCGATGGAGGCCGAGTCGGAGGGAATGGCCGGAGCGGCGGTCGCGAGATCATAGGTGCGCTTCGCTCCTGACTCCGTGCCGAAGTAGACCCAACCAACGATTCCAGCGACGATCGCAACGAGGACGACGAGAACGGTGAGAAGCAGACGGACCATGGAATCTGTCTCCTGGTGAAAACGGCCGAAGGGACGACACGAAGTCCGGGGAGATTAGACGATGCGGCAAGTCCCGTCGAGCCGCTACAGTGGCGGCGATGCTTCCAGCGTCGCTTCCCGCCCCCTTCGAATGGATGTTCGGACCCCGCAAGCCGGATGTCCGATGGTGGCAGATCATCCTGTGGTGGGAGATTCGGCGGATCCCCTACAACATCCTCGTGGGTGTTTGGGGGCTCGCCTGTTTCATCGTCTACTTCATCGCGATCACGAGTTCCGGGCACCTCCAGCCGGGGGAGGACGCAATCGAGCCGATGGCGCTGTTCGCGGCGCCGATCGTGATCCTCGTGATCAACATGAGCTACACACTGGGCTGGATCGTCGAGCTGCCACTCCGATTGGTCGTCCCGCCTGCGCTGGGCCGGTACTGGATTGGACCCGGGCTCTTCGTGCTCGGGACGGCGTTCTCGCTCGTCGTGGAGGCTCTGCCCGCGCTCATTTGGGTTGTGATCTGGCTCTTCCGCTTGCCGCCGCCCGCCCGGTAGGTCAGGCCTCGGGAGCGCCCGTCGACGCCGAGCGTTCGAGCTCGGAACGGTTCCACTCCCCCAGGTCGGCCGCGGTCTCGTAGGTGCTCTGCAAGAACTCGAGCAGCATTCCGTCCGGATCGCTCGATCGGCGAACCGCCTCGTAGGGCAGTGTCCATTCGCGCAGGACCGGATGGTACTCGGCGGGTGCCGGCCGGACGGTCGCGGTACTGCATCCCGGAGGCTCGGGGTACGCGTACGCATAGAAGATGGGCTCGCGAATCGGCGCATCCGGAGTTCCGGGCCAGAACCCTGCGCTGATGCACTCGTGCGAGTAGGCCTCGCGCGTGACGCGATCCGGGAGCCCGACGATCCCGCCCGGATGCAATGGCGCGCGCCGGCCGGAGAAGCGCGTACATGCGAGATCGAACGAGCCCCACCAGAAATGAACCGGACTGCACTTGCCGATGAAGCGCCCGCGGAAGTCCTTGAACACGCGGTCCGCCTGAACCAGAACTCGGAAGCAGCGTTGGACCGCGTCCCGGTCGTAGGACGCGTGCGTCCGATCCGATGGGAACGGAGCGGCGTTCGCGATCTCGGAAGGCACCGGGTGCATGCGCACCTCGACGTCGAAGGAACGGAGCATCTCGAGGTAGCGCCCGTAGAACTCCGCGACGCTCAGAGGCTCGAGCGGCAGGTCGCTCACCGCGCCGTCGGATGTGCGGGCCTCGAGCCGGTGCCCGATGAAGTCGAACTCGATCTCGAGCGTGCGATCGCCGGCCGGCATCGGGGAGGTGGTGAGCCCGCGCGCCGTGACGTACTGCGCGACGTGCCACCAGTGATTCTCGGCCGGCGAGAGTGCGAGGCGCGTCTTGCCCGCCATTTGAAGCCAGCGATGCAGCGTGGCGAGAGTGTCCTGCCACTCTTCGAGCGGAAGTCGAGGCCACGTTTCCGACGGGGTCTGAGTGCGGGTGTCCATCGCCTCGACAGGGTAGCAGCGGCGAGGGAATCCCGGTGCCACGTGTGGCGGGGATCCGTGGGGTAATTCACCCGGGGACTGGGTGTGGACTCGCGATCGACCCCATTTGGAGGCCAGCCCCCGGGCCGTATCGCAGCTCCTGCCAGAGTTCGCAACGCGATTCATCTAAATGATTTGGCCTCGTCAGATGAAGCGATTTCACAGATTCGGCACGAAGCGTGCGAACACTGTTTCTCCCTGAGTTCCGCCTTCCTGCGGGACGGAGGCACACGGCTTACCCCAAAGCGCCAGGGACCGGCTCGAAACGACGGAGTCCGGCCCATGGGTCGTCCCTTCCCGAGTGTTTTGTGCGTGCGCCGACCGCACGTTGCCCCTCCGTTCGCCCTAGCCCTCACGGTTGTGTTCGCTCTCGCGCTTGGCGCGATCGAATCGCAAGCGCAAACCCTCGTGAGCGACAAGCTCGACTATGCGCCGGGAACGACCGCCGTATTCACGGGATCGGGTTTTGCCCCCAGCGAGTTCGTCCAGATCGAGGTGACGCCGAGCGCCGCCCCCGTTGAGTCGTGGACGGTCGTCGCGGACGAGATGGGAAACTTCGTGACGTCCTGGGAAGTCTGCTACTGCCCGGCGATGACACTCCGGGCGACAGCCTACGGAACAACCTCGGGCCTTCAGGCCGAGTGCTTCTTCACCGATGCCACGATGTGGACGCTCTCCATTACGCCGCCCTCCGTCGGAGTCGGCGTGACCCAGAGTTTCGTTCTCACCGCGAACAACACGAGCACGGGCGGTGGGAATCAGATGGGATGCATCACGATCACGATTCCGCCGCAGTTCACCCCCTCCGGCAGCCCGACGATCGTTCCGGGTTCGACGACCCACTCGTGGAGCGTGGTACGCGTCGGGCAGCTCGTCACGGCTACCGCGAATTCGAACGGCGACCGGCTCGACCCGGACGAGAGCATTCAGATCCGCATCACGGCGACGGCGCCCGGGAGCACTGCGGGCTCGCCGTTCCCCTGGAACGGGGTCGCGAGAACGAACACGAACTGTTCGGGAAGCTCGTTCGGCACTCCTGATGGGGGCCAGCCGACCGTCGCTGTCGTCTGCACGCCGGCTGGCATCAGCTGTCCGCCCAACATCACGGTCAACGCCGATCCGGGGCTCTGCTCCGCCGTCGTGAACTTCGCCGCGACCGCCACCGGGAATCCCGCTCCTGCGATCACGTACTCGAAGAATCCGGGAACGGTGTTCCCCGTGGGGGTCACGACCGTCACCGTTACGGCGACCAATGCCTGCGGATCCGCGAGCTGCTCCTTCACGGTGACTGTCCTCGACAACCAGGCCCCCGTGGTTACGCTGGTTGGCCCGAACCCGATCACCGTCGAGTGCCACACGAGCTTCACCGATCCGGGCGCGACGTCTTCGGACAATTGTCCGGGCGGTGGAGCCGTGCCCGCCTCGGGCGGCGTCGACGTGAACGTCGTCGGAAGTTACACGCTGACGTATACGGCCACCGACGCGAGCGGAAACGTGGGGACGGCGAGTCGGACCGTAAACGTGGTGGACACGACGAACCCGGTCGTGACGCTCTCGGGCCCCGCCGACGTGACGCTCGAGTGCCACGGCCCGGCGTTCGCGGATCCAGGAGCTTCCGCGAGCGACGCGTGCGCCGGTGCGCTTTCGGTGTCGGTATCGGGCTCGGTCGACGTGAATACGGTCGGTGACCATGTGCTCATCTACACGGCGACGGATCCGAGCGGGAACTCCGGCTCGACGACCCGGACCGTGCACGTCGTCGATACGACGAACCCGGTCGTGACGCTTTCCGGTCCGGCCGATGTGACTCTCGAGTGCCATGGCCCGGCGTTTGCGGATCCAGGCGCCTCGGCCGCCGATGCCTGTGCCGGTGCGCTTTCGGTTTCGGTTTCGGGCTCGGTGGACGTGAATACGGTCGGCGACTATGTGCTCACCTACACGGCTACGGATCCGAGCGGTAACTCCGGCTCGGCGACCCGGACCGTGCACGTCGTCGACACGACGAACCCGGTCGTGACGCTCTCCGGGCCGGCCGACGTGACGCTCGAGTGCCACGGTCCCGCGTTTGCGGATCCGGGCGCAACGGCGGCGGACGCCTGTGCCGGTGCGCTTTCCGTCTCGGTCTCGGGCGCGGTCGACGTGAACACGGTCGGTGACTATGTGCTGACCTACTCGGCTACGGATCCGAGCGCCAACTCCGGCTCGACGACCCGGACCATCCATGTGGTCGACACGACGAACCCGGTCGTGACGCTCTCGGGCCCCGGCGACGTGACGCTCGAATGCCACGGCGCAGCCTTTACCGATCCCGGTGCGACCGCGGCGGACGCCTGTGCCGGTGCGCTGTCGGTGTCGGTCTCGGGCACGGTCGACGTCAACACGGTCGGTGACTATGTGCTGACCTATGCGGCCACGGACCCGAGCGGCAACTCCGGCTCGACGACCCGGACCGTGCACGTTGTCGATACGACGCCGCCGACGATCGGCGCTCCTGCGGCATCCGCGACGATCGAATGTCCGAACATGCCGGCGTTCCCGGTTCCGAGCGCGTCCGACGCGTGTGACGCGAACCCCGAAGTCGTCGAAGTCAGCGACGTCACCACTCCCGGTAGCTGCCCGGGAAGCTACGTCCGTACGAAGACCTGGAAAGCTGTCGACGCGCACGGAAACAGCTCCGAGTCCGTGAGCCAGACCGTCACCGTGATCGATTCAACCCCGCCAACGATCGGCTCCGCCGGCGCGGACGCGACGATCTCGTGTCCTTCCGCTCCCGTGTTTGCGCCGCCGACGGCGAGCGATGGCTGCGATTCGAATCCTCAGGTCATCGAAGTCAGTGACGTGACCTCGCCGGGAAGCTGCGCCGGGTCCTACGTCCGCACGAAGACCTGGAGAGCGAGAGACTGCTCGGGGAATCAGTCCGGAACGGTGAGCCAGACGATCACGGTGGTCGATGTCACGCCTCCGACCGCTGCGATCACGGCCCCGCCGAGCGGAACGGTCGTTGCCGCAGGGACGCCCCTGACGTTCACGGGGAACGCCGGTGACAATTGCGGTCTCCAGAGCGCGCGCTGGCAGTTCGACTCGATCGTCGTCCCGGCCGGCCCGATCGGCCTCGGCGGGGCGATCATGACGACCTACGTGCTGACCACGCCCGGTGTGTACCAGGTCAAGCTCATCGTCGACGACGCGTGCGGGAACTCCGTGACGGCCTCGCAAACGCCGGAAGGCTTCGATTGGACCGTCATCGTGTACGACCCGAACGCCGGATTCGTCACCGGTGGAGGGTGGATCTACTCGCCGCCAGGAGCCTACCGGCCGAATCCTGCCCTCGAAGGGAAGGCGAACTTCGGCTTCGTGTCCAAGTACCACCGCGGATCGAGAGTGCCGACGGGGGAAACGGAGTTCCAGTTCAAGACCGCCGGCCTCAACTTCCACAGCAGCGCCTACGAGTGGCTCGTGGTCGCCGGGGCGAAGGCTCAATACCGCGGCGCGGGGACGATCAACGGGGGAGGAAGCTACGACTTCCTTCTCACCGCGATCGACGGAAGTATCCAGGGCGGCGGGAAGCCGGACAAGCTGCGCATGAAGATCTGGGACCGGGTGTCCGGGGGCGTCGTCTACGACAACCAGAACGGACAACCGGACGACTCGGACGCGTCCACGGTGCTGGGCGGAGGGTCGATCGAGATCCACTCGGATCGCGGCGGACTGAGGCTGACCTCGGCGTCTTCGGCCGCTCTCGCATCAGCCGGTCCTGAGTTTGCGATCCAGCCCGCCCGTCCGAATCCGTTCGTCGGCACGACGCAGTTCGGTTTCGACCTGCCGGAGCCGAGCCGGGTGACGATCGTCGTCTATGACGTCCGCGGGCGCCGTGTTGCGACCGTGACGGACGAAGTCCGCGAGCCCGGTAGCCACGCGGCCGCCTGGTCCGCGCGGAGCGATGGTGGAGCGCGACTCGAGTCGGGAGTCTACTTCGCCCACGTCGAGGTGCGATCGCTCGTCAGCGAGCGCCACCTGACGGCCGTGAGAAAGCTCACGCTGAGCCGGTAGGTCCGGGCAAGCAGCGGAGGCGGAGCCAGGTCACGTGAGGTAGATCGCGTCTCGGTGGACGTCCGGAAGAGCCTTCGATATCTTCCGGGCCCATGCCACCCGAACGGCAACAGCAGCCCGGGCGGTCGCTCCAACCGGAGCGGCCGCCCTCCGAGCTCCCGCGCGTCCTCAGCCTGTGGGACGCGATTTGCGTCGTCGTGGGCGCCATCATCGGCGTGGGAATCTTCTTCACGCCCCGTGACGTAGCGCTCGCCACGGGCGGCCCCGGCGCCGCCCTTCTCGCGTGGACGATCGGCGGCGTCATCGCCTTGCTCGGCGCGTTCACCTTCGCCGAGCTCGGGCGGCTCCGTCCCTTCGCGGGCGGCCAGTACCACGTGCTGCGCGATGTCTACGGACGGCCCGCGGCGTTCCTGTTCGTCTTCTGCAACCTCACGGCGATCCAGGCGGGAGCGGTCGCCATCATTGCCATCGTTTGCGCGCAGAACGTCGGTGTGGCGCTCTACGGCACCGATCCTTCGTCCGCCTGGGTGCTCGCGCTCGCGACCGTCTTCACGGTCCTGCTCGTCGTCGTGAACATCCTCGGCGTGCGCGACGGGGCACGGGTCCAGGATGCGACCGTCGTCGTGAAGCTCCTCACCCTTACGGCTCTCGTTCTCCTCGCCCTTGTCTTCGAGCCCGGTGCGACGGCCCCGACGGCTTCATCCGCATCGCCGCTTCCGCGCGAGACCACTCCGCTCACGTTCGCGGCGCTCTTTTCGGGAGTGACGCTCACGCTCTTCGCGTACGGCGGATGGCAGCAGGCCCTGTGGATGGCAGGGGAGGTGGTCGACGCGCGGCGGGTGGTTCCGCGGGCGATCATCCTCGGGGTGGGAGTCGTCGTGGCGGGATACCTGGCGGCGAACTGGGCGTATCTCGATCTGCTTGGCTTCGAGGGGGTTCGGAACGCGAAGGCGCTCGCGGCGGACGCTTTCTCCGTTCCCTCGCTCGGGCCCGGGCGCAGGATCGCGGCCGCTGCCGTCGCGATCTCGGCGTTCGGTGTTTTGAACGCGCAGTTTCTCACGGGCCCCCGGCTGACGTGGGCCATGGCGCGGGACGGGATGTTCTTCGCCCCCTTCGCCCGGCTTCACCCGCGCTTCGCGACGCCGGTTCCCGCGATCCTCCTGCTCGGCCTCCTCGCCGTCGGATTGACACTCGGCCTCGGGCTCGATCGCACCGATGTCCTGACGACCGGAGTGGTCGTGGTCGACGGCGTGTTCTTCGCTCTCACAGGACTCGCGCTTCCGCTCCTGAGGCGGCGCGTGGCGCCGGACGATCGGGGTCCGTCGTGGCTCGTGGGGGCGGCGATCGCGTTCGCCACTCTCGAGCTCCTTGCGATCACGGGATCCGTGCTCGACAAGAACGCGCGCCTGGTTGCCCTGACCGGGCTTGGATGGATCGGGGCGGCGGCCATCACCTGGGCGCTCTTCTTTCGACGGAAGCGCGCCTGACACAGGCGCGACGCGGGCTCACCGAGACGCTTTCGGTCCCGTCCGGCGCAACGTCTGCTCGAGCGATTCGAGCTCCCGCTTCAAGCCCCCGATCCGCGCGAGCAGCGCCTCCTGAGGCTCGGTGAGCGCCGCGGCCGCCGTCGCGCCGACTTCCTGCTCCGCCTTCACCTTGTCGAGGTTGTTGATCACGACCGCGATGAACAGGTTCACGACCACGAAGACGGCGACGAAGATGAAGCTCGCGAAGTAGAGCCACGTCCACGGAAAGGGCTCGCCGCTCGCCTGCTGGATCTCGATCCATCCTTCGAGGGTGAGCACCTTGAAGAGCGTCCAGACCGCGCTCGGAAGCGATCCCCAGTGATCCGGGTCGCGCGCCCCGAACAGGTGCACGCCGAGGATTCCGTAGATGTAGAGGAACACGCACAGGAGCGCGATCACGTGGATCATCGAGGGAATCGAGCGCAGCATGGTCCCGATGATGAGGCGGAGATCCGGGAAGAGCGAGACGAGTCGCCCGATACGGAGGACGCGCGCGAGCCGGGCCACGTTTGCGAACGGACCGGACACGGGAAGAAGCGAGATCGCGACCACTGTGAAATCGAAGACGTTCCAGCCGTCACGAAAGAACGTCGCGGGCCGCGGCCAGTGGGCGGCGATCCGGATCGCGATCTCGGCCACGTAAATCGCCTGGAACGCGAGATTGGCCCCGTGGAAGAACGCTCCGTAGGCTTCGGTCAGGGACTGGGAGGTCTCGAGTCCGAGCACGACGGCATTCGCGAGGATCACGACGACGATCGCGGTCTGGAAACGCGGATGGTCGGCCAGGCGACGCCAGCGGTTCGATTTCACGCGGATCTCCGCTCCAGGGTCGCGTGTCGTGGATCTTGGGCGATTCGCATCGGGCGATCCTACCCGCGGTGACCGCCCGGCTCAACCGGAACGGGCGAGCGGAGCAAGACCTTCCCTGGTTCGCGCGCATTGACAGCGCTGCGCAAAGACGACACATTCTGTCGCCATGCCCGGCCCGAAGTGGCTGCTTCCACTTCTCCTCGTCCTCTGTCTCGCCACACGCATCTGGTTCATCGTCGTCCTCCCCTGGTGTGCGGAGGACGCGTACATCACGTTCCGCTACGCTCAGAACTGGGCCCACGGCCTCGGCCCGGTCTACAACGCGGGCGAGAAGGCGTGGGGCTTCACGTCGGCTCTGTGGACGAGTTACCTCGCGCTCACGTCCGTTGGGCGTCTTCCCATTGAAGCGGCCGCGCGCTGGACGCTCGTGGTCGCGGACCTCGCGGCGCTCGCGCTCGGCTTCCGCCTCCTCGCGCGCCGTTCGCTGCTCGCTGCAGCCGGCTTGGGGGCGTTCTTCGCTCTCTGGCCCCGGCTCGCCCAGATGCCCGCAAGCGGCCTCGAGAGCAGCCTCGTGCTCGCGCTTCTCCTCGCCTCCGCCACGTTCGCGCAGAGTCGGGCGGGGGGAGTCCTGAACGGACTCCTCGCGTTGAGCCGCCCGGAAGGGGCGGCCATGAGCGTTCTGCTCGCGACGCGTCTCTCGATGCGGCAGCGCTTGATCTGGATCGGGGTCGCGGCGCTGCAAGGTGGGTTCGCGCTCTGGTTCGGTCAATGGTTGCCGTCGAGCGTTTCGAGCAAGGCCACGGTCTATGGTGTGCAGACGAGGGGTCCGGGCTGGCTCGAATGGCTCCTTCCGGGATGGACTCCGCAGACGCAGGACGGTCTCGCCCTCGCGCCGGTTGCGATCCTGTTTTTGATCGGTCTCGTCGCCGTCATCGCGCGTTGGCGTAAGCCGGAGGAGGTCAAGGACGACGCCCCGCTGCCGCTTCTGTTCGCCTGCGGACTGCTCACCATCTTCGCCTACATGATGCTCGGAGTGCCCTGGTACTACTGGTATGCGCCGGCCCCGATGGTGGCGATCCTGCTCGCCGTGTTCCTGGGGCTCGCCACGTCGGGAGTGTTGCGATGGGCCGCCGGGCCGCTCGTTCTTTTTCTCGCCCTTTCGTGGGGGACCGTCGCGCCGCGCGCCGCACGCTTTCAGATCCACGACGCCGAAGTGTTCGCGGGGATCGGTCACACGCTGCATGAGGACGCGAAGGACCGGGTGCCGGGAGGCCCGACCGCGGTGTCGGTGATGCTCGAGCCGATCGGGATCATCGGCTGGTTCAGCGGCATGCGCGTGATCGACGAAGTCGGGCTCGTCACGCCGTGGGTCGCCGGGGAGCGCACGAAGGGCGACGGATGGTACGCGCGCGTCATCGAGCGCACGCGTCCCGACTACATTGTGTACCGGCAGTTCTGGCTCGATGGCGAAGTGGCGTGGGCCGGCATCGGCGCGCCGTTCAGCTCGCAGGCGCAGCAGGACAGCACAATGGCGGACTACGAAGTCGTGCGCCGCCGCGCGGGCGGGCCCGGCGGCGCGTTGCCAAGCGGAGCGGGCCGGCTCCTCATCCTGCGTCGAAAGTCCTGAAAGCTCTGACGGCCCCGACCGCCCCGACCGCCCCGACCGCCCCGACCGCGGGGGTGTCAGGGGCCGACGACGACGATCTTCCGTTGCATCCTCATTGTGGCGCCGGCCTCGAGGCGGACGAAGTACACGCCCGGCGGAACCCGGTTGCCGGCTTCGTCCACTCCGTCCCAGGCACGCTGATGCCGACCCGGCGTCACCGCGCCGCTCGCGAGCGTTCGCAGGAGCCGTCCGCGGACGTCGTACAGTCGAAGGCTCACTTCCGTTTCGCGCGGGAGGTCGAACGTGACGATCGTCCGATCGTGGAGGGGATTGGGGGCGGCCGGATGGAGCCGGAACGTGAGTGGCGCATCCTGGCCCTCCGGATCGCCAACGTCGACCGTGTACCCGCCCCCCCCTGCGACCCAGAAGCCACCGGTCATCGAGTAGCCGCCCCCAGAGGATGTTCCCGCGACGGGCTGGCCGACGGTTCCACGCAACGTGAAGTTCGAGCCCGTGAGATTCGCCGCCGCGCTGCCGCTCACCGCGAACCAGCCGAGGCTGTATTCCGCGAGCGCCGGAGTTGGGCCGAGGAGCGCGATCGAAGGCAGGGCGATGGCGAAGGCCGCGGTCCGGATGTCCAGATGGAGCTTCATGATCTCTCCTCCTTTTCGCGCATCGCGACGGAGAGACGCGCGGATGGCGCAGGGCATCAGTTCCGCGGGCCGATCGCCATGAAATGGAAACCGAAGTTGATGACGTCGCCGTCGACCTCGCGTACCTGAAACCTCACCGAGCCGGCGCTCGGAGTGATGAGCTCGATGTGCATCGGCGTGAGGCCCGCATACGCGTTGGCCGTGACCACCGGCGTGGCCGTGAATGGAGTGAAGAAATTGACGTCGTAGATGCCTGTACTCGGATGGCTCACCCAGTAGCAACATCCGCTCGACGGAGTGCCATTCGCATTGACGATGCCCCGAACGATCTTCAGGTCTTCTTCGGCCCCGGGCACCGCATAGCGGGGTCCGGCTCCGATGTAGATGCTGCCCATGACGTCGAGCTTCACGACCGGACTCGTCGTTCCGATGCCCACATTGCCTTCGCCGTCGATCGTCATGCGGGGCTGCGGATTGTCCCCGCCCGCGGAGTACGAGTTCGTGAGGAACTGGAGATAGGTGTCCCAGCTTCCACCCCGATACGCGCGCAGCCGCGACGATCCGGCCGAAGCGAAGCTGAAGCGCACGTCCTGTCTCGAGTTCGCATCCGTTGGACTGTTCGGGCCGCGGATCGTGATCGCGTCGTTGTTCGCCTGCCTCGCGCCCAGCGAGAGGTTCCCGACGGCATCGAGCGTGCTCTCCGGAATATTCGTGCCGACGCCGAGAGTTCCCAGGTGGTAGAGCGCTGCTCCGTTCACCCGCCAGGGCCCGGGCGACCAGGTCGCGTACGGCGTCGGGTTGATGGGCTGCCGGGGCGAAAGAGTAACGATTGGCGGGTTCGCGCAGCTTCCGTCGGGGCAAATCTCGACCTGGAGCCATCGCGCATCGCCGTTGAATGCGTTGGCGCCGAACTGGGCCGTTTCGTTGAGCTGGACGACGAAGAGCCCGTTGCTGACCGGGACGTTGATCACGACCTGGCTCGCCCCGATCCGATTCCCGCCGACGGGAGGCGCGCCGCTCCCCGGGTCGTCCCACAGGCTGAATTGGAGATGGACGGTGCCCGTGACAGGCGTGCCGCCCTGAATGAGCTGTCCCTGGTACGTGAACGTCGATCCGAGTGGCACGGAGAGCGCGCCTTCCGCGAAGAAGAGCGCAAGCGCGGTCCCGCTGAGAATGCCCGCCAGCTTCATCATCCACCTCCCCTTCGAAAGAGGGCCGCGCGACACGAACCGGCCCGCTCCGGAATGGAGGGTCCGCCTGCGAGGCCGCACCCCCTCCTACGAATGAGGGGAGCGAGGCGAACGCCGAGGGCACGCTGGCGCGGCGACGGCGCAGGACTGGGGCAGATGCCACGTCCGATTCCGGCCGCGATCCGGCCGGCGGGTAGCGCATGCTCCCCGGGTAGGCGCAACTGCGCCGAAACCCGGGGAGGTGAGCATGTCGTTCCGTATTCTCGGACTTCCGATCGAACCCTTCCGTGATCTCCTCGAGGCGGATCGCGAAACGCTCCGCGAGCGCGGCGTCGTCGTTCAAATCGTCGATGAACCGCATTCGGCACCGTGCCGCATCACGCTCGAGGACGCCGAAGTGGGGGAGGAGGTGCTGTTGCTTTCCTATCGCCATCTGGACGCAGGGTCGCCGTATGCCGCGGCCGGACCGATCTTCGTGCGACGCAAGGCGCGGGAGCCCTTCGTGGGGGCCGTCGACGTCGTTCCCGATCAGCAGCGTCGGCGCCTTCTCTCGGTGCGTGCGTACGATGCCGACGACATGCTGGTCGAATCCGATGTCACCGCCGGCACCGAGCTCGAGTCGTTGATCGAACGTTTCTTCGAGAATCCCGCGACCGCGTACCTGCACGTCCACAACGCCCGTCCCGGTTGCTACGCCTGCCGCGTCGAGCGGGCCTGAGCGCGCCAGACGGGGGGCTGGTCACGAAAGGGGGTGAGGCGTACGCTTACGAGCGCTCGCCGAGCGAATTGGCCCCGACCCATTTCTCACGAGGCCCCCCATGTCTCCTCCCCGCGTATTCGTCCTGCTCGCTTCGATCGCGATTCTTCTCGTGCCCCCACACGCGTCCGCCTGGGATCCCAATGGAGTCCCGGTCACGGCCGCCGCGAAGGTGCAGCAACTTCCCTCCCTCGCGCCCGATGATGTCGGTGGTTTCTACGTGAGCTGGGTCGACCAGCGACGGTCGGCCAACGATGGCTACCTGCAGCATCTCGGACCGGACGGCTCCGTCGCCCCGGGATGGCCCGCGAACGGGCTTGCGATTTCGGAGACGGGGACTGTCGGCCAGGTTTTCGTTGTGCGCGACGGCACTGGAGGTGCGCTTGTTCTCTGGACCGACAGCGCCCCGACATCGCTCCGCGCGCAACGGATCGATGCGACCGGGATCGTGCACGCCTCCTGGCCCGCTGCCGGCAAACTCCTCACGACCGACCTCTACAACACGTCGCTGTCCGTGGCGCCGGACGGATCGGGGGGCGCGTACGTCGCCCGGATCCGGGCCCCGATGAACCCTGAGCTGATTTCCGCCACCGTCACGCGGATCACGGCGGACGGATTGTTCGCCTTCTCGGAGGCCGGTGTTGGAATCGGCGGCGACAACCAGGTGACGAGCTACCGCATCGAGGCGGATCCGAGCGGCGGCGTCGTCTTCAGCACCACCCTCTACTTCAACGGGCCCGTCGATCAGTACTACGCGCGGGTGGGCCGAATCGCAGACAACGCCGCGATCACCACGTTCCACACCCCGCAGGGTTTTCGAGTTTTTGGCGCGGTCGCCACGCCCGACGGTGCAGGCGGCCTGTACACGGTCTATCGCGGCGTGGACATGTCCGCGGTCCCGTTCTGGAATGGCCAGCACGTCGCGGCGGGCGGATCCCTGCTCTGGCCGCAGCCGACACCCGTGCCCGTCACGGAAGCGCTCGCGAACGGAGGGCCTTCCGGGGTCTACCTCGTCGGTGCACCCGACGGTTCGGATCGCATCGAGCTGCACCGGCGCGCCTCCGATGGATCGATTCCGGCGGAGTGGCCAGTGGCGGGCATCCTTCTCCGCGGGCCCACTGCTCCGCCGGGAGCTGCAATCATGGCCTCGGGCGACGCGGTCATCGCGTGCTGGATCGTCCCGGGAGATGGGACCGAAGCGGATCTTCAGGCGACGCGTATCCTGACGGACGGCACGATCGCTCCAGGTTGGTCGCTCGCCGGCACGCCCGTGACGCGAGCCGCGGGCGGTCAGTCGACTGCGCGGCTTCTGCCGGCCGCCAACGACGGCGCATTCGTGGTCTGGCACGACGACCGTGCCGGCGCGATCAATCGCGACCTCTACGCGAAGGCGATCGGTCCGGCGGCCTCGGTGGATGTCCCAACGGGACCTGCCGCGAGCCTCTCCCTCAGCATTGCTCCCAATCCTGCGAGCGAAATGCTGCACGTCGCGTTCGCGTCACCGGCATCGTCGGGTGCCTCGCTCGATCTGCTCGACGTGCGCGGGCGCGTCGTGCATCGAAGCGACGTGGCGGGTCGAAGCACGATCTCGATTCCCGTGGGCGGGCTTTCTGCCGGTATCTACCTCGTATCGCTGCGGGACGGGGGCACGCCTCGAACCGGACGGGCCATCGTCTTTCGTTAGGGAGGCGTCTCATGGATCTTCGACCGGAGCCCGTGCGTCCCGCCTGCCAGGGACTGTTCGGTTGCGTGGCGCTCGTCCTCGCCGTGATCCTTGCCGGACCTGCCTACGGATCCGGGCCCGAGTTCGCGGCGGGTTTCTATTCGTTCCCGGCGGGTGGTTCCGCGATCCAGGTCACGATCGGGGATCTGGACGGCGACACTCGTCCCGACCTCGCGGTCGCAAACGAATGGTCACACACGGTCTCCGTCGTGCGCGGTGCCCCGGGGCCGACGTTCGAATTTCCCGAGCCTCTCGCCACGGGCATCCGCCCGTTCTGCGTCGAGATCGCCGATCTCGACGGGGATGACATTCCCGACCTCGTCGCCGTCAACGACAGCAGCAAGAACGTCTCCGTACTGCGCGGCCTCGGCGGCGGCGCGTTTGCCGCACGCGTCGACTATAAGACGGGGCCACGGCCGGCTGCGGTCGTGATCCGCGACTTCAACGAAGACGAAGCGCTCGATCTCGCGGTCACGAATGACAGCAGCAACACAGTCTCCATCCTGCTCGGGAACGGGGACGCCACGTTCGGCCCCAAAGTCGACTATCCGACGGGAGTGTTTCCGTACGGCATCGTCGCCGGCGACCTGAATCACGACGATCACGAAGATCTGATCGTTGCGACCTCGCTCTCGAACTCGGTCTCGGTGCTCCTCGGAAACGGGGACGGAACGTTCGCGCCTCACACGACGTTCGCCACGGGCCTCTATCCACGCGAGGTCGCGATCGGTCTCCTCGACGCCGACGCGCACCTCGATCTCGTGGTCGTGAACAACGCCGGTCACTCGGTGTCCGTGCTGCTCGGGCTGGGCAACGGATCGTTCGCCCCTCGCACCGACCTGCCGGCGCCGAACTACCCCAATGCGGTCGCGCTCGGTGATTTCAACGACGACGGGCGCCTCGATCTCGCGGTCACACTCGGACAGTTCAGCAATGTTGCGGTGCGCCTGGGCAACGGGAACGGCACGTTCGGAGCGGCGAGCGAGCTCGACGTGGGCAGCGCACCGTTCGACGTGGCGACGGGCGACCTCGATTCCGACGGGGATCTCGACCTCGCCGTGACCGCATACAACGGCGGTAGCGTTTCGGTGCTGTGGGGAAACGGCGACGGTACCTTCGGGCACGAGACCAAGTACGACGCAGGGAGCTCGCCGTTCTCAGTCTCGGTGGGGGACGTGAATCACGATGAGAGGCTCGATCTCGGGATCGTGAACTTCGGCCCCACGCCTAACACGATCTCGATCCTGCGCGGCACGGGGAACGGGACGTTTCCCACGCGCGAGCCCTGGCCGACCGGCTCCTGGCCAATCGACGGAGAGCTTGCCGACGTGAATCACGACGGGAACCTCGACGTCGTGGTCGCGAACGATGGCGGCCACACGGTCTCCGTGCTGCTCGGCATCGGGAACGGAACGTTCGGTCCGCGTACCGACTTCGCGGCCGGCGTCAATCCGCTTGCGGTTGCCGTCGGGATTCTCAATGGCGACACTCATCCCGACGTGGTGGTGGTGAACGTGAACGCGAGTACGGCTTCTGTGCTCCTCGGCGCCGGAAATGGAACGTTCGGGCCGCCGGGGGCGTTCGCGGCCGGTTTCACTCCGATGGACGTCGCGATCGCCGATCTCAATAACGACGGGAAATCCGACCTCGTCGTCGCCAACAACTCGACCAACGGGCTCTCGGTTCTGCTGGGCCACGGGGACGGCACGTTCGACGGTGCCGTGAGCTACACGACCGGTGGGAATGCCTTCGGAGTCGCCGTCGCAAACCTCGACGAAGACGAGTGGCCCGACGTCGCCGTCGCCAACCACGCGGGATGGGTTTCCGTATTTCTCGGGCAGGGCAATGGCAGCTTCGAGCCGGCTATGAACTGGCCGACGGGCCTCGAGTGCCGGAGGGTCGCGATCGCCGATTTCGACGGCGACGGGATTCCGGATCTCGCCTCTGCGAACGCGCAGCCGGCGACCGTGTCGGTCCTGCGGGGCATCGGCGACGGGACGTTCGAGGCGAAGCGGGACTACGGCACCGATCTTCAGCCCGTTGCGATCGCCGCGGCCGACTTCGACGGGGACGATCGTCCGGACCTTGCGGTCGCAAACGGCAATGGCGGCACGGTCACCGTGCTCCTCAACACCGCGGTCCCGCTGGTCGGAGTCCTAGCGCCGGGAGCGGGTGCACTCGAGCTCGCGCCGCCGTATCCCAATCCGACACGTGGTGCCCTCGAAGTGGCGTTTGCGTTGCCGCGCGCCGGGAGGGTGACGCTTTCGATCTACGATGTCACGGGTCGAAAGGTGGCAACGCCGCTCGAGACGGAGCTCGAGCCCGGCCCGCATCGCGTGAGCTGGAACGGCCGGACGAACCTGGGGACTGCGGCTCCCGCGGGCCTCTACTGGTGCGAGCTGCGCGCCGGCACGAGTCGCGTCGCGCGGCGATTCGTCCTGCTCCCTTAGGCCGACTTCGGCGACAACTCCTTCCACTTGATGTTGCAGCCCACGCTCGGTTTCTGCTCGGTGGCGGGAGCGCCGCCGGCGACGACCGCATCGAGGGCGGCCCTCAAGTCGCTTCCGTGCGGTGCCGCGCCGGACTTGGGTCGCGTTTCGTCCAGACGACCGCGATAGGCAAGCTTGCCCGCTCCGTCGAACAGGAAGAAGTCGGGCGTGCACGCGGCCTGGAATTCCCGCGCGACCGCCTGTGACTCGTCCATGAGGAACGGGAACGTCCAGTCCTCCGACGTCGCAAGCTCCTTCATGTGCGGGGGGCCATCCTGCGGATACGCGACCAGATCGTTCGAATTGATCGCAAGAATCGCGATGCCTTTGGGTGCGTAGTCGCGCCCGAGGCGGCCGAGCTCGGGCATCACGTGCTGGACGAACGGGCAGTGGTTGCAGAGGAACATCACGAGCGTGCCCTTCGAGCCTCGGGCTGCGGTCGAGGTGACCGGTTTGCCCGACACGGCGTCCGGGAGCGAGAACGAGGGCAGGGGGGTGCCGAGCGGCAGCATCGTCGAAAGTGTTTCGGCCATGGGAGTCCTCGCGAAGTCGTGGGACAGATCGTCGGTTCAGGTCCGATGGAGCGGAGGGTACCAAACGTGACCGCCCGCGTGCGCCCTGTGAGCGTGAGCGCATTCTGAAACGTCCGGGCGGCCCTGTGGACCTCTTGTAACGCGGCGACTTCCAGAGGGACTAAGGGGATTAGGGAAGGGACCCTGACCCGGCCGGTCCGCCGACAACACGCCTCGCCACAAGGAAGGAGTGCCCGCCATGAACGTGCCACGGACGTTTCGCGGCCTGGCCGTGCCCGCGCTGATCGCCGGCGCGCTCGTGAGCCTGCCGGCAACCGCAGCCCGCGCCGATTGGACTCAGACGAGCGGCCCCCGAGGCGGCGCCATTCGGTCGTTCGCCTCGGTCCCCAACGAATCGGGAGGCACGAGCCTCTACGTGGGCCAGATCCGTGTCTGGCGCACCGACGACAGCGGCGCCAACTGGACGCACTTCACGAACGGCCTGACGGACCCGAACGCCTTCGCCCTCGTTGCCCTGCCGGACGGATCGGGCGGCAACGACCTTTTTCTCGGAACCGCAAACGGCGTCTTTCGGTCGGCGGATGAAGGCGCAAGCTGGAACGCGAGCAGCAGCGGGATTCCGGCAAATCTCTCGATCTATGCCATGACCTCGGGTCCCAACGGTTCGGGCGGCACGAATCTGTATGCCGGCACTTACCTGGGCGACGCTTATCGCTCGACCGACAATGGCGTGACCTGGACCGCGATCAACAACGGTCTGCCGCTCGGCCAGGCCCACGTGTTCGCCCTCATCACCTCGCCCACCGGAACGGTTCTCGCGGGAACCGGGAACGGCATCTACCGCTCGACCAACTTCGGCGCAAACTGGACGCGTGTGTTCACGCTCCACGGGCTCTCGTTCGCAAAGAACGGCACGACGCTCTATGCCGGAACGGGGAATGGCGTCTACCAGTCGACCAACGACGGCGCGACCTGGACTCCGATCAACACGGGTCTCAACTTCACGTGGATCTACTCGATGGCCGCGATTCCGAACGGTGGCGGCGTGACGCTGTTCGCGGGCGCAGGAGGCGTCCTGCGATCGACCAACAACGGGGCGAGCTGGACAGCGGCCAGCAACGGCCTGACGAGCCTGCTCGTCTGGGCCCTGACGACCGTGCCGAATCCCTCGGGCGGGACCGACCTCTATGCGGGAACCGGGGACGGAATCTTCCGTAGCACGGACAACGGGGACTCCTGGACCAACGTAAGCTTCATCTATTCGCACCCGCGGGCGCTCGAAGTGACGCCGAGCGGTGCCATTCTCGCGGGCACCGAGGTCGACATGTATCGATCGACGAACTCAGGCGTGACATGGATCGACACGAACGGAAGCACGGTCGGAAGCGCGCTCGATTTCGCGACGAATCTTCAGGGAGCGTCCGGCGTAAGCATCTTCGCCGGCGGGAGTCCGACCGGCGTCATCAAGTCGACGGACGACGGGGCCACCTGGTTCGGGTCGAGCAACGGGCTCGACGACGTCGACGTGAACTCGGTTGCCGCGGTCCCGAACGGTTCGGGAGGTACGAACATCCTTGCGGGGACTTACAGCGAGCTCTTCATCTCGACCAATGACGGTGGCCACTGGATGCCAGCGAATCTCAAGACGCTGAACCTCGACTACGCGGTGACGCCCGATGGCGCGGGCGGCCACAACATCTTCGCCGCGGGCTTCGGCGGAGTGTGGCGATCGACGAACGGCGGCACGGAGTGGACGTGGGCCGGAGGAAATCTCGAGGGACAGATCGTCCAGGCGCTCGCGTCGACGACAGGAGGCACGAACGTGTTCGCTGCGGGGTACGCGTTCGGCGTGTCCCGCTCGACGAACAACGGCGCGAGCTGGGATCCGGTCAACAACGGTCTGACCGATATCAGGATCGTGGAGCTTTTGAGCCCGGATGGCATGAACCTCTTCGCCGCGGGTGCCGCAGGCGTCTTTCTTTCCTCTGACAACGGGAACAGCTGGACGTTCGTCGGGACGGGGCTCACGACCGGCGTGGCGTCCCTCGCCGTGAGCGCGGATGGAGCGACGCTCATCGCCGGGACGAACGGCTTCGGCGTCTGGACGCGGCCGCTCTCCGAGATGATCGGCGGGCCGGTCGCTGTGGGGGACGATCCGAACGTGGGAACGGGAGTCATCCTGCAGGCGAACCATCCGAACCCGTTCCGCGGGGAGACGACGATCCAGTACTCGCTGCCGCGTGCGGCGACCGTTCGCCTCGTGATCTACGACGTCACGGGCCGCGCGGTGCGCACGCTCGTGAGTGGTGTCGAAGAAGCGGGCCAGCGCCGTGCGACCTGGGACGGACGCGACGAAGGCGGATCGCTCGCAGCGTCCGGCATCTACATTTGCCGTCTCGAGGCGGATGGCGTGAGCTTCACGCGCAAGCTGAGTCTGCTGAGGTAGACCCGCGGTTTACAGGATCTCCACTCCGTCGCCGACCCGGAATGTCCCCGGCGTGTGGATCGCTGCGTAGACTCCCGCCGAGTGATGGATCTCCCTCACGAGTGTCCGCATGACGCGCGGATCGTGTGGCACCTCGTCGACGGCCTGCGTGGCCATTGAGCAGCGCGGGCATTCGGTATCGATGTCGAGCACCGACCCGCCGACCCGCACCTTCCTCCCGACCCAGGACAGCTCCGGAAAGTCGCCGGCAATGTCGCCCTCGACCAGGATGTTCATGCGGAAACGCCGCGCGTCCCACACGACGTCAGGTGCGATCCGCTCGAGCGTGCGAAGGGTCTTTCGTGTGATCAGATGAATGGGAAGCGCGTCGAAGAAGTTGCCTCGCCTCAACGCCTGAAGCCGTTCCGGCGGCAGAGCGGAAAGGTCGGCCTCGGGTTCTCCTTCGACCAGGCCCATCGCGACACGCACGAATTCCGCGGACTCCTCGTGCAGGGTGAGTCGCGGTGCGGCGACGTCCGATCCGTCGAGGCCGACCAGCGAGACGGGCTTGCCGAGCCACGCGCTCAATCCGGCCGAGGCATCGTCGCTGCGCACGGTCACTCCGTTCGGCAGGGCGATCTCGACCGGTGGCGAAGGCTCGCCGTCAATCGGTTCGCGCAGGTAACGCGGCTTGCCGGCGCGCAACTTGGGGATGCGTTTCGCACCCGTCACTCCGCCGCGCTCTTCGTCGAATACGGCCCATCCCCGGTCACCCGGAATGCCGCGCAAGCCGACGATGGCGGACGAGAGCGCCTCGCCCGCCATGCTCTTGACCGGATAGCGCCAGATTCCTTCGACCTTCAAAGGGACCTGCGCTCGATGAATCGCTCGCTGTTCATGCCCCCTCATTCCGCGGGGAGGAAGTGTAGCACCGCGAGCGGGCACCCCTGTGATTCAAGAAGGAACATGAGCCGGAGGCGAGCGAAGAGGTGTAACCAATCGGCTCTCGGAGAGACCAAGTAGTGCCCCGTCTTAGTGGTCCTACTTTGAACGGCTCGAGTTCTTGTCCCCCGCGCGAAAGGAGAAAGAACGATCAGGACGTGACTTCCGCCGATTGGGGAGGGTCGCGGCGGCCGAACCTGGCCGCCCAGGAGCTTCATCATGCAAGGAGGTTTCCCCATGAGGTTGAAATTCGTTCAACTCGCCAGCCTCGTGGCGCTGGTTCTGGCTTCACCCACCGCGGCTCAGCAGGTGGGTCCTCTGCCCGACATTCAACGAGGTGACATCGCGCTGCACCTCAAGCCGATCGTGACCGGAATCTCGGCTCCGGACTACGGCATCAGCCCGCCGGGTGACATGAGCCGGCTCTTTGTCGTGGAGCAGAGGGGACTGCTGTTGATCGTTGAGAACGGCGTGCTGCTGCCGACGCCCGCTCTCGACGTGCAGAGCCGCGTCGCTCCGCCCTTGAATCCCGGCAACGCAAACGACGAGCGTGGGCTCCTCGGCCTCGCGTTCAGCCCGGGGTTCAACGATCCGAGCCACGTGGGCCATCGGACCCTCTACACCTACAGCGGGGAGCCGATCCCGCCGGAAACGTCGCCCACCTATCCGGCGCCCAACAACGCGACTCAAAACTACAAGCTGGTCGTCAACGAGTACCGGATGAGCGAGATGGATCCCAACCTCGTGGACCCGACGACGCGGCGGGAGGTCATCTCGTTCGGCAAGAATGCCGGCAATCACAACGGCGGCACGCTGGCATTCGGCCCCGATGGCTACATGTACCTGGCCGTCGGCGATGGAGGCAACGCCAACGACGCGGGGCCGAGCCACATCGAGCCGGGCGGCAATGCTCAGAACCTCAGCACTCCCCTGGGCAAGATGCTGCGTTTCGACCCGACCGATCCTTCGCTCACGCCCGGGAGCGGCGACGCCGTGAGCGCCAATGGGGAGTATCGGATCCCGGCGACGAATCCCTTTCAGGGCGTCGGGCAAGTTCCCGAGATCTACGCGTACGGTTTGCGCAATCCCTATCGGTTCGCCTTCGACCGTGCGAACGGCGAGCTGATCCTGGCCGATGTGGGTCAGAACAACATCGAGGAGATCAATCGAATCGAACTTGGAGGAAACTACGGATGGGCGGTCAAGGAGGGCGACTTCCTGTTCAACCGCCCGGACGGAACCATCGGAGCCCGTAGCCCCGGCGCGCCCGTGGGCCTGATCGATCCTCTCTCCGGACCAGAGGGCACGCTCGAATACGACCACAGCGACGGCATCTCGATCACCGGCGGATTCGTTTACCGCGGAACCGCCATCCCGGAGCTGGTCGGCAAGTACGTGTTCGGCGACCTCGCGATCCGGGGCGGCCCGCGCATCGATGGCCGCCTCTTCTACGCGGATCTCGCGACCGGTGAGATTCTCGAGTTCCGGCTTCCGCTCCTTGTGGACGACAAGCTGCCCAACCAGCTCACCGTGCACGGATTCGGCGAGGATGGCCCCGGAGAGCTGTACGCGATGGTGACGAACACTCCGTCGAACGGAACGGGTGGAATCGTGTACAAGCTCGCTCGGGTCGTTCCGATCGATTTCGACTTGAAGCCCGAGACCATCATGCTGGGCTCGCAGGGCGGGCCCAAGCGGGTCCACGGGTTCCTCGAGCCCGCGCCGCCCTTCACCACGGACGACATCGACCTCGAGAGCATCCGGATCAACAACGTCGTCCCCGTGGATCTCACGGGCCCCCCCGTCGTGGTGGGTGATCAGGACAACGATGGCATCCCGGATCTCAAGGTGTACTTCTCGCGGAGCGCACTCGAGCTCGCCCTGCCGCTGGGCGAGAACGTCGAGGTCAAGGTCACCGGTCTCCTCGGGGACGCCGCGGGGCTCGAAGGAAACGACACGGTTCGGATTCGAGGCGGACGTGTTCTGAGCCCCACCGTCGACCAGGTGGTCGCCCCAGGCGGGAGCTTCACGGTCACCTACGAGGTCACATCGACCGAGGCACACGAGGTGACCATGATCTACTCGCCCGATGGCGGGGCAACGTGGACTACCCAGGTGACGGAAGCGCCCAACACGGGCTCCATCGATTGGACGGTACCCGGCGAACCCACCGACAACGCACGCGTTGCCGTGGTCGAGGTGGAGGCGATCAAGGCGGGTGGCGACGTCGACGGGGTGCTCGCGGTGAGCGACCGGTTCATCGTTTCCGCGACGGTCGCCGTGGGGGATGGTCCGTTCGTTACGGGACTACGATCCCCGCGTCCCAATCCATCCGGCGGATCGATGACGCTTGGATTCTCGCTCGCGCAGGGCGGTGAGGCCGAGGTCGTCGTGTTCGATGTGCAGGGCCGACGGGTCGCAGAGCTCGCGCGCGGCGTGTATCCGCCGGGAGCGACCGAGCTGCGCTGGGACGGCCGACGCACCGACGGAATGAAGGCCGCACCCGGCTTGTACTTCGCGCTTCTGCGCGCCGAGGGGCGCGAGTGGAGTCAGCGCCTGGTACGCCTCGACTGACAAGTCGGGATCGATGTCATCCGGCGCGGCCATCCGGCAGGGTGGCCGCGCCTTAACGGGCTGACCCTGATCATTGCAGGAGCACCATTCGGCGTGTGTCGAGGAAGCGGCCTGCCTCGAGCCGGTAGAAGTAGATCCCGGAAGCCATTGGCCGGCCATGCTCGCCCCGTCCATCCCAGTTCGCCACCTGGAGTCCCGACTCTTGGAACGCGCCGGAGACCAACCACCGCACGAGGCGGCCGCGTGCGTCGAATACGCCCAACCGTACGTATTCGGGGCGCGGCAACTCGTAGCGGATCGTGGTGGACAACTGGAACGGATTCGGGGCGTTCGGGTGCAGGCGATACTGCTGGTATGAGGCCGGCAGAGCCGCGACGAGCGACGAAGACTCGTAGGCCCCCATGTCCACGCGCCCGACCATGCGCGGATTGACATCGAGGTCGGTCGTCAGATCGCTGGGTACGCGGGCGTCGCTCCCCGCATTGCGGGCAGGCGAGGGATCGGTGAGCCGGTAGTTCCCCCCACCGATGAAGAGAGGGTCTTGGAAAAGCGTCCCCGGACCCGGGGTGAAGCCGTTGAACCCCACATCGAACACGAGGTTGTGATCGTTCTCGACCACGCCCGACGTGAGTTCGGGCTGCGCGATGCTGATCCCGAGCGCGGTCATGCCAGAGACGATGTTGTTGGCCACGACCCCGCTCCAGGAAGCTCCGAGGTCGTCACGTCCGCTGACCCCGATCCCATTGTCACCATCAGCGGCGGTGTTGTTCACGATCTCGAAGGTAGCGCTTCCGCTGCTGATACTGACGCCGTAGGAAGCCGGGCCGCCTGACTCGTTGGTTTGCCCGACGACCAAATTGTCGAGGAACCGAACATTCGAAGATCCGTTTCCAAATTGGAATAGTTTGACGCCTTCGTTGTAGTCGGAGCCTCTGATCTCGTTGGCAACCACGGTGACGTCCAGAGCGGCGTCGAGATTGAAGACCCCGATCGCCCCTTCCTGACCGCCGTCGAAGTGGTCGATGCGGTTGCCCTGGATGAGTCCCGAAAGCGACGCCGCGTGCCCCCCCTCGAGCACGATGGCGGAAGCGCCAAAGGATTGGCTATTGGGAGGAATCGTGAGGCGGTTTCCTACGATGCCGGCCTGGACTCGTCCGAAGCTACCGGGTGAGCCCGTTCCGACCTGGATCTCGGGACGGCCGTCGAAGGCATTTTGAATCGTCAGGTATTGGATCCCCACATCGAAGGTCCCACCCGAGGTCTGCAATGCGTACACGAATCCCCGCGTCACGGTGAAGTACTCGAATCGGATCTGGTTGGCGAGCGGGTCGGGGTTCGACAGGATGACGAAGTGGGGATCGCCGAGAACTGGCGAGAACCCAAGGGCCGCAGTGAGAACGAGGCTCTTGTCGATGGTGAGGTCCTCATAGATCGGAACGTTGGTGGCGACCTCGATGACATCGCCCGGCGAGGCCGCGTCGATGCATGCCTGGAGGGTGGCACCGCATGGGGAGTGAGGCCCGCTCCACGTGATGGTGCCGGCCGAAGCCGCCGAAACCGCGACGCTGGAGAAGAGGAGGACCAAAGGAATGGGCACTGAACAATGGCGGTGCATGGGAAGCTCCTTTCGTCCGCAACCTGGAAATCGGCCTTCGCGGCGACTGTCACAATGTGAGAGCGCCAAACGCGACCGAAACGGCTAACCACTTCGCCGCAGCACCTGCTCGTCACAGCCGGGAATTCGTCGGCAGACAAGCGCCCCAATCGGTTACGCCGATTGGGGCGTTCATCCGCGGACTCAAGCTTGAAGTGAACTTCAAAGTCGCGCATCCTCGTGCCGTGAACGATCGCCTGACCATCGGAGAGCTCGCCA
This sequence comes from Candidatus Eiseniibacteriota bacterium, assembly GCA_050733935.1. Classification (GTDB taxonomy): domain Bacteria; phylum Eisenbacteria; class RBG-16-71-46; order RBG-16-71-46; family DASYSL01; genus JBOHUC01. The sequence goes on along the minus strand of JBOHUC010000176.1, from coordinate 8,105 downwards.
GGAGCAGCGGAGTGCGCGACTCCGCCATCCGCTTCTATGAGCGAATCGGCTTATTGCGGCCGAAGGGCCGGACCTCCGGGAACTACCGCTACTACGGACCGGACGCGGTGAGTCGGCTGGCCTTCATCCGGGCCGCGCAATCTGCAGGCTTCGATCTCGATGACATTCGCTCGATGCTCGCCCTGCCGGATGGCCGCACCGCCCCGTGCGCCGACGTCCGGGAGACCATCGACGCAAGGCTCGCCGCGGTCCGCGATCAGCTCCGGAAGCTGCGGCATGTCGAGCGCGCGCTGCTCGGGTTCCACCGCGTCTGCGAGAAGGCCAACCCCAAGGATTGCTGCCCCGTGGTGGAGCGTCTTTCGCGCCCGGCCCGGCGGTCAAAATCACCCTCTTGACCTTGCACCAAGGTTCAGGGTGTAGCGTTCCGGGTGGCCCGTGAGAGGGAACGGAGGACGAACAATGCGACGCACGCTGATTGGATTCGGCATTCTGGCGCTGGCTGCAGCCGGCGGCTACACGGTCTGGGCTTCGGGTGGAATCAGCTCGATGTTCTGTTCGACTTCATCGAATTCGGTCGCAGGCGCCGCCTGCGAGGACCCTTCGAAAGCGCAATCGACGGCGGCGCAGACGGGAAGGCCGTCCGGCCGGTTCGATGTCGCGATGGCCGGCTGTCGTTTCTCCTGCGCGACCAAGGTCAAATACGACCCGAAGGACCTCACGCCGCAGCCGGGCGTTGAGACCGGGCAACTCACCCAGTGTCCGGTCAGCGGCGTGGTTTTCGCCTCGGATGTGGATCGGCCGCACGTACAGGTGGCCGCAAACGACTACGTCACCTGCTGCGAAACCTGCGCCGACAAGCTTCGGAACGACCCGGCGCGCTTTCTGAACTGATTGGTCGAATGCAAATCGATGTCCTCTACTTTGCCGGCTGCCCGAATCACGGTGCCGCCGTCGATCTGGTTCGTGAAGTGGTTCGCGACCTCGGCCTGCAACTCCCCGTGCAGGAAATTGAAGTCCCCAATCCGGAAGCGGCTGTGCGCCTCGGCTTTCTTGGCTCACCAACGATTCGGGTCAATGGCTGGGACGTCGAGCCGGACGCCGGGAACCGCACTGATTACGCCATGAGCTGCCGCGTGTACGGCCACTCGGGCGTCCCGCCGCGCGTTTGGATCGAGACGGCGCTGCGATCGAGGGCTGCACCCTGAAATCGAGCCTGTGGACGGGCGCGAGCGCCGTCATGGCCGCCGCGGTGTTCTCGGCGTGTTGCTGGATTCCACTGCTGGCGATCGCACTGGGATTCTCGGCGGGTGGGGCGGCGGTCGCGCTCGAGCGCTTTCGCTGGCCCTTTCTTGTGGCAGCCCTCGCATTCCTCGCACTCGGCCTCTACCTGAACGAACGCCGCGCCGAGGCCTGTGGCCCCGATGGCACGTGTCCCAAGCCGCGCCCGGGCCTTCGCCGATTCAACCGAGTCGTGCTCGGGATCGCGGGCGTCTGCGTGCTGCTCCTCGCGGCGTTTCCGAACTACGTTGGCCGCCTCTCCGCGCTCGCCTCGTCGGGCTCGAGTCAGGTCGGATCCGCCGACTCGGTTCTCACGATCGGAGTCCACGGCATGACCTGCTCCGGATGCGAGGCGTCCGTCGAGTCCGCGCTCCGTTCAGTTCCCGGGGTCGAGTCGGCCAAAGCCGACTTCGATCGCGAGTCGGCAACGTTGCACCTGACCGGGCGGGCCCGACCGACGCCGGCGGTGCTTGCGGCGGCACTCAGCAGCGCGGGCTATCAATTGGCAAGCGCTTCCGGCGCGTGGTCGAGGCGGCGCGCGTCGCGTTGGCGCGTCTCGAGCAGCAACTGAGCGCGATCGTGCCGAATCGCTGAGCCAGCGGGTGTGCTCCTCAGGTTCTTGAGTGGATCCAGGAGTCGATCGAGCGGATCATCGGCCAGGCACCTCTGGATGTGTTGGACACGACCGTCGCGATCGTGCCGTTCGCGTAGGCGTTCGAGCGGAAGGATACGCCCGCGTCCTGTCCGACGATGTAGTGCAGCGGCCGGATGCCGTCATCGTGGATCCAATGGCCGTGACCGTAAAGGGAGTGCGGCTTTGTGGCGTCGGTCGCGGCCTTCCCCATGAACACGGAGGTCAGCTCAGGGGAGAGCACCTCGGCGGCGAAGAAGCCGCGCCAGAGCCGATCGATGTCCCCGACCGTGGCGAACATCCCTCCATCGGGGCCCCCGATGATCGGCAGCGAGTCGACGTTGGTGCGCCAGTTGCCATTCCCGATCTCGACATAGCCGTTCGCGGTGCGGGGCGGAAGTCGATCGAATCGAAAGAAACCGGAGTCCGCCATCCGACAAGGGCGGAGCACGCGCTCCTCGACCAGCGTGTGAAACGAAGATCCGGCGACATCTTCGAGCGCGAGTCCGAGCAGCACGTAGCCGCCGTTCGAGTAGGAGAACCGCGTGCCGGGCTCGAATTTGGCCGGCCCGGCGAGAAGCATCGGAAGGTAGTCGCGCGGCGTGAGCAACGTGGATGGCGAGATCGGAAGCTTGAACTGGTCTGTATCCCCGATCACGTCCTCGTCGAGGTAGTCGTAGACACCCGAGGTGTGCGTCAGCAGGTGCCCGATCGTCACGGCCGCCGAAACGCCCGGAAGCGGCGTCGATATGACATCGACGAGCCTGTCCTCGAGTGCGAGGACGCCGTCATCGATCAGCGCGCCGGCGGCAAGCGCGGTGGCAAATTTCGTCCCCGATGCGATTCCGAAGCGCGTCTCGACCGTATTACGGATCCCGGCCGAACGATCCGCCTCTCCGAACGCCTCCGCGAGGACCGCGGAGCGATCGAGCGTCACCTGTACGGCGCCGGAAAAACCGTGCGCAGCCGCCAGGGAGGCGACGATGTTGTGAAAGTCGTCACTCATCATGGGATTTCGCCATCGAACATCCAGGCAAGAATCTCTCGCCTCGGCTCAGCTCCAGTCACCTGGGCCCGCCATCGTAACAGTCTGCCACTCGGGATGGCACAGCCGGCCGCGATGCGGGCTTTGCGCCGAGCCGGCGCTCGTGCCGGCGGCGTTGTTGCCTCATGGGTCTTGCGAAGACCCCCGTAAACCGTTACAAATGCGGGCTCGGAGAGGTGCGAGAGTGGTTGAATCGGGCGGTCTCGAAAGTCTCCGCCACTAGTCGCCGTCGCAGCCGGGAAGTCGTTGGCGGACAAGCGCCCTAATCGGTTACGCCGATTGGGGCGTTCGTTTTCCGAGGCCAGGAAGGGACAGGAGAGGCCTGATCGGGACTCTCAAGGGTCACCCAATCGTCACCCGTATGACCACCAGAGCCGCGAAGGGCGTATGAGAATGGGTACGTGGTTCGTTCGAATTCTGACCGTCATCCACGCACTTGGAAGCATCGTTCTCGTCGGGATGACGACCTATCTTCTCGCCGGCGGGCCGGCAGGTGCCCTGGCTCGGACCCCTGGCGGTCGACTGATGGTCGAAGTCCTTGGGCCCTGGCTGGCCGTGTTCTTGGGCAGCCTTGCGGCCTTTCTTGCGGCACTGGCCTGGTCTTCCCTCCAGCGGCGTCCGTGGGCTTGGCGCGCCGCCACCGCTGCCTACTCCGTCGGAATTCTTGGAAGTCTTTGGGAAGTCTCGGTCGGAGTTACGCAAGCCTGGTTGTCGGTGGGCATCAACTCTGTCGTTGTTCTCCTGCTGCTCGCCCCCATGACGCGCCGCGTGTACTTCCAACATCCGCCATCAAGTTAGTTCCAAGGATCCAGCTTTGCCCCCCTGACTCCTTCCTCGTCGGCGAGCCGCCGACAACCGTCTATTCGATGGGTCCCATGAGCTCCACGCCCCGATCTCGCAGCATGTCGAGTTTCATGCGCTCCATCGGTCGGATCTCCTCTGTGAACGGGGGCCGGCCGTCGCGGTAGATGGACCGGCGAGATCCCGCCGCAACCGGCGTGAGAGCGTCGGGCGAAAGGCCCATGCGGACCGTACCCTCGAAGACGCAGACGCATGTCGCGACGGAATCGCGGATCACCGCGAGTGTCGTCCCGGTCACCTCGACGTGTGCCTCCGGCGTGCGGAACCGGAAACGCGCGCCCGCAAATCCGGCCCCGCTCGTGACCCGCGCCTCGCCGGAGACGAATTCGGACACCACGCCCCGCCGACCGAGCGAGCGCGGGAGGCCCGGAAGCGTCATCTCGGTTCCGGGCGTGATCTGGAGCGCGACCGTTCCCGGAAGCACGAGTTCGAGGTCCGGCGCCGCGAGGACGCGGATTCGCGTGCCCGGGCGGAGCGCCCGCTCCGCGAGCTGCGAATGTGGGACCACGACGCCGTCGACTTCCACCGTCCCCTCGGCCCGCCGGTTCGCGACCTGCCAGCTCGGACCGTGTTCCGTGAAGAGGAGGAAGGTGGCGAAGACTCCGAGCACGACAGCCGCCGCGGCCAGCCACGGTCGGAGGCGCGCTGCGCGCGGTTGCTCCGCCAGGGGCAGGTCGCCCTCGGCGAATTGTTGTCCCAGACGCTCACGGAATCCCGGATCGGCGGCCGGGGACGACAGGCCTCGGATCGCGGCGCGGGCCTGCTCGCGCACGTCCGGACGAGGGCCGCTCATGATTCCAGCCTCACGCGAAGGAGCTCGCCGAGACGGTCGAGGGCCCGCGAGTGCCGCTTCCGTGCGGCCGCGTGGCTCACGCCCATCGCGCCTGCGACCTCGCTCAGGTCGAGCCCTGCGAAGTCATGAAGGACGACGACCGCGCGCAGGCTCTCGGGGAGCTCGCAGAGCGCGCCCTGAACGATCCGCTCGCGCTCCGCCTGCTGGAACTCCTGTGCCGGATCGCTCCCGTCGGCGGCGAGGACAGCGGCAACGCCGGGCGCGGTGACGTCGGCGCTGCGCCGTTGCATCCGTTGTGGTGCCGAACGCCAATGGTCGCGACAGGAGTTCCACACGATCGACGCGAGCCAGGGCATGGGGTCGCGCGCGGCGTCCAGCCGGTCAGCCGCACGATGGACCTTGACGAACACGTCCTGGGTGACGTCCTCGGCGGCTTCGCGGACGCCGAGGAGCCGAAATGTCAACGCGTAGACCTCCTCGAAGTAGCGCTCGTAGAAGGCGGAGAGCGCCACACGATCCCGCGCGCGCACGCCCTCACGCAGGCTGCGTTCCAAGGGTGGACGCCGCGAACTCCCTACGAGGGAGGAACCCGGATGTGTCACGTCGCGGGGGGTAGTCACCGTGCGGCCGGTTCTCCGTATGGGGATCGGCGGAGGAGCGCCCCGTACTACCGCGGGACGCGCGCTGCCGCGAACATCCTACGAAGGAGGATGCCAGAATGTGTCGGACTTTCCATGCCCTCGCCGCAGGATTCCTGCTCCTCATCCTCGCCGCGTTGCCGGTGTCGGCGCAGGTCGGTCCGCCGGGCGGGATGATCTATGCCGACGACCGGCTCTTCGCGACCGTCGGGACGCCGACGGAGCTGCCCGAGCGCGGTCCGTTCAACGACCTCTACCAGCTCGGCGGCAGCCTGTCGGCCGTCTCGGACGCGGGGCCTGGCAGCCCCGGCTATCGCGGTGGCCGTTGGGCCGTGAGGGAGGTTACCTTCGTGACGATTGCGCCCGTCCAGTTCACGAACGCGGACGACCTGCTCGCCGCGGCGAGTCGGGGCGAGATCACGATCGGCCCCGTCGTCCGCCGCTTCGAGTGCCCGCTGATCCCGAAGAGGTGAACGAACTTGGGCACCACCTGACGAACATGGATCTGCCCCAGATCCGACCGCAACTATTTCGGGAGAGCAGGCCGGCACCCGGTCTCGATGCGCACGCTCAGCGCCGAATGATGCGCGCACACGGATGCCGGTCTTTCGCTCCAGCGCCGGAAGGACGCCTCGGACCATGACCACGCCGCTTCATGTTCCCACCCTCATGTTGCTGGCAGCCCCCTCACTGCTTGCATGCCCTGAGTCTTGTCCGCGGCCCATACGCGGCTACTACGGTGGCCGCGTCGTGGGGCGATTTAGGAAGGAACACCGACCTCGGCTCGATTTCATCGTAACGATCCACCGCTCTCGTGTGACCAAGCAGGGGAGTTCATTCCCGCAGCGCACCGGCGCACCGACGGGCCGGCGGCATTCTACGTCGAAGGGAACGGTTTCGGCACCAAGGCCGTGCGGTCAGGGCTCTCCGGCACGCGCCTTTCGGCAGGAGGTCGAAGATGAATGCGTTCGGAGCCGCGGTTGCGGCCGCTTTTCTCCAAGGGACTCTCTCGGGAACGATCGCCTTCGCAGCCTCGCCGGTGATCGACTGGACGTCCTCCTACAACGGACCCGGCAGCGAACTCGAGCAGGTCCGCGATGTCGCGGTCCAGAACGGATTTCTGTACGTCGTCGGCGGCACCACCGTGAACGTCCAGGGGACGGGATACATCACGATCAAGTACTCCCCGGACGGCACCGAGGCCTGGTCGAGAATCTACGAGGGATTCGTCGGCGGCGCGAACCAGAGCGATGTCGCGCAGGCGGTCGCCGTGGACGCGGCGGGCAACGTCTACGTCAGCGGCCACTCGTACCAGTACGTGCCCCACGACCCGGTCACCGGGCCGGAGCACATCCTGGTCGACGCCGTCACGTTGAAGTACAGCCCCGGGGGCGATCTCCTCTGGGAGCATCGCTATCGCGGGAGCGGCGGCAACGTGCAGCCGGCTGCGATCGTTCTCGATCCGGCGGGCTTCGTCTACGTGACCGGGGCAACGTGGATCGGTGAGGGTTTCGACGTGCTCCTCCTCAAGTACGACCTGGAGGGACAGCTCCTGTGGAGCCGGACCCACGGGCAGCCGACCGGGCAGTCGGCGGATGCGGCCTTCGCCATGGCGCTCGACGGGGACGGGAACGTCGTGCTGGGCGGCTACACGCAGCCCGGGGACCTCGACGTCTACGTCCTGTCGTACGCGCCCGACGGGGCGCTTCGCTGGGAGTGGACCCTGCACGGTCGATCGAACGTCGAGGAGGTGATCGATCTCACCGTCGACGGCGCAGGCAACACGTACGCCCTTGCCCAGTACGCACCGACGTTCGGCCATACGAGCCTGCTGACCGTCAAGCTCAGCCGCAACGGCGTTCTTGTCTGGTCCGACGTCTACAGCGGCCAGAGCACGGGCGACTACGGTGCGGGAGTCGAGCTCTCTCCCGACGGCAACCTGTTCGTGGCCGGGGCCGCTTGGGAGAACGGCTCCCAGAACGCCATGACGCTCCTCAAGTACACCCCGGACGGCGAGCGGCTGTGGGTCCGCAGCCAGCGCGGGGGATTCTATTCGGCCGAGGGCAACGACCTCGCCGTCGACGACGAGGGAGCGGCGTACGTGACCGGCCACGCGTTCGACGTCAACGAGGACATGCAGTATCTGACCTCGAAGTACGACGGCGCGGGCAACCACGTCTGGACTGTGTCGTGGGCGGCGCCGGAGGGGCGCACCGACATCGCCTACCACGTCCGCGTCGGGACCGACCGACGGGTCTACGTCGTCGGCGACGCATGGCGGGACTTCTCCCGCTACTTCGACATCACGTCCGTCGTCTACCGCCAGGACGGCCTCGTGGACGTCCCGACGCCGGCCCCGGGGATCAGGGTGGAGCTCCTCGCTCCGAATCCCGCGATTGCCGGCAGCACGATCAGCGTCCGTTCGATCGGCGCCGCGCCGGTCGAGGTGTTCGGCATCGACGGCCGGCGCATCCTGACGCTGCCCGCGGGGAGAGCGGCCGGCGAAACGGTCCGCTTCACCGCACCCGGCTCGCCCGGGCTCTACATCGTTCGCTCCGGCGCGTGGACGAGGAAGCTCGCAATCGTCCGACCCTGAAGCGTCGGACAAACGATCGGTTACGCCGATTGGGGCGTTCGTTCTCCGAGGCCAGGAAGGGACAGGAGAGGCTTGAGAGGGACTCTCAGGTGTCATCCAATCGCCACCCGAACGACCCTTAGAATCGCGAAGGGAGGTGAGAGTGGGAATATGGTTTGAACCGCGCCGGGTTCTTCGGAGACTCGGTTATCTGAGTGCCGCCGTCTCGACTGGAGATGACTGGCGCTCGTAGTAGGTCTGTTCGAACTCCGCCGGTGGAACAT
>JBOHUC010000175.1:0-9924 GCA_050733935.1 Candidatus Eiseniibacteriota bacterium | reverse complement strand
GTGCAGGCCGGACTGCGAAGCCGTGCGGACGACCTCTCCCCGGCACGACTCCTCGGGCGCATCAACGACGAGCTCGCGGCGCTCGAGCAGCCGGAGAAGTTCGTCTGCCTCGCGTACGCGCGTCTCGATGCGCGGCGGCGCACGCTCACGTGGTCGAACGCGGGGCTCAATCCGCCGCTCGTCGTGCATCCCGACGGCACGACCGAGGAAGTCGCCCACGGCGGGCTCATCCTCGGCGTCACGGCCGGCCAGGCGTACGAGGAGATGGAGTGGACCTTCGAGCGCGGGAGCGTGGTCGCGTTCTACACCGACGGCGTGACCGACAGCCTCAAAGGAAACGAGCCGTTCGGGGCGGAGCGTCTCGCGGCCGAGCTCGCGCGGCACCGGGGGCTTCGCGCGGCCCGAATTGCCGACCGGGTGCTCGCGGCCTCGGCCGCCTGGCACCGGGACGGGCCCTCGGACGACCGGACGATCGCGATCATCAAGTTCATGTAATTGAGTGTTTTAGAGCCGCTATCGAAAGTTTTTTCTAGAATCTGCTCAAGTCCCCGAGTCCCCCGCCGATACCGAGTGTGGGGCGGGAGAAACGCTCCTGCCGGTCCGTCACAAGGAGGGGCGGGATGTTCGAGCGACTTGTGCAGCTCGCCTTCAGCTGGCCCGATCTGCTCTGGTGGTTCCGGTAGGCCACGGAACGGGGTCACGACGGCGCCCGGATGGATCCGGGCGGAACATCAACGAAGGGGGAGCCGTGGCCGTCCGGCCATGGCTCCCCCATTTCGTTTCGCGGATTCCGTGGCGACCCGGCGGCCGCGTCGGGCTCGCGCTCAAACGGGGCCGGTGGATGCGCGCGTGTCGCGCGCTCGCGAATCACACGCTCAGACGGAGGCCTTGACCGTCCCCGCGATCGCCCCCGCGAGTGAGCGCGCGAAACTCGACACGGAGTCCACGATCGCCTGCGTGCCACCGGCGCGCGACGCTTCGGCGATCCGCCGCGCGAGAGCGGCCCCCACGATCACGGCCTCCGCGCGTGCTGCAACGAAGCGCGCCTTCTCCTCGTCCCCCACTCCGAATCCGATTCCCACGGGCAAGTCCGTGCGACGCCTGACTTCTGCGACGAGCCCGTCGAGCTCGCTTGCGAACGCGCGGGCGTCTCCGGTCACGCCGGTGCGCGAGAGGCAATAAACGAAACCCGACGCTCGAGCGAGCACGCGATCGAGGCGGTCGAGCGCGGTGGTCGGAGCGACGAGCGGAATCGTATCGAGGCCGCCCGCCCGGAGCGCATTCCAAACGTCGGGACGCTCCTCGACCGGAAGATCCGAGACGATGACGCCTGAGATTCCGGCCGTGCGTGCGTCGCGCGCGAAGCGCTCGACCCCGTAGGCAAGCACCGGATTCGCGTACGTCATCGCGACGAGCGGCGTGTCCGTGCGCTCGGCGAACACGCGCGCGAGCTCGAACACGTCGCGCACCGTGACGCCCTTCTCGAGTGCGACCTGCGAGGCTTCCTGGAGCGCGGGGCCATCGGCGAGCGGGTCAGAGAACGGGATGCCGAGCTCGATCGCGACGGCACCGGCATCCGCGACCGCGGAAAGCAGAAGATTCGTCGTCTCGAGATCGGGATAGCCGGCCGTCAGATACGGAACGAGGCCTGCGCGTCGTTCTTCGCGCAGGCCTCTGAGTCGCGCTTCGAGAGCGGAATGCGCCGGCCGGGTCACACCGTCGATCGGCGTCGAAGTCGTCTAGTTGCGGCTCGGGTCGGCCAGCGGCGGCGTGCTCACGCGCTCGGGCGCCCACATTCCGAGTCCCGGCTCGCCGTAGCCATATCCGCCGTATCCGTAGCCCGGCATGTAGCCGTAGGACGGATGGCCCCAGTAGCCGCCATAGCCGCCGTACTGGAGCGGTGAGCGCAGGTCACGGTATTCGATCCGCACGAGCGAATTGCGCGTCGGATTCCAGTCGAAGGCCGCGCCCTGGAGGAAGATTCCCTTCTGGACTTCCTCCCCCGAGAACGCCGGATTGATGTGCGCACCGACGTCGACCGCAAACCGCATGTTGGGCTTCAAGACGTAGCCGAGGCTCGACGTGAAGAGGCCGGCCGAACCCTTGAATCCGCCACCCGACGTGTAGCCGTAGGTGAAGGAGTTTCGGATCGAGAAGCGGCTCGGATCGAACAGGGACGACGGCAGGATCGAGCCCGGCTTGGGCATGGTGTAGCTCGATGCGCTCGTCGCGCTGGACCCGCCGGGGAAGAACGTGGACGCCGCGGGCGCGGGGGTCGAGTACGAGGAAGCCTGCTCCGCGCGCACCGGCAGCGCGACCAGGGCGATCACGACCAGGGAGATCGAAACCAGGCGCATCCGTCCTCCGCCAAGGATGGGCGGTCCGGGACGCTCCCGGACCGCTCGCAAGCGAGTCTGGGCCCGCGGGCGCGGGCTGTCAACCCCGGCACCCGGCGCCCGCGGCGCCCTTTCCAAAAGCTTTCCTCCCGTCCGCGCAAAAAAGAGGACGGGGCGCCGGTGGCGCCCCGTCCGCCCCGCGGTGTTCGCGCGGGCCATGCGGGCTCGAGAACGGGACTATCGTCCCTGCTTCGCGCTCTCTGGCTGTTCGATCACGATGCGCAGCACGATCTCGCGCACCGATCCGTCGAGCGTGATCGGCACCACGAGCGCCTCGCCGGTCTGCGCGGCACGGGCGGCAGCGCCCGGATCGGCCGACGCGGGCTTCGCGATCCGGCTCTCGCTCGGAACCTGAACGTCGCGCTGGAAGATCCCGTTGTCGATGACCGGTCCCGGACCTTCCTTCTGCATCGAGCGCGCGGGGGGAGGAGGTGCGGCGGTGCGCTCGGCGCGTTCCGCGGCCGGATGCTGCGCGCCCATCTCGGAGCGCGTCGTGGCAAACGGCGACGGAGCCGCGGGCGCGGGAGCCGGCGGCTGGTGGCTCGCAGGCTGCGAGTAGACCGACGGAGCCGAGGACCCCTGCCCCATGCCGGGCGTCGGAGCGGACGGCGACGTCATGACCAGAGGCGGCGCGGGGGCCGCTGGCGCCGGGCGAGCGACTTCGCGCTGGCTCGAAGCGCCCGGCGAGCGCTTGAGATCCTTCGTCACGCGCTCGAGCAGCATCTGGCTCACGAGACGGAACGTCTCGAGCACGCCGGTGCCCTTGGTCGCGACCGCCTCGACCCAGGGAACGTTCCCGGGGTTGAGCTCGCGATTCAATTCCTCGGGCGTGTACACGTCCGGAAGGTCGCGCTTGTTGTACTGCAGCACCCAGGGCAGGTCGTCCAAGTTGACCTTGTACTCCGCCAGGTTCGCGCGCAGGTTCGAGAGCGATTCCTTGTTCTCGTCCATCTTGCCGCGCTCGGAGTCGGCGACGAACACGATCGCGTCCGCACCCTTCAAGACGAGCTTGCGCGTGGCGTTGTAGAAGACCTGTCCGGGGACCGTGTAGAGAAGGAAGCGCGTCTTGAAGCCCATGACCTCGCCGAGGTCGAGGGGCAGAAGGTCGAAGAAGAGCGTGCGGTCGGATTGCGTCTTCATCGAGACCATCTTGCCGCGGCTGGTCTCGGGAACGGCTTCGTAGATCGCCTCGAGGTTCGTCGTCTTCCCCGACAAACCGGTGCCGTAATAGACCAGCTTGGCGTTGATTTCCTTGCCCGAGTACGAGACGACGACCACGGCATTTCCTCCTTGAAACGCGACCGCTTCCGAGAACCGAAAGCCCTTTCGCCCGGGTTATCGGCCGGGGGAGGGGAACCTTGAGCGCGTTCGGGCGCGCGGGAATGCGCCCTGCATGGGGTCCCGGGCCCGGGATCGGGCGGGATGCCCGCTCGTGCCGTTTGCACGAGGCGTGCCCCATCCTTAAGAATTCCGGCGCGAACCCGTCACGCGCCGGTTCAGGCTCGCCGGCTGATCCGGGAAACGACAGTCTTCCAGCGAGATGGGGCGACTGTCTCAAGGAGAATCGAGCTCGAGGGCATCCGCCGGGGTCCGCCGAACGTACCCCGGGCGTGGGGCCAGAATGTGACCGCTTTCGCCCGGTGCGCCTTACAATGATGCGCGCGCAGACAGCGGTTCCGGACTCCCCCATCCCGAGCTCCCGTCGCCCGCGTCCCAACTCCCAGGCGGAGGACATGCCATGAAACACCCGCTCGCCATCCTCGCCGCCCTCGCCGCGCTCTCGCTTCCGGGCCTTCTCTCGACTCCCGCGCACGCCGTCGTCCATGCGGGCGACGTCGCGCCCGCGTTCACGAAGGACGAGCTCGATGCCCCGCCGCCCGCCGCGCGTTCGCTGAGCGACTATGCGGGCAAGGTGGTCGTGCTCTTCCTCATGGGATACAACTGACCCTTCTGTCTCACGGACGGTCCGTCCGTGGAACAGAACCTGTGGCAGGCGTACCAGAAGTCGCACCCGGGTCAGGTGCAGGTGCTCGGCGCGGACATCTACAACGGGACTCCGTCGCAGCTCCGATCGTTCAAGACCTCGACCGGCACGACGTATCCCCTGCTCCTCCTCGCGGCGACCGCGACGGGCGGAAACATGAGCACGCTCTACGGCCCGTGGGACAACTACGTGGTGATCAACAAGCAGGGCATCGTGCGCTATCACGCAGCCGATCTCTGGCCGCACGGGAACCGCTATCACCTGGACCAGATCCGCGGCACCGTGGATTCGCTCGTGACCGATCCTTTGATCGGCGTGGGCGACGGACCCGCGGCAGCGAGCCTTTCGCTGTCCGGAAGCCCGAATCCGTTTCGCGGGGCGCTCACGGTCGTCTTCCGCATTCCCGCGAGGGCGGTGGGATCGGAAGCGCGCCTCGAGCTCTTCTCCCCCGCCGGGCGCCGCATCGCAACACTCTGGCAGGGGCGCGCGCCGGAGAGCGGAGTGCGAGTCGTGTGGCGCGGCGCGACGAACGAGGGAGCGCGTCTCGCCCCGGGCCTCTACTGCATTCGGGGGACCGCGGACGGGCTTTCGGTGACGCTGCGCGTCGTGCACCTGCCTTGAGACGACGCCCGGGACGCGACACGGCGTTTGGATTCGTGCTCGCGCTCGGACTTCTCGGGCTCGGGCTCGCTCCGATTCGGAGCGCGGCGGAGGACGCAAAGCCGACCGGACCCGCCGGGATGCCGGCCAAGCTCAAGACGGTCGACGATCGCACGCTCGACCTGCCCGCGCTCCTTGCACGCGGCCCGATCCTCCTCGACTTCTGGGCAACCTGGTGCAAGCCGTGCATCGCCTCGCTCCCCGAGATCGAGGCGCTCCACGAGCGCCACGCGGCGCGCGGGCTCACCGTCATCGGAGTCTCGATCGACGGCCCGCGGAATCTCGCGCGCGTCCGTCCGTTTGCACAACGCCTCGGCCTCACGTATCCGATCGTCTTCGACGGGGACGGTCGGCTTCAGGAGCTCTTCAACGTGCGCGCGGTTCCGACCGCCCTCCTGATCGGGAAGCACGGCAAGGTGATCGCGATTCACGAGGGCTACCGTCCGGGTGAAGGCGACCGGCTCGCGAAGGAAATCGAAGCCCTCCTCGCGGCCGACTCCACGGACACCGGGGCGGCGGGCCGTTGAGGCGTTCCGGGCGCGCACTCGCGGGACTCGTGCTGTTCGCGGTGGCCTTCCACGCCGTGCCCGCGCACGCGCAGGTGAGCGCGTCGAACATCCTCGAGGCGCGGGTCGGATCCGATCCGTTCGATCCCACCCAGCCCACGAATCGCCTGGCCCTCTACGACGGTCTCGACCTCGGCTACGTGCGCGACCGCCTCCGGCTCGGGCTCCGCTTCGAGACCGCGCGCAACAGCCAGGACACGTTCGAATACGCAACCGTCACGCAGCGTTTCGCGGACTGGACCGACGAGCGCGTGCGCGCCCGCGTCGGGAACTTCTACACGATTCTCGGCAGCGGGTTGATCCACCGCTCGTTCGAGGTGCCGGGCGTCGTGCTCGATCCGCCGGGCGAGGATTCGCCCTACCAGCTCGCGCGCGACGTCGACGGAGCGCTCGTCGAAGCGAGCGCGGGACCGGTCGCCGTGCGCGGGCTCCTCGGATCGCCGAACGGCGGGACCGAATCGCCCGCGGTCGAGGACGAAGGCGGTCCGGCGCGACACTCCGGAAACCTGGGCGGAGGGCAGATCGAGGTCACGCCGCGGCCGGGCGTACGAGCGGGCGCTGCGTACGCGCGCTTCTCGGCTTCGACGTTCGCGGGCACGAACACGAGCGAGCACGGCTCGGGCTTCGCGGCGCTCGATCCGCTCGCGCTCGCCGGGGTCACGCGCAGCGCGGGGATCTCACTTCCGCTCTACGCCGAGTACGCGCAGACGAACGCGTCGTTCGCGGACTGGTTCAAGTTCCGCACCGGGGACGACGTCCCACACGCGCTCTACGCGGGGGCGAATCTCCTGTGGGGCGTGTTCTCGCTCTCGGCCGAATGGAAGGACTACGAGGACTTCCGACTGGGCACGAACGACCCTCCGTCGCTCGTCCGCGAGAGCGCGTTTCCGCTGCTCAATCGCAACACGCACGTCCTGAACGCGACCAGCGAACAGGGCTACCAGCTCGAAGCGACGGCGGCAGGACCGGGATGGGGCGCGTTCACGATCAACCTGAGTCGCGCGGACGGAGCCCCGTCGGGTTTCCCGGTGCGCTACGAAGAGCACTACGTGGAGCTCGCCGTGCCCTCCCCGGGCGCGGGCCGGACCGAAGCGACGTTCTTCTGGGATCGCGGATTCGACCAGTACGTGTTCATCGACTTTCGCGAGATCTATGGCGGCTCCGCGATGCACCGTCTGGACGCCGTCTGGTCCGTGAGCGCGGACGTCGAATTCCTGCGCGCCGTGCGCGCGCCGGGCGTCGGGTACCGGGACTGGTACACGTCGCTCCAGGTCGCGCGTGCGGAATGGGGCTCGCTCGGTATCGTGTGGGACCGCTCGACCGATCCCGCGGTCGAGGACCCGGACCGCCCGGGCGAGCCTTCGGTGTATCTCTCGGGCAATGCGAGTGCCCGGATCACGAGGTCGACGCAAGCGCTCCTGTTCGTCGGCGAGCGGCGCCTCCAGCTCGCGTGCACGGCCGGAACGTGCTACGAGGTTCCGGCCTTTCGCGGCGTCGAGCTTCGGCTCCTCTCCCGCTTCTAGAAGTGGACACCACTTCCAGGGCGGCGATTCGAAGACGGACAGGCGCTTCGAGAAGCGGGTTGACTCGGTCCGGCGCGGGCGGGTTAACTCCCCGTGCCATGCTGCCACCCGCGCTCGGCTTGCTTTCGAACCTGGTCCGGACGTTGCCGCCCTCCTTCGATCGCCCGCTCGCGGCGGCCGCCGGGACCCTCTGGTCGCGCCTCGACCCGACGCGCGCGGGCGCGGTGCGCGCCAACCGCGATGCTCTGGGTGCGCGCTTTCCGCTTCCCCGACCGTTCGTCTCCTACGTCGAAGCACTCGCGGGATGGCTTCGGCTGCTCGAGCTTTCCGCGGACGAGGTTCGCGCCCGCACGCGCGTCACGGGTATCGATGCGTTCACGGAAGCCGCCCGTACGCGGGGGGTCGTCCTGATCGCGGCTCACGTCGGCGAGTGGGAGTGGGGAGCCGCGGCCCTCGCCGCGCGCGGCCTTCCGGTCGTGGCCGTGGCGGGAACCCAGATGAGCGCACGCTGGTCGCCCGCGCTCGCGCGCGCGAAAGAGCGTCTCGGGATCGACGTCGTGGGCCCCGATGTCTCGGCCCTCCGGCTCGTGCGCGCGCTCAGGGCCGGCGGTGTCGTCGCGCTGCTCGTCGACGGGGACGTCGCGAGCGCGCTCGCCCCCGCTCCGCTCGCCGGTCGCACGGTCGACCTTCCGGAGGGACCGGCGCGGCTTGCGGCACGCACGGAAGCCGCGCTCTTTGCGGGACGCTGCGAGCGTGATCGCGGCGCAAGAGGTGCAGGTCACTATCACGTGCGTCTCGAGCCGCTCGCCGTCGCGGATCTGGACCCGCACACCACGCACGTCGCGGTCGCCGCATGGCTCGAGCGCACGATCCTCGAAGACCCCGGCCGCTGGTGCGTGTTCCGGCCGTTCTTCACCGCCCGTTCCGCGGCCCCGTCCGCCATAGCACCGGACCCCGGCCCAGGACGCTCCGAGGCGGCGGCCGCGTGAAGCTCGCGCTCGTCACCCAGTCCTACTATCCCCGCTTCGGCGGAGTGACCGAGCACGTCGCGCACACCGCACGCGAGCTGCGCGCACGCGGTCACGAGGTCACGATCGTGACCGGTCGGCCGCCGGGACGCAGGCGCGCCTCGGCGAGCGACGGCGTGGGCGCGACGCATGACGCGGCGCAGGACGTGATCCGGCTCGGCGTGAGCGTGCTCGTGCCGTTCCAGGGCGCGTTCGTCGACCTCACGCTCGGGCCCGGACTGCGCCGTGACCTCAACGGCCTGTGGCGAACGCGGCCGTTCGACCTCGTGCACGTGCATCAACCGCTCACGCCGACGCTTCCGCTCCTCACGGGCGAGACGGCTCTCGCACCGGTCGTCGGAACGTTCCATGCCGCAGGCGACGACAGCCGGCTCTTCCGCCTCTTCCGCCGTCCGCTCACGCGCCACTGGCAGAGGCTTTCCGGACGCGTTGCGGTCTCGCACGCCGCACGGCAGTTCGTGCACCGCCATTTTCCGGGCGAGTATCGCGTGATCCCGAACGGCGTCGACGTCGCACGCTTCCATCCCGACGTGCCGCCGCGTCCGGACCTTCTGGACGGGCGACTCAACGTGCTGTTCGTCGGGCGGCTCGATCCGCGCAAGGGCCTGCCGGTCCTGCTCGATGCATTTCCCGCAGTCCGCCGTCGCGTTCCCGAAGCGCGGCTTCTCGTGGTCGGCGATTCGTTCCTGCGTCCGTGGCTCGAGCGCCGGGTGGCGGCGCGCGACCGGGAGCACGTGCGGTTCGCGGGGGCCGTTCCGCCGGGCGAGCTTCCCGGGTGGTACGCCTCCGCGCACGTCGTGGTCTCGCCCGCGCTCAAGAACGAGTCGTTCGGAATCGTGCTGCTCGAAGCCATGGCGTCGGGGAAGCCGGTCGTCGCCTCCGACATTCCCGGCTACCACTCGGTGATCGAGCATCCGGAAGACGGCGTGCTCGTCCCGCCCGGAAACACGGGAGCGCTCGCCGAAGCGCTCGCCTCCCTCCTGCGCGATCCCGCGCGGCGCCTCGCACTGGCGGCCCGCGGCCGCGCCCGTGCGGAGGAGTTCAGCTGGTCCTCGGTCGCCGAGCGGCTCGAGACGTACTATCGCGAGCTCATGGCCCGCCCCGCTTCGTAGCGCGGAACCGTCCCGCTTGTCCCTTTCGCGCGTTCTCGCGCGCCCGGCGTTTCGCGGGCTCCTGTTCGGACAGCTCGTCTCGATCGCCGGAGACCGCTTCAACTATCTCGCCCTGGTGGCCCTCCTCTCCGCGCACGCCGCCGCGCGCGGGGAGAGCTCCGCGTTTCTCCTGAGCGCGCTCGCCTGGGCCATGCTCGGGCCGTCACTCGTGCTCTCGCCGTGGGCGGGAGCGGTCGTCGACCGCCTGCCGCTCGTGCGCGTCCTGCTCGTCACCGACGCCGCACGCGCGCTCGTCGTCGCGGCATTGCCGTGGACGCTCGTGGCCACGGGATCGCTCGTGCCGGTGTTCGCCCTCGTCGCGCTCGCGTTCGCGCTCAATTGCTTCTTCCTTCCGGCGCGCTCCGCCCTTCCGCCGCATCTCGTGCCCGAGGGCACGTGGAGCAGCGCGAATGCGCTCCTCGTCTTCTCGGGAATCGTCGCGACCGTGCTCGGGACCGCGCTCGGCGGCCCGCTCGTGGACCGCTACGGGCCGGGCACGGCCCTCTATCTGGATGCGGCCACGTACGGGGTGAGCGTTCTGTTCCTCGCGACGATCCTCTTTGCGGGGGTCGAGGTGCGCCCGCCGGCGGACGCGGCGGCGGGCCCGGCACCGGGC